>NZ_JAWRXV010000119.1:0-11918 GCF_046534875.1 Paraburkholderia sp. SIMBA_054 | reverse complement strand
CATGGCGATGTTGAAGATGCTCCTATCAATCGATGCGAACGAGCGGGACAGAGCGGAACGGCATTCGGGGGAGTTGGCGTCGGGCCTCATCGCCGACACCGAGCACAACCTGACGCTGTGTGACCCGCAGTTTGAGTTCGTGACGCCGCAGCAGCTTGTGGCAATCGATTTCTTCCTGTCGATGCACCACTACGCACCGCATGCTTTTCCCGGGATGGCAGCGTGGCACGACGTCAACGTGCTGGGTCGCAGATACCCGGTGCCTCACGTTGAGCCTAGGCCCAAGGCGGACATCGTATTGCACGGGTGGTACCCAGTGGGTCAGTACGACCGTGAAGCACCGTCGGTCGGGCTCCGTGACGCAGATGCGGAACAGTGGAACCGCTATCGGCATCCCGGGCGCGCAGGGTGGTACGCGCGTACATCGGCGGGCGAGCAAACGGTGTACTTCGAGGAAGCCTCGCAGTTCGAGGTGGATGCGGAAGCCGCTTGCGAGTTCGTGACCTGCACGTACGACACCGCGTTCATGTTGAAAACGCAGCATCACGACGCAATGGATTCGGCGCGTTTCTGGCTGAACGAAGGCTTCGTGAGGCTGCCTGTCGGCATGGCCCAGCGGTATCAGGAGATGGCAAAGAGGGGGCAGTATTTCAACAGGCTTGCCCAGCGTCTGAACCTGACTCCTGACGAGCTGGACTCGCACCTGATTAAACACAGTGTGAGTGACGCGGCGCATACGGCGATGCTTAAGCCTGTTTCGCCGCAGTTTGACCTGTTTGCCGCCGCAGCATGAACGGCGTCCGGCAGTAACATTTCGAAATCCCCGGGGCTAATACCTCGGGGATTTTTTTTCGCCTAGATCAGGGAGGGTTGTTTCTCCAGGGCGATGCGGTCTGCCTCGGCGCGAGCGAGCGGTGACGTCAGCAACCGCCGCTTCGTGGCCTGCTTCGCGCTTGGGTTGGTCCAGCTTTTTTTAGACTTAGATGCTGTTCTCGCACGTGCCCGCTGCCGGAACCGGCGAAGCCAGCGTTGCGATCAGCGTGTAGCCAAGATACTGTTTTCGTGCCGTGTCGGAGAACATTGCAATCGCGGCGTTTTCATCGTCAGCGGTGACGACCGCGTGGATCGGCTTGATGACATCCTTCGAACCGTCCTGCCGCAAGACGCCCGAGACGATGAACCGCGCAGGCTGCCGGACGTGCCAGCCGATGTGCGCGCCGCGCTCCCCTGCCGAGGCCGGTGCTGCGACTTCCAGGCAGGCGGTACCGATGAAAGAGCCAATGATCAGCGCTTTGATTGCTGTGATTTTTAGTTGCTTGCTCATGCTTCCGGATGTGATGCGGTCGTGTCGCGCCATATTTGCCCCGATGGATTTGCTTCCATCGTACTTGCGCGGACGGGTTGTCAAGCTCGCTCCGCGGTTGCCCGCCGGGGGTGCGGCACAGATTGTGGCTCACTGGTTATCGGCGTAAAGCGCGTGGAACTGAACGGTGAGTGGCTGATGACGGGGGGGCGGGGCAGCGGGGACTGAGGAAAATCCACCTCAATTGGAACGGTCATGCCCGGTGCGTCTCGACTACCAGCTTCCCATATACCGTCCGCGTGAACTATAAAGACAGCTGACGCGCGGAGGCCGCCATGTGGATATGCACCGGCTGTCGGATGATGGTGACGCTGCAGGTCGCCTTGCCAGAGATGGACGAGGAGGGCGTTTATTTCATCTGTCCGGTCTGTCGCCGCCGCAATCCCTTGGCAGCCCTTCCTCGCAAGGATCCAGACGATCCCCTGGAACTCGAGCAGCCCCCGCCAGTACGGCGCTGACCGCGCCAGGTATCGTGGCGTCCCGGTTGCGCTGCTTGCGCCGGGTGCTAAGCGGCGCCAGCGGGGGCGGTCATCGCGGACGCCAGATACGCGGAGAGACGAGCGGCGTCACGCGCCAGAATTCGCCGTCTCGCGATGCGGTCGCATAGGGCGTGCGAAACGCCCCGAGCTTGACCAAAGATGAACCGCTTGTGCTGGTGCGCTGGAAGCCCATGTTCATAAGAGCTTCAGTGCAATAACGGCGGCGTAGCGTGGCATAGATTTTCGGTTGTCGTCGACGCATAGGTGGGATCTGCTTTGAGGGTTGACACACCCTGTTTTACAGCAGACCGCAACATGTCAAGCGTCGCGACACCTGGTCTCGCACGATTCCCTTTACGCCAGCTTTCTTTTTCGCGCGCCACTTGTTTTCACGCGCGACAATCCCAGATGCCGCACTCCGACACCAATAAGGAGAGCACCGTGGACTATCTCGAACGCGCGTACGACCCTTGGGATTTCAGCTTCTCGGGCGAGCCATTCACTCCAACCCCCGCCGATGCAGGCGCGACGCCGGCGAAGACTTCTGCTCCGAGCAACACCAGTTCGTCGCGCGCTGGAGCGGCGCTGGCTGCCGTGCCAACGGAGGCATATGCCGCGGCTTTTGCAGTCGCAGTAACGGTCGCCACGCCTTACATCCTGAACCGCATCAGCAGGTGGTCACTCGGTCGTGCGAAGAAGGCCAGGGAAGAGCGGGAGCGTGCCGCGCGCAGTCAAGCCTAGCGCGGCAAGTCCGAATGCCGCCGACTGACCCGAGGCGTCGGACTCTCTAGGACATGACAGTAAGGGCCGGGCGGCCGGTAGCTCACTCCCTGAGCCAGTAGCGCATGCATACTTCAGGCATTCACCACTGCGGGAGGCGACACAGCATGACGCGCAGCGAAGCATACCGAGACGGATTCAGCAGCCGTCGTGAGGGCGGGGCATGGCAGCACAACCCCTTCCCAGCAAAGACGCCCCAATGGTCCGACTGGCGAGACGGGTGGCGAGATGCCGAAGGGGAGCACGAGGACAGCAAGGCGCGCGAGCGCTGGCCGGAGAGTCCCCGCGCGTAAGGCGGTGCGATAGGCGAATGACTCGGAAACGTCATCTAAACTGACAACGTCAGATCCGGTGAAGGCATGCTGATCCCTGCAGGCGGCGAAAGTCGGCACCCGACCCTGAACAGACATACCGCGCTTCTGAAAGCAGTCGTTCAAAAAAGTTGCTTGTCACGCACTCTTCCCGCGGAGCTTCTCACCGTTAGCTGTATGACTAACTTAAGAATCCGTTCATGGCACAACGACCGAATTCACCGCGCGGAAAACCCTCGTTCGATCTCTCGCCATCGACCAAGATCATCTTTGTCACGAATGTATTCACACCAAAGACGATGAACGCGTTTTAGCAAGTCATGAGGCGCCACCCCGGACTTGGTAGCAAATAATTTGAGTCAATGCGCCGGACGTTCTGGTTGACGCTATCCACCAGTTGTCCCTACGTTGCATGCGTGGCGTGACGCCTCAATAAACTCCGCCACCGGAGACCAGCTGGTTGTCCGGTGACTTTACGGTAACGGCACCGTCCTCCGCTCACGTTAACTCACGCTCGCGTGCCGAAATCGAATCTCGCACAGCCGACTGAGTTGTGACGCGTGCGCGCGTCGGGAGCAGGGGCCGGTGTGGCGCCAGTTCCGTTCAGAGCGCGACATTCACCGGCGCGTTGTAGTAGTCCGCTAAGACACCCTCGATCTGTCTTTTAAGCTCGGCGTCCTCCCAGATCGGGCGCGGTGCAACGGCGCTCTTGAGCGCATCGAAGTCGTCGAACTGGTTTAACACTGCCTCGATCGAGCTGACGAGCTTCTCACCGATGCCGCGAAAGTCGGGCATTAGTGATTCAACCGCGGCTTCTGCTTCTCGATGGCGCATCTCGGCATGAAACGATGCTTCCAAGACTAGGAAGAACCGGATAACGGCGGGAATCTTGGCACGAAGCACGTTTCGAGCCCCTCGCGCATATTCGTGCCCGTCCTTAAGCGTATGCCCCAAGTCCGCATTCACGAAAATCTCGCTAGCCACCGAGCGGGGCAAGGACAGCAAGTAGTCGTCCGTGATCAGTTGCAGGTAGTCGAACGAGAAGCACAAGGGCTCTCTGCCACCTCTCTCTTCGACCAAGATAAGGCCACGCCTAGAGAGGCCAAGAATCTCCTCGTGTCGTTTCAACTGGTCGGGCATGACTATCTCGAGGCAGTTGCACGAGGAAGGGTCCGAAAGGATACCCAGCGAAAGACGCACCAGGTGTTCCTCGTAACCGAGCCGCTGAACGAAGAATTCGACAAGCGGCTCGGAATGGCAGACTCCACGCTTTGAACTGATGTACTTCAAGATCAGGTAGCGCAACCAGTACGTGTGGATATGGGGGCGATGGGCACGCTCGAATTTTTCCTCCGCGTCGATGGTGCAATCGTTGAGATAGATGTTTGGGAAGTGGCCCTGCCGCTCGGTGTAGCGCTTGTGCATGTTGGCGATGTATAGCCGCAGGAGCACGTGCGGCGTGTCGAGCAATCGCTCGATGAGATGAGAGTCGCGTCGGACATCGACCGGCAACGCCGAGAGGAAGTTCAGAAACGAACGGTGGCCCTGGTGTGCCAACTCCCAGATCGTGCCGAGCAGTGAAGTTCGAGCCTTGTTCTCCCAAGAGGCCAGCCGGCTCTTGATGCTGGCGAACCGATCCTTGAACATCTGAGAATTGGTGTAGACGTTGTCCAGTTTCGTGAGGGCAGTATCGATAACTCTCAGCCTACTCAAGATGACCTTCTCCGCACCCAGGTCCATCAGCTGGAAAACCTTGTGGTCACGACGAACGGGACCTGTTGGGTCCGCAGCATCCGAGCCGCGGCGACAATACCGATAGACGTATTTGCGGCACACGAGCAGCACACAGGCACCTACCTTGCCCAGTGCATGTTCCGACACGAAGCGGTCGATGAGCGCAATCAGCGTGTCGTCGAGTCGCCACTCCTGTTGTCTCGCGTACTCGCGGAAGAATCGGTATCTAGCGTTCTCGAAGAAGAATCTGTCGCCATTGTCGAGAATAAAAACGGGATAGTACTTTGCCTTTGCCGCGATCGAGCACAGCTGACGCAACTGCTCTTCCGCTGTGTCAGGAGAGTCAAATCGAATGCTATCTGGAATTTGCGAAGGGCTTGCGCAAAAGGACAATTCGGTGAGAAATTCTTGGCCCAGCGACTGCAGTGAAGTGGCGAGCGCCACTTCTGCAGACGTCTGGTTCCACGTCCTCTCCTCGTGAAAGTCCTTGTAGACCGGAACCGGGCGCAGACCGCTTTCGACGTGGGGACCGTTGCGCAGCGTGTCGCACAGCTTGAGTACCGTCAGCGTCTTGCCGATGCCGGCGTTGCCGATGAGGTAGCTGATTCGGTTCTCCCCTTGCGTGCTTTTTCCCGGCTCCCCAATGAGCGCAGGGTCCGACACGTACTTGACGAATTCATCGAACGACAACTTCATGTCGTTTTTGTCGTCGATGTCGTTGTTGGCCGTCGCCGTCATTGTGGGCGACTCCATTTCATTGCGGACGAAATAGGCGTCGATGTTGTCCTTGGAAAAGAGGCGGCTCGCGTCACCTTTCTGGAAGTGCAACTCCTTGGGGTCGCCGACCAGTCGATTGACGCAGTGATGATTGAACACGTCCCTCCAGAGAGTCCGGAAATAGACTGAGTCCCTGTTCAACGTGCCCACGGATCTTTCGACGCGATCGTCGTACTCCTCGTGCGCCCCATACCTGCCCTCTCGTGAAAAAAACAAAGAGTAGGGCGGCCGCACGGGGCTGCCGACGGGCGGGCGATGTGTGGTAGCGCCCTCTAACTGTGCGACCAGGCAGTCCGGCAACACGATCTGTTCCTTGCTGCATCGTTCCGACCGCGACCACCGGCCATCGTTGGACGAGTAGACAAGAACGTGTCGGTCCTGCATGCGGGAATCCAGATCGAGTCGCGCAATAACGACACCGTGTTCTTCACTGGACTCGGCCGACACGGCGCCGGTGCCGATGACGGAATAGCCGCCTTGGACATCAATGACCCGAAATTCGTGCTCATGCCCATGGAGCAGGTAGTGGAGATCAACCCCCATCCTCTGCTCGAGCAGGGAAGCATCGGGCTTGGTCATCCACTCCAGCGGGTGGTGGACGAGGCCGATGCGCAGGCTCTCGTCTCGTGTCACGCAGCTGAGTTGTGCCTGCGCTCCAACCCACAGGCGGCGTTCCTCCTCATCGCCGGCACAATTCCATGCGGAATTGAGGCCCACGACCTGCAGCTTTATGCCATTGACCGACAGTGCATGTGCGTAGTGGAGGTGCGGGGCATCAAAGGCGACATGGGGGCACGCTTTGGAGACGAATTGCTCATAGGCTGCGAGCCGCTTCATCGCGTGCTTGTACACTGTCGTCTTTCCGGCGACGCGGTTATTGAACTCTACGATGTGCCTGCGAGAGTCCCTCGCCAAGCTCACCACGTGCGACTGCGCATCACTGTTCACGGCGTCGCGGTCTACGTCGTGATTCCCTGGCACGACGAATAGACGTCGGGCGTCGACTTCGTTGTTGATCGAACCGAGCAGGGCGAGTACTTCCAAGAGGAAAATGTGCGCTTCGGCGTATTGCTCATCGAGGCTTTGCGCCCGCATTTCGCCGAAAGCGATGTCTCCGGTGCAAAAGACAATGTCCGGCGCAGGTAGAGACGAGCCGAGTTCATCACGAAGAAACTGGAGCAGCGCGTGTCTGGCTCCGCTGTCGCGCCATGCATCCTTGGCGCAGAAGTGTATGTCCGAGAGATGCAACCAAGTCAGCTGTCTGGTCATGGCGATCTCCCGGCCTGCTCAAGTAGGTCAGCGTGGCATCATCGATTCTGCGGCCGGGCAAGATTTTGAGACCATGACTCACCCGTTCTTGACCTGCTCAGACCCAGCGGTTCACAGCAATTCGTTGAGAACCTTTGACGGGTAAAACGCACCACGACACTGGCGCTGTTGCAATAACGACATAAACTACGAGTCAGCAATCTAGTTATCGAATATCTGGTTCTTGTTTCGCTGATCGATTCTTCAGGCTCACATAGCGCCGGTCATTGATCTGTGCGTTTCCGCACTTAGCCTTCCAGTTGTCCTGTTAGTACCGCGATGCGCCGATAGGCATACCACTGGGCGACGTTTAATAACGTCGTCCTGTCCTTCGACGGCTCAGTCCCACCTGGAATAACCTTCACACCGCTCCCGGAGTGGCTCGCCCTTTTCCGGTCGCGTATGCGCCGGCGCCTGTGGGGCGTCGACTCCTTCCATTTAACATTAATAGTTTGAGCTCGCTTCTCGAAACGACTCGTTAGCGCGAACGTCTGGGTAATCTCGATATCGTTTGACGGATTGTCGACAATTTACCTCACGGTCTCGAAGGACCGCTATTGGCCGATAGTTGCTAATTCATATGCAATCGGCGAGAACGTTGCGCGAATGGCAGCGCACGACCCGAAGCGGCCGTTACAGGTTTCCCGCGCGAATGGCAGCTATCGAAGTACAAACGGCCGCCCTCGAACCCGCGGCAATCTACAACTATTCCATCAATACGGTTGTTCGATGCCCCAAACTCACACACTATAATTTCACGGATAGCGGTGAAGCACTGATCACAAGAATCGCTGGTATACCCGCCCGTGCGGCAATGGGGTTACGCGATGAACGGAATCGTGAATCGACTGCTGGGTGCAGCGGTCGTAGCCTTGTTCCTGTCGGGTTGCGCCATGGCGCCGTCGACCACCGGCGAGCTCACCTACAGGAGCCGCGCCGTAACGCGCACCGAAGGCGGACTGCGGGTATCGGCGGTGGTGCTTTCGGCTGAGGAAAGTGCCGCGGTCTATGGCGTCCCGCTTGCAAAGAAGGGGATACAACCCGTCTGGATCGAGGTCTCGAACGACGAGACCCTGAGCTATTTCTTGATGTCACCGGGCCTTGACCCAAATTTCTTCCCTGCTTCGGAGGGCGCCGAGGCGTTCATAAACAGCGATTCGTCTGCCAGGAAGGACGAACTCGACCGGCGCTTTCGCGAACTCGCCTTCCAGAACCCCATCGTGCCCGGCCAGACCGAGTCGGGATTCGTGCTGACAAATCTCAACGAGGGCGCGAAGCTCGTCCAGCTGGACCTTGTTGCGAGCGCACAGGCAAGGACGTTCTCGATCCTCATGATCGTGCCGGGCTTCCATGCCGATTACCATGTCAGCGAGGTCTTTCGGCGCGACATCTATCCTGCCGACGCAATCGTGAACTACACCGATGACGACGCGTTTCGCGTCGCCCTCGAAGCCCTTCCTTGCTGCGCAATGAACAAGGACGGTTCGAAGAACGGCGATCCGCTCAATCTGGTCATCGTGGGTGGGCTCGACGACGCTTTTCCCGCACTGGTGCGCCGCGGCTGGAGCCCGACCGAGCAAAAGTGGTCGGGCGCGATCATGAGAATGGTGACTTCTGCGCTCTCTGGCGATCGATACATCAATGCGCCGATAAGCGATCTTTATCTGTTTGGCCGGGCACAGGACCTCGCGTTGCAAAAGGCGCGTGACAATGTTCACCAGCGCAATCATCTACGGCTCTGGCTAAGCCCGATGCGCTACCGCGGCAAGCCTGTATGGGTGGGCCAGATCAGCCGGGATATCGGCACCCGTTTAACGTTTCATTCACCGACGTTCACCACGCACAAGATCGACCCGGACGTAGACGAGGCCCGCATGGCGCTTGCGGAAGACATGGCCTATTCGCAGAACCTCACGAGGATCGGGCTGGTGAAGGGAGTAGGCGCCGCTACGCAAAATGTACCGAGCGAGAACCTTACCACCGATCCGTACTACACCGACGGATATCGCCAGGTACTCGTATTCGACCGCCATCCCACTTCGCTGTCAGAGATCGAATTCTTTCAGTGGGAGAGCGTGAGCGTGAAGCCCGGCAGCAATCCGCCCCCGGGGGCGAAACAATGAGCGCGCCGCCATTGTCGCGTCGTGCACTGAGGAATGCGGCCGGCAGCATTGTTCTCCTTCTCGTTTTCGCCGGCTGTGCGACATGGACCGATCCAACGAACCTCGACGATGCGCCGCTGCGTGAGCGTGCTGTGACTGCAACAGGCAGGACGTACAGGTGAGCGTGGCCGTGCTCGGATCGGACGACAGCAAACGCATCTTCGGAGCCGACATCAACAAGGCCAACATCCAGCCGCTATGGATCGAAGTTCAGAACCGGACTTCGCAACCGCTATGGCTGCTGCATTCGGGCACCGATCCGGACTACTTCTCGCCGCTCGAAGTTGCGTGGTCCATGCACCTGCTGCTCGGGGGGGCGACGAATGCGAGCATCGACAGTCACCTGATCAAGCTCGGATTCAGGAATCCCGTTCCCCCCGGAGAAACGCGCGCCGGCTTTCTTTTCACCAACCCCGACCAGCAAATCAAACTCGTCAATATTGATATGTTCGGAAGCAGAACGCTGGTCCCCTTCTCGCTGTTTCTGCCTGTACCGGACGATGGCGCGGACCCGCGTTTCGCGCTAACCCCGTTCCTCTATCCCGAGACCGCATTCACTGACTACCAGGACCTTGCGTCATTGCGCGCGGCCCTCGAGCGGCTACCGTGTTGTGCAACCGATGAGCACACGACATCGAAAGCCGATCCCTTGAACCTGATTGTCATCGGTACGCTTGGGGACATCGGTGCCGCAATGGTGCGGCGTGGCTATCGTCGCGACTTGCGCGAAAACGACCGCACGCAGTGGGTATTTGGACGCAGACCCGACGTCGTCCTGCGCAAGGAAGGGCAAGCAGGCGCGCCATCCACTTCGTTGCGCGCATGGCTCGCGCCTATTCGCTACAACGGTAACCCGGTGTATCTGGCGCAGGTCGGACGGCCCGTCGGCGGCCGCTTCGCGCACCACGATATGGCAGGCGATGCGCTACATGGGGACGTCGACGAGGCGCGAAACTATCTGGTCCAGGACATGATGTATTCCGGCGGCCTGGATAAGCTCGTTTCGTGAATGGAGTCGGTCCGGCACCGCAGGCACACCCGCGGGCGACGCTGAATGGGGTGACTTATTGCACTGACGGGCTGCGCGCCGTAATGTTCTTCGCGACGCGCCCGCTCAGTTTCACGAGCGTGCAAATTCTCGACTGGGTGCCTTACCTGCAGCAGCGTGAGTCCGCCGCGCGCAAGCAGAGCGGCAATACCGGCAAGTAGCCCGGGCTCCTACGAACGCGATCACGAAGCACGGTGACAAGTCCTGCAGTGCAACCGCTTTCGGGCCGCCGGTCTCCTGGCCGACGCAAGATACGCCACCTCAAATCGACGGGCCGCTTATCGAAGCAAAGTCGACACTCCACCGTCCGTGCTGCACCTCGAAGAACGTCAGAAATTGGCCGATCTCGGGCCCATGCGCTTCATAGCGGCGATCGTAGGCGCGGCGAGTCGCCGCCCGCAGCGTTGAGTTGTGAAGATACCGTCAGCGCCCGACGTTTGGATCGGCGAACGTGGTCAGGGGGGAAATGTCTGCGTCGGGCAGGAGTCGACCCGTTGCTGCCGGTGGAGCCGTCGCATATAAAGGCAGGTATCAGTGCGGAACGGACATTCCGTGCCGTCACCTCAACGATACCGGCCCAAGTAAGGCAACGGCGTCGATGAGGCCGGTATGAAAATTAGGTGTATGCCAATGTTGAAAAAGTGTGCGATTGCTTATGGCAGCTTCGGCGGGGCACAGTTTCGATTGCCAACAAGGCACGGCAGCACTCGCTGCTAGTTCACGCGACGCGTCGTCGTAGAAGATTGCCTCGAACCGTTTCGTCATCCCTTCTTTGAGTGCGGAGCTTGGCGCCACGAATTGCCTCGTCGAAGTTTTTATCCGTGGCGACGTGACGATGATCGACGCTCACCAACCAGCTACCATTAGCAAGACACCAGCGAATGCGGCGTTCCTCGACAAGGTTAGCAAACCACCGCCAAATGTCCGCATCTTCGGCGTTCGCCGCAATCGCAGCGCTTCGCCGGATCTCTTGTGAAAGATCCAACGGTTTCTCCGTTAGTGGACGCGAGCAGCCGGTCATCAAGGGCCTCATATGCTTCCAACGAGTTCGGGCACGACGCTGAACAGATCGCCGACGAGGCCGTAATCCGCGACGCTGAAGATCGGCGCTTCTTCGTCCTTGTTGATCGCGACGATCACCTTCGAGTCCTTCATGCCAGCCAGATGCTGGATCGCGCCGGAAATGCCGACCGCGATGTACAACTGCGGCGCGACGATCTTGCCGGTTTGACCGACCTGATAGTCGTTCGGCACGTAGCCAGCGTCGACGGCTGCGCGCGATGCGCCCATTGCCGCGCCGAGTTTGTCAGCCAGCGGCTCCAGCACTTTCGTGTAGTTCTCGCCACTGCCCAGACCACGACCGCCCGACACAATGACGTGCGCCGACGTCAGTTCCGGACGGTCCAGCTTCGTCACTTCACGGCTCACGAACTGCGAGATGCCGGCATCGGCTGCAGCTTCGATTTTTTCGACCGATGCGCTGCCGCCTTCCGCTGCAACCGGATCAAAACCCGTCGCGCGCACCGTGATGACCTTGATGGGATCAGCCGATTGCACGATCGCGATCGCGTTGCCAGCGTAGATCGGACGCTCGAACGTATCGGCCGAATCAACAGCCGTGATGTCGCTGACCTGCGCGACGTCGAGCTTCGCGGCGATACGCGGCGCGATGTTCTTGCCGTACGCGGTAGCCGGCGCGAGGATGTGCGAGTAATCCTTCGCGATGTTCAGCACCGTCGCCTCGACATTTTCCGCGAGACCAGCGGCCAGTTGCGGTGCATCGGCGAGCAGCACTTTCGACACGCCCGCCACCTTCGCAGCCGCATCAGCCGCGCCTTGCGCGTTGTGGCCCGCCACCAGCACATGAACGTCGCCACCGATCTTCTGCGCGGCAGCAACCGTATTGAGCGTCGCTGCCTTCAGCGCCGCGTTGTCGTGTTCAGCAATTACCAGAAT
>NZ_JAWRXV010000743.1:0-273 GCF_046534875.1 Paraburkholderia sp. SIMBA_054 | reverse complement strand
CCTCCATCTCGATCCTGTGCGGCATGATCTTCGGCGGCCTGATCTTCACCCTCGCAGGTTCGCATGGCACGATCGTGGCGGCGGTGGCGGTGATCGCGCTGGCGGTCACCGGCAACCTGGTGGCGCGGCGGGTACCGCGGGTCGAAGCCGGCGCGCCGGACCTGAAGATCAACTGGAATCCCATTCCCGAATCGCTGGCGATCATGCGCCTGACCCGGCGCACCCTGGCGGTGCGCAACGCGATCCTCGGCGTGTCGTGGTTCTGGTTCGTCG
>NZ_JAWRXV010000742.1:0-273 GCF_046534875.1 Paraburkholderia sp. SIMBA_054 | reverse complement strand
AGTGGCCTTGGTCAGGCTGCGCCACTGCTCGGCCCAGCCCTCCTCGGAGCCGGCCATCCAGGACTGCCAGACGCCGGGGGCGACAGGCTCGAAGCCACCGGCCGCCGCGGGCAGCCCGTCCGCGCGCAGGATCGTGACCGCAAAGGCTCCACTCCTGGCCGCGGTGTTGATCAGCCACTGCGCTGCGATGCTCGGTTCGAACACAATCCCCGTGGCGACCGTGAATTGGCGTCGCTCGTCCTGACGCATGCACTCGGCCAGGTAGACCAGATG
>NZ_JAWRXV010000741.1:0-273 GCF_046534875.1 Paraburkholderia sp. SIMBA_054 | reverse complement strand
GAAGCCAATCTTTCGAAAACGAATGAAGGAAAAAGCCAATGACCGCCCCATTGAAGTTTCGAAAAATGACTATTCGTGACGTGGATGTAGTGTACGAAATTGAAAAGAACTCGTTTACGCTTGCTTGGACAAAAGAGGCGTTTGAACAAGAGATGTTGAAAAATGAATTTGCGTACTATGTATTGGCTGAAACGGAAGAAGGGGTCATTGGTTATTGTGGCATGTGGCTTGTGATGGATGAAGCGCATATTACGAATATTGCCATCTCCCCCC
>NZ_JAWRXV010000740.1:0-273 GCF_046534875.1 Paraburkholderia sp. SIMBA_054 | reverse complement strand
ACAACGATCATGAGCAGGTCTGGGCTGCACTCGACAAGGCCTATTCTAAATATCCCGATCTGGTCTTGATGCATGGCGGCTCGCCCAAGGGAGCCGAACGTATCGCCGCTTGCTGGGCAGAGGCGCGCAAAGTGACGCAGATCGCCTTCAAGCCTGACTGGGCGAAACACGCCAAGGCGGCACCGTTCCGCCGCAACGATGCCATACTATCGGTGATGCCGACAGGTGTCATCGTCTTTCCTGGTTCCGGGATCACCGGGAATCTTGCCGACA
>NZ_JAWRXV010000739.1:0-273 GCF_046534875.1 Paraburkholderia sp. SIMBA_054 | reverse complement strand
CAGGTCGCCCACGCCATCGCCGCTCGCGTCCAGGAAGCTGCGCGGATAGATCTGATAGATGACGGCTCCCCGCCACCATGGAGTCTTCGACATCGAGCCCCCCTCCGGGCTTTGCAGGCACTTGGAAGCGGTGCCGAGACGAACCCGGCTAGCTTAGCGTCGGCTTCCGGGAGCAGGGGCTGGCTGCATACGTATTCAAGCCGGAATGCGGTAATCCCGGCGCTCCGGCATCACATCGATGCGTTCGGAGGGACCGCGATGAGGGTCACGCCG
>NZ_JAWRXV010000118.1:0-11921 GCF_046534875.1 Paraburkholderia sp. SIMBA_054 | reverse complement strand
CGATCCGCACAGCCCCTGGCAACGCGGTATCTGCGAGAACACCAATGGTCTGCTGCGCCAGTACCTGCCCAAAGGCATAGACCTCTCCGTGTTCTCGCAGCGCCAGCTCGACCTGATCGCGATGCGGATGAATATCCGTCCGCGCAAGACGCTCGGCTGGAAAACTCCTGCCGAAGTCTTTATGGAAAAATGCGCGGAACAGGATATTGCGATCAACCCCGCTGTTGCACTTAGTCTTTGAAACCGCCCATCGATATCCACGCTCCCTCGTGTCACCGGCTCGCTCGGCCCGCCTTTTTTGTGTAGTACACCATCATAGCGCCTTATCCTTTCACCGCGCAAAAGGGCACGCAGCCTTGGTCCCCGCCCAGGCGAACGGGGATGCAGACGGTACGGCAGCGGCTAGGGCTGCATGCTGCGCCCCGTCGACGCAAGGGGAAACGTGGGGTTGGGCAGGCACTTCTACTTAGATATCCAAATTAGCACGACAGCGCATGCAGTTGAAGAGAAACGCGAGGCCCTGGGAGGCGGAGCCGGTATCGCAACTACTCTCGAATACGGCTAACAAGATGCAGGCGCGAATAACCAGGCAAGAACAATCGACTATAGAACCGGGCGCTAGCGGCGAGAACGCGATGCACCTGCTTCGCGCTCAGTCCCGGAACAAGCATTGCTGTTATCGAATTACTCACGACACCACCTGGGAGTCGTACATGACCACCAAGCCGAAGGAACAGAAGCCAACGAACGAGAAGTCCGAAGACGACATCGACAGGGCTGTCGATGACACTTTCCCCGCCAGCGACCCGCCGGCGACGGGCGGAAGCACACGGATTGAGTCAGAAGATGACGAAGAAACTGATGAAGATTCGCCCGAGTAATGAGAGGCGCAGGCAAGGAGGCACCATGGCAGACACGTTCAGACCCGGCGAAATCGTCAGGGTGTCGGGTATCTATTCGGTCGTTCTCGAAGGGGGCGACAACCGCGCAGCCGACAAACTTGTGGTCCTTCTGTGCATCGCTTCCACGGCGACGAGGTATGTTTCTTGCGCCTACGTTATCGGGACCAATCCCGGACGAAGGTCGACCATTATGGAGGCCATCTACCCCGCGAACGAGCGGGAACGTTTGAAGCGACTGCATACTTTCGGAGTCCTCGACACACCCGCCGAGTCGGCTCTTGATGCGATAACGCGCCTGGCGGCCATGTCGTTGCGTGCCCCGATAGCGCTGATTAACTTCATTGACGAAACCCGACAGTGGTGCAAGTCGGCCTGGGGGATGCAGCCCCGACCCGTGAGCAGGAGGGAGTCGCTATGCGCCCACGCGCTGGTGGCGGGCGACATGCTCGTCATTCCGAACGCTACCGAAGATGAGAGGTTTCGCGACCACCCGCAAGTTGTCGGAGAACCGAAGGTTGTCTTCTATGCCGGAGCGGTATTGAAGACGTCAGATGGCGCGGGCCTCGGTACGCTGTGCGCTATCGACCATGAACCGCATAAGGTCACTGACGACGAACAGAGCGCACTGCGGACCCTCGCCAATTGTGCCGTCACTTATCTCGAAGGACGGCAGGCGTCCGAACGTCTATCGGAAGCGCAAAGTCGTCTGGAGACAGCGTGTCGCAACCGGGACGAGTTCCTGGCAATGCTGGCGCATGAGCTACGGGCGCCGCTCGCGCCTATCCACACAGCGGTTGAAGTCCTTGCAAGACCTGAGGCGACAGATGCTCAACGCACCTGGGCCCAGCAAATCCTGCGCAGGCATGTCCACTACATGAGCCAAATCGTCGACGACCTGCTGTCGGCGTCCCTTGTGTCTCGAGGCGACGTAGCACTGACGCTGGAACCGGTGCGGTTGCGTGACCTCGTGGACCGGGCGGTCGAGCTCAGTGAAGCAGCCGTGGCGGAGGGCGTCCATAGCCTGACGATAGACGTGGACGAGGCGCTCTTCGTGGATGCCGATACCACTCACTGCCCTCTAATCATCGCCCATCTGTTGAAGAACGCGGCAACCTACACGCCCCCGGGCGGCCGTATTGATGTGAGCGTCCAGGCCAGCGAGACGGAGGTCGCCCTCCGGATGCACGACAGCGGCATCGGGATTGCCGCCGCCGACCTGGAGGAAGTCTTCGAGCTGTTCAGACAGACCGAGCGCTCGCTGGCTCGTTCGCCCGGAGGAATGGGGCTGGGACTGACGCTCGCGCGCAAGCTGGCCGAGCTGCACGGAGGCACATTGGTGGCCCGAAGCGAAGGATTGGGTCACGGCAGCGAGTTCACACTGACGTTACGCCGGGCCGCGCCGGCGGCTGCTCCAGTCATCCGTGATAACGAGGATGCAGTGACAGCCGCATCGCCCATGTCGGTGCTTGTCGTCGATGACAACCACGATACGGCAGACGCGATTGCACTGTACTTCGAACTGTCTGGCCATGAGACACGGGTCGCCTATCGTGCCGCCGACGCATTGGCTCGTGGATAACTGGGTGCCCGACGTCGTCTTGAGTGACATCGGGCTGCCAGACATGGATGGGTATGAACTGGTCCGGGCATTCCGCAAACTGGAGCGCCTTAAAACAACGACCTTTGTGGCGATTACCGGTTATGCCGATGACAGGACGGCGGCCCTCGAGGCGGGCTTCGACGCCCATATGCCCAAGCCTGTGGATGCGGGAAAGCTGGAGCGGTTTCTCATCAGGCACAGAGCGAGAAACAGATGTTCGCCATGAGTGAGTGAACCGAAGCCAATTCGAAGTTCTCGTGGTGAGTCCCGTCCGCACAAACGGCGCGCGCCCGATTCACCAGCCTGCCAAGGCGGCGTTGTTCATGCCGGCCTCCACCGTCTTTCCTCGATGACCCGTACACGTTTTCCGGAGACCCGCTATCAGTACGCCTTCTTCATCTCGCCGCCCGAAGCAGGCGAATCCATTGCGCCTTTCTTCTGCTTCTTTTGCACGTTTTTCTGCGTCGGGTCAGACATTGTCCCCATCGTGTTTGCCCCAGACGCACCAGACGGCGTGCCGGTTCCACCTTGCCCCGCCGCGTTGCCACCGCCTGTCCCGCCACCAGCGCCCGCGCCCTGCGCATACGCGGCGCCGGACAAGCTCAAAATCAACGCCCCTATCAACATTCTCTTGGCAGCAACTCGCATGACCGTCTCCTTCGCTCGAGGCGACTTGTGCGTCAATGGCTGACGCATAACCGCCTTGATTCTTGCGCAATCGCCGTACCGCCCTAGCGACCACCCTACTGGCGACGCAAAGATGAGCATCGAGAACTACGAGCAAACCGGCAGTTGTGCAACCTGCAAGAAGGGAGCGCACTTGCGCACACGGCGTGTCGACCTCGGTCACGCACCGCACTCAGTCTTTCGCTTGAACTGGGAGCCGGGACCACACTTGCAGTTCGTGCGCCAGTGAGCTCTGTTGCCGTGTCGGCGCCCAAAGAGGTTTTGCATTGCGCGCCGCTTGTTTCAACGTACAGGACAACTGATATTGCACACATTCCCGGGACCGAGCCTTGCTGCGTGACGAGATTCCTGCCCCGTAGCGGTGGTCGCGGTTGCAACAAGTGGCTCCGCGGACTTCCCGCTACCTTACCCAGATGGAGGTTGTAATGAGCATTCTTTCTGGTGAACAAGCGGTTGCTTCGCAGAGAGCCAGTTTCGAAACGCTGTCCGACGCGTGGACCAAGTCATTTGGCTGCATCGAAAAGCTGACCGAGCTGAACTTGCGGGCGGTCAAATCGACGCTTGCCGAAAATCAGGCAATCGCCAGCGCAGCGTTGTCAACCAAGGACCCACAGGAGCTATTCGCATTGCAGACACAGCGGGCGCAAGCCGCGATGGAAGAAGCACAGTCGTACTGGCGGCATGTGTGGAACATCGTGGTCAGCGCCCAGGCGGAACTGGCCATGAGCACTGGGGCGCAATTCAAGACGCGCCTGCGCGACACGCAGGCGTTCGTCGACACGGTCGCAAGCAATGCACCGGCCGGAACCGAAGCCGCTGTGAATGCGTTGCAATCCGCCATCACGGCCGCCAGCGAGGCCACGAGCGCGACGATTGAAGCCAGTAAAAAGGCTGCCGAGCAAGCTGTGGAGATTGCCGAGAATAACGTTACTGCCGCAGCTTCCGCTTCAAGCAGGGTGACCAAACAGGCCGTTGAACAAGCCCGGGCTGCAACAAAAAGATAAACGCAAATATGTTAGGCGACGCGACCTGTCGGTGCGCGCCGCTGCACTTGTGAGCGCTCGTGATGTCGGGCGTTCCCAGCAGTTGCAGAAGCCGCTGCTGGTCATGGGAAAGTTGTCCGAATGAAGTGAGGTGCCTGTTCACCGAAGCAACTATTAGTGCGCCGAGGCCGTTGCGCACAGGCTTTTCACGATAAGAACAAGTTCAGGAGGGGACGTACCTTTCGGGCAATATCCGTCAAAACTTTCGCTCGCAGCGTTCGCCATCACAAATTGTTCTTCAGCGCACGTGTATGCCAAAACGAGTGGTCTGGGAGCGGGTACGCAATGCCTGATTGCTTCGGCGGTCTCGAAGCCGTCGCGTTGTGGCATCCAGATGTCAAGCAGGACCAGGTCGGGCAGCCAGAATCTGATTGTTTCCAGCGCATCACCGCATCCGCCAGCGACACGGGTTTCGATACCATCAAGTGCGAGATACGTCGCAATACCAATAGCGGCCCCACGATAGTCGTCGACAACGAGGACTCGCAGCGTACCAGGTCCATGCGCTTCGTTCTGGTCGGGTAAATGATTAGCCAACATTTGGTCATACCGAAAAAGACTTTCCTCGCCTGAGTTGCAGCAAGATGCGACCCTGGTCGCGCGCTGCGATGGTTCACGAGAGAGAACTCAAATGCTTCCAGTTTTGGTTTGCTCCCTTTCAATGTCTAGCATCCAGAATGCGCGGTGCACGACCCACAAAATCTCTTTTTGCTAGTGCTCCGAACGCCAAATCTAATAGTACCGCCCCCCAAAAGACCAGGCGAATCGCGCAGGGGATTTGCGAGGGAGTAGCGACTGGCCGGTTGGTCAGTGTGCGAAGCTTGCGCATGAAGCAATGCACAAGGCGAACCGTTTCATCCGCAGCTAACTGTAGTGCAATACGTCCAGGGATTTCCCGCTTGTGCGGCTCGTTTCGACGCTTTAAATTGGACTCCTCCCCTAACGACCGCCATCGGTCGTTAAATTTTTGAGGCCGGTGTACGCCGGCTTTCTTTTTGCCTGGTGAAGCGGCTCGTCAGTGTTTGGCAGGTGCAATAATTGCTACGTTCCGTGAGCCTATCTCGTTTCTTCCAGGAGGAAGCGTATGAGCACCCTCAGCATGAGCAGCATCAGTCAGGGTATGCAGTCCCGCGTTGACGAAAACCACGGGAAAATCATTGGTGTCGCAGTTAGCAAGGTGCCGGACGTCATGTCGACGTCGACGTTCGCGGGAGTAACAGTCATTTCTGTCGACGGTCACGACGTCGGAAAGGTGTCGGAAATCATGGCTGATATGCGCAACGGGCGGATTGCCTACGCAGTGCTGGCCGAAGGAGAATTCTTGGGCGCCGGTTTTATGTTACGTGCCATTCCGTGGAGCGCATTAACCTTTGATGTCGACAACGAGTGTTTCCGTCTCGATATGAGCGCCCAGGAAATCAAGGATGCACCTGCTTTCGACGCGGATGATTGGCCATCAATGGCAGACCCATCCTGGGGCCAGAGAATGCATAAATACTACAAACGTCCGCCTTATTGACTATTGGTCAAGGGTCCGCTGGACCACGCTGCAGCATGAACCTCCGCAACCAGCCCCAGTTCTGAAATGCCTTTGGCTGCAGTGTTCATGGCCGTCCTTGGGGTGTCACAGGCATCTGGTGCGTCGCTGAAAATCATTCGTGAAGGTTGTTCGACCATTCACAGAAGTAGTTGTGACAGTGCCGCCTGCGCCTGACCTCCGGAAGGAGCGTTTTGTCTTGCTGCAATTCGTATTTCTAGGGAGGAGCCGTGATGAGTGCCGCACTCAACCTCTTGTCATGCCCGTGTTGTGGTGGAAAAGCGCAATTCGATAGCGACGTCGAACAGACTCGGGTCATGTGCGCCGAGTGCGGAATCAGCACTCGTAGCTATTTCACGGCGTCTGAAGCAGCCAACGTGTGGAATCGGCGCACTTCCGATTCGGATACGGTCCATGCGGCCGTGTCAGTTGACGTTCTTCCTGCCCTCACGGATGGGAATTCTTGACCTTCACAGAATCAGGTTCCTGGGAACTGGGCGGCAGGCCACGTTGTCAAGCAAGGACCCACAGGAGCTATTCGCATTGCAGACACAGCGGGCGCAAGCCGCGATGGAAGAAGCACAGTCGTACTGGCGACACGTGTACAACATCATGGTCGGCGCCCAGGCGGAATTGACCGCGAACGTTGAGGCCCAATTCAAACAGCGACAGCACGTCGCGCAAGTCTTTGTCGACACGGTCGCGAGCAATGCACCGGCCGGAAGCGAAGCCGCCGTGAATGCGTTGCAAACAGCGGTGACGGCCGCCAGTGAGGCGACGAGCGCGACGATTGAAGCCAGCAAAACGGCCGCCGAACAGGCACGGGAGATTGGCGAAAACAACATTGACGCCGCAGCTTCCGCTTCAAACAGGGTGACTAGACACGCAGTGGAACAAGTCCGACCCGCCACGAAAAAATAGGTATTCGTCGGCGCGCTTGTCGATGCTCGAAACTGCACGATTCTCGTGCCTTCGGCGTCGTGGTCACATCGGCAAAGGCATGCGCAGCTTGCCCGGTCCTCTTCGGGCTGAAGCGGGGTCCAGGCGAGCAGGCGTCGACATCCCGCAGTAGACGCCCGCAGTCGGACGACGGTTTGAACAGGTTGGCCCGCTCAGCCGGCCCCCCCTCTCGTCGGCGCTTTTTCCAGCGACGGATAGCTTCGCACCAGACATTGAGGTCTGCCGCAAACCGTTGCGCCCCGCGCTTCAGGCTGTCGCACCGAACAAGGCTCCGACGCCCGATGACAGGCCCATCGCCAAAGGCTCCAGAAGACCACGCGGATAATGCCCGGGCCAACTTTCGCTCCGCCCGCTTTAGCGGCCAGGCCGCCCAGAGCGGCCAGCGACACCAGAGCAGAGACGACTATGGCCGGCAGCAGCACCGATTCGGGCGCGAGTGCGGCAACGATAGTCGGCAACGCGGCGCCGACTGCAAAGCTGCAGGCAGAAGCCAGTGCGGCTTGCAGAGGTCGGGCAGAAGTGACTTCCGAAATGCCCAGCTCGTCACGCGCATGAGCGCCCAGAGCGTCGTGCGCCATGAGTTTTTCGGCGAGTTGCCTGGCAAGCGGCAAATCCAGGCCACGCCGCACGTAGATGGCTGTCAATTCCCGGTGCTCGCGCGAGAAGTCGGCATCGAGTTCTGCCTGTTCCTGGACCAGAGCTGCCTTTTCAGTATCCGCCTGCGAGGAAACCGATACGTATTCCCCCGTCGCCATTGACATAGCTCCAGCAACCAGGCCAGCCACGACCGTAAGCACGATGTTTCCATGAGCGGTGTGCGCTGATGCTACTCCTGCAACAAGGCTCGCCGTCGAAACAATGCCATCATTTGCGCCCAGTACAGCGGCGCGCAACCAGCTTGTGGATTCCAGACGGTGCTGTTCCTTATGTCGCCCCGGCGTGATTCCTCTACGTTAGAAATGTTGATTCACTATCTCATGGCGGTGGACGCCGGGGGCCTGTTTGCGTAGCTGCGGCGTTGGCCATGGGAGAGCTGGCAGTGCTGAATCCAGCTTTCGTGCTGGCGCCGTCCCGTCGTGCGGCGTAGGCGCCGAACAAGAATTCCGATTGCATGACCTACGCCACTGCCAGGTAGAAGAGGCCTGCGACCAAAGAAGGCGCAGCGCCCCAGGCGGCGTCTTGGCGAGCACGGACCCGCTCGTGGGCCGTCTCGGGGGCATTGGTGATTGCGTCCTACGGCTTGATGCGTGACACCGGTGCGATTCTGCTCGACGTGAATCCAGACCAGCGCACGCCAGAGAACGTGCGTAACGCTATCGAAGTGGATGGCGAGCCGTTCATCGATATAAAAGAGCACAGTCCTACAGTGGACCCGCGCGACTTCGGCTAAAAAGTCGCAGGACGGCGAGCAGAATGACCGCGCCAATCAGCGCCGTAATAAGCGAGCCGATTATGCCGCCTCCAAGGTGCAGTCCGAGAGCCCCGCCAAGCCAGCCTCCTATGAAGGCTCCAACAATTCCCACGATGATGTCCACGACGATGCCAAAGCCACCGCCGTCGACGATGCGACCGGCCAACGCGCCAGCGATGCCGCCAATAATCAGCCAGAAAATGATTCCATGTGAAACATGGGTCCATGGTTTTTCCCTCGTAGGGTTAAATCCGCGTTAGCGGGCAGCAAGCATACCGATGACGAGTCCGCCGATGAGCGCCATCGCGACAGATTTCCACGGACTCTCATGAACGAAATCATCGGTCGATTCGGAGACAACGCGGTACTTCGTTTTGACAACCTCCTGTGCACTCACAATTTTGTCCTTCAGCTCAGACAGTGCCCCGGGACCGTTTCCTCGTTCTCCGTCGCCGCCGTTGGCCTTCGCTGAAGAACTATTGTCCTGTTGACCGGCGGAGCCGTGGTTGGTGGATTGATGAAACTCGGCCATTTGAGACTCCGTCATTTAGATGAATGGTCAAAGGACAGCAAATGGTGTGCCGCGCCGAGCAGTGGGCGCGGACAAAGACACGCACATGGCGGCGTTCGAAGAAGACGGACTCAAGAGAGCGTCAGCAGACCTTCGCTGGCCCTTGGGTCGTTACGGTTTCCGCCATGCGGGGCATAGGAATTGCGCTAGTCGCCCCTACGATATCGGGCCCGGCCATAGTCATCTCCGCAGTCATCGACCGCATAAACTGTATATACCGTTTATGAGATTTTTAGCGACTGTATCGGAGGTACCAGCCGGCGAATCAGGCACTGCAAGTTGTCCACAAAATCTGTTTGCAAGGCTGTGCACAACTTCACGAGCAGGCTGGGCAAGTAACTGAAACGACTGGATTTGTGCGGTGCGTGCCCGGCGCGTGGATATCGCTGGTCACCATGCGTTGGCAAGGAGCTGTGGAGTAAGGACACCACGTGTGCGCAACGTGCCGGAGCCCGCGTCAGCAAGGGCGACGGGTGCCCGACAGTGGGCCACGTAGCGCTCCACTCAGTCTTTTCACTGGCTCAGCGCGGCGTCAATCATCCTGACTATTGTCAGGCCGATTTCCGGCTTTTTTCGCACAAAGCCTCAAGTCCGCTTTGTCGTTGCCGATAGCCGAAGCATGAATACGCTGAAGCCCGATGCCACACAAGTTATCGATGCCGTCATGGCGACCGTCGAAATCCTACGCAGTGTCTGCGGCATCGACCTTAAAGAGGCGCAGATAGACGCGCTGCTGTGTAGTTCGTATCGGGAGTACATCAGCAGTGGTGCGTCGTCCTCTGACACCGCGTAGACAGCTTGATACTTGTCTCGTTGCCGCCGAATGGCCCATCCGAAGCACATCACCTCCGCACCCGCCGGACGGGGTAACTGACCGGTGTCGGAAGTGAGTTCCCGCGCTGGCTGCAAAAGCGCAATTAAGGCGCAATCGTCAGTGAGGCGACCAGTTAAAGGGCGTTCCGGACACACATACCAACAGTTTGTGCGCTCGCTGACAGTGCTGCTGGCTGCAACGAAGCAAAATGTCATTCGTGCATGCGTCCGGCGCTGGTCGCCTCAGCACTTACAAGCAGTTACGCGGGAAACCGCATGGTTTCCCCTATCGTCGCTTGGATTGGTCACAATTCATTATCCAAATCAGCGCTCGTCCGATGGGCTTGGACTCCATAACACAACTTGCGGGGATGACACGGTCATGGAAGCAAAAGACTATGACGGCAGCTCTTCGACGCATCGTGCTCATAGAAGGCACCCCGTGAGGCTGAGCGCGCACGAACTCGCGACGCTCTTTCGCCTGCGCAACGCGTCGGTTTTGACGGACATTGAAACGCCGGACGTCATTGCGCTACAGGAAGCCGGGGTGGTCCAGGTCATCATGTCGGAAGACGGTGGTGCCGCGCTGGCGCTGACCGTAGACGGGAAAGTATTGCTGCGCATGCTTGGCGCCGAGCCAGTTGGGAGTCGCAGTTACCCAAACTAATGCGCCAGTTGGCCCAGTGTCCTGCGCGGTTTGGCTTCGGCTGGCCAACACCGTCAAGCGGTTGCCCCCTGTTCGGCGTGCAATAGACGGGTCGGTTGTAAAGGCGCCTTACCCGCTACCAGAACGCGGGGCTATGCGCGCGCACATCAACACCTCTATCGCAACTGCGATTGCCAATTGAGTCTTCCGGGCGCTCTCCGAGGAAGTCAAGTATCTCTGCCTTCGGAGTCGAAAACATCAGAGGTCTCGTTATCATGGACGTCTCCGGAGCCGTAACACCGATGGCAGAGCTGCCACCGCTCTCCGTCACATTTCGGGCACGTGATGGTGTTGGACGTGTGAGACACGTCTGAAACAGTCTCGACTTCGGTTATCTGCACCTTCCCCGTCCCGCCACATTTTTCGCACGTGATTTTTCCTTGGCCACCACATTGCTGACAGGTAGTCATCGTCTCCCCTCCTGGTGGTTAGGCGTACGTGACGATACTACTCCGAGCGCGTGAGAACAAAGTCGGCATGGCGCGTGCTGCACGAAGCTCGACAACGACGAGCGTCGAAACACGCGCGAGCCACCCCGTCATGATTTGCAACTGGGTTTCTGTCCGGTCTTCAATCGAGTTGTAGACCCCGAACACAAGATTGTTTTCGCGTCAAACCGGCGTAGCGCTGGGCGATACAGCTGTCCAGATTCGCTGCTTTCTGAAACTGCCGGTCCACGTTGCTGGTAAAGACGCCTCCCTTCTCCATGCGCGCGGCCCAGAAGCGCAGAATGTCGAGCCCGCATGGGGCTCGGTGCTCCGGTATAGCGCGAGTCGGTGACCGTAGAAGCCCCAGTCAGGCAAGGGCATGCGCCACATTGCCGACGGCTACGCAATCTCTTCGAAGCTCATACCGGCAAGCTTCACGGCCGGGTACGTGCAGAATCCCACCGTACCGCGAAAGTCCGGTAGCCCCGAGTCGACACCCATCCCGACGCCAGCGGTAAAGCGTCCTTCCCGATGCCAAGGCAAATCCGCAAGTTCTGATGTCAGACCTCCAACCTTGACAAAACACGGTCGGCAAAGCTCCATGTTTGCGAACGAGAACCCGGGGGGCAACGCTTGGTTCGCGTCGCCTCGGACAGTAGTACGATATTCATTCGTCTCTGCGCCACGTGCGATGCGTCGCTCCGCGCTGGCGCGACCCTTCCGGATAAGGAGGACCTATGCGCGTGCTGATAGTTGGCGCAACCGGACTAATCGGCAAGGAAATCGCGTTCGACTGCTCTCGCCTGAACACCAGGTCATTGGCGCGAGCCGCAATGGCCCAGACCAGTTCGTGGACCTCACAGACAAAGCGTCCATCATCTCAATGAACCAGCAGCTCGGAACTGATGCCGTGATTTGCGCTGCGGGCGCGGCGAAATTCGCACCGCTTGAATCGCTGACGGATGAAGATTTTGCGTTCAGCCTGGCCAACAAGCTGATGGGGCAGGTCAATCTGGTCCGTTGTTCGGGCGGCCACGTTACCCAAGGTGGGTCCTTGACGCTCACCAGCGGCATTCTCTCCCTGCATCCGGTCACAGGGAGTGCCGTAGTGGGCATCGTGAATGCAGGGGTCGAGGCGTTCGTCCGGTCCGCAGCTCTCGAATTGCGGGGCAAAGCACGGGTTAATGCATTTGATTACACACAACTCATTCGTCAAGTTCTCGTGCGTACCTGAGTCCGGCGGCGAAATCCATCACTCGCTGC
>NZ_JAWRXV010000738.1:0-273 GCF_046534875.1 Paraburkholderia sp. SIMBA_054 | reverse complement strand
GCGCGCGCGCGGCGACCGGCGACGTCCTCGTATTCATGGACGCCGACGGCCAGCACAACGCGGCCAGCATCCCCGCCCTGCTGGCCAAGCTCGACGAGGGCTATGACATGGTCGTGGGCGCCCGCGACGGCAGCGGCCAGGCGAACTTCCACCGCGGCGCGGCCAACACGTTCTACAACTGGCTGGCCAGCCACATGACCGGTTTTGCGATCAAGGACCTCACCTCCGGATTCAGGGCGGTGCGCGCGGAGAAATTCCGTGAATTCCTGCACC
>NZ_JAWRXV010000737.1:0-273 GCF_046534875.1 Paraburkholderia sp. SIMBA_054 | reverse complement strand
CATTCGCGCTCCCGACTTCCGTGGCAGGCATCACCCTCGCGTTTATTTTCGGGCCCAACGGTTGGATTGGCGCCTGGTTTGCCTCGCGAGACATTCCGCTTGCATTCAACGCTACGGGTATCGTCATCGCGCTCACGTTCGTGGGCTTACCCTTCGTCGTCCGCACGCTTCAACCTGTAATCGAGGAACTTGGCACCGAGTATGAAGAAGCAGCCGGCCTCCGAGATGCACCCGGCTCTGAACCCCTTCGGCCGGTAAGATGCCCTGCGGTGC
>NZ_JAWRXV010000736.1:0-273 GCF_046534875.1 Paraburkholderia sp. SIMBA_054 | reverse complement strand
GGGAGTGGCCAATAAATTTTTCACTATGTCTATTCCAAAGTGTTACCCAGAAGGTTTTGATTTTTCGAAGTTAGGGTTAGAAGCCGTTGGCAAAGTAGACTTAGCAACAGTAACAGGAATTTGGTCGGTAGAGCTAGCTTTAGTGCTAGGTATTCTTACTGCACTCGCCTATGATTGGAAGCGCGTAACTACTGGATTTCAACAAGGTATTAATGCCAGTATTGGCGGAGCTCTACTAGCAGCTATGAATACGGGTTCTGAATATGGTTTTGG
>NZ_JAWRXV010000735.1:0-273 GCF_046534875.1 Paraburkholderia sp. SIMBA_054 | reverse complement strand
CCGGCAATCGACGATCGCGGCGCGCGACGGCGTGACGCTTGACCGGGCCAGCATGGGCCGCTGGGTCGGCCAGTGCGAGGCGCTGTGCGCACCGCTAACAGAGGCGCTGCGCCGCTATACGGTGTCGGCCGCCAAGCTGCACGCGGATGACACGCCGATCCCGGTGCTCGCACCGGGCAGCAGGAAGACCCGCACCGGCCGGCTGTGGGTCTACGTGCGCGACGATCGCCGCTCGGGCTCGACGCAACCGGCTTCGGTCTGGTTCGCATACTC
>NZ_JAWRXV010000734.1:0-273 GCF_046534875.1 Paraburkholderia sp. SIMBA_054 | reverse complement strand
CGGTCCCACACTTCACACGGCAACGTCTTTGTTCGCGTTCGTTGCCAACGCTTTGAATACACGCCTCACCCACTTCAAACACCCGCACACGGGCTAGCGGCAGCGAATGGTTTGTGCCGCCCAGGTGGCAAACTGTGTGTAGGTTGTCGCGACGTACACGTTAGCGCTCTTACAACGTGGGACGCGTGCGCTACCAGTCCGAAGTCTCAGGATTACCCACATCTTGCGAGCGGAGTAATGAATGATCGCTTGTAAACAGTCGATGTCGATGTT
>NZ_JAWRXV010000117.1:0-12743 GCF_046534875.1 Paraburkholderia sp. SIMBA_054 | reverse complement strand
TTACCCATTGCTCAATCCTCCGTTGCTGAAGTTTTACACACTCTCAGTAACGGATACGTTTTTCGCGGGCAAGGTCACTGTTTTTTCTTACCCCGCAATCCGAGCGCGCCGTCCTCCACGGTGACGTTCAAATCCTCCCGCTCCATCCCTGGCAGCTCGGCGGTTACACGCAGCACCAGCCCCTCATCTACCACGTCGATGCGCGGCCGGAAGCGCGATGTACTGAAGTCGCCAAACCATCGTTCGAGCACCCCGCGCCCAGCAAACGGATCGTGCAAGAACTCTTCAACTGCACGCCATGGCGTGCGCCACTGGTCGCTAGCCAACGGGCCTTCAGCGCTGTCCGTGTCGGACTGGCGACCCGCACCACGCAGGAACTTGAATGGATTCCACTTTTTCAGGTCGCTGTTCATCATATCCTCCGCTACAGTCTGGCAGGAAAACCGGACATGCTCACTTTCGCTGAAGCCGCGACTTCGCCCCCTGCCTGCTCTCAGCACGCGCGTCCACGTGCCACATCGCGAGGTGTCGGACAGACGGCGTCGCCGACATTGTCCGTCGCTGTCACGCAAGACTGGCCGGCCAGTCTCCGGCAGGCAGCGCAGGGATTCACGTTTTCCCACATCAGAAGTTCTTCGCCATGCGCTTCCCCTACGTCGGTTGTGCATTCATCCCTTGCGCGATGCGGGAACGACTCGCGCCTCACCAGACCGGAAACACGTCGTCAGGTTGCGGCGCAAACTGGATACCGGAGCCGGGACAGATGACGCGGCCCCGGACGGCGACCCGCTGGTTCAGATACGGCAGCAGCAGCGTAGGCGCCGGCGTGCCCCGTTCGCCGAGCAGGATGTTGGTCACTACCCTGTCGTCGCAGCGCGACGTCGGCGTTCGATCCAACAATGATGGTCGTATAGTCCCCCTGCGCAAGTGTGCCGTTGCCGCGCTGGATCGTCCCCGTGAGCCAGATATCGCGCTCCATTGGAAGCGTTAGCAGCGGTTGGCTGGCCGCCACTAGGGGGTTGAACAACGCGTAAATTTCTATCATAAGCCTTCCGGTTATGAAAACCCGCCACAACATTTCGATCTGACGCAGTAACGTCTGGTTTTTCTTGCGCTAATCTAAGCGGCCCTCTGCGATCTGGGCGACTCGCAATGGCCACCATCGAACGCACCGCATACCCGCGCTTTCCCAAGGTCCTGGCTACCCGAGATCTGCAAGCCTGCTACACGCCCCTGCCCGATGAACTGGAATGGGGGCGCCGACTGACCCGGGGCGAGCGACCTCGTCTCGGCCTGCTGGTGCTGTTGAAAATCTTCCAGCAGATGCATCATTTCCCGGCGCTCGACGGTGTTCCTGTTGCCATCGTCGAACAGGTACGGGCGGCGGCGAACATTGGTCCTGCTGTGCCCTTCGGCTACGATACGCAGGCGTCGCCGACGCTGTTCCGGCATTACGCAGCGGTGCGCGACTATCTCGGCGTCAAGCCCTACTACGGGACGGACGCAGGCACGATTGCGACGCGCGCCGCGCATACCGCGGCGCTGTCGATGGACCAGCCAATCGACATCATCAATGCCACGATCGACGAGCTGATTGCGCAGAAAGTCGAGCTGCCCGCATTCTCGACGCTGGACCGGATCACCGAGCAGATCCATGCGAAGACGCAGACGCGGCTTTTCAAGCGGGTCGCGCGGCGCCTGACCGACGAACAGAAGCGCGATCTCGACCGTCTTCTTGCCCGCGACCTGTCGAGCCGTCAGACCGCCTATAACCGAATCAAGCGACACGCAAAGCGTCCATCCCGCCAGCATCTGGACCTGCTGATCGACCAGATTGCCTGGCTCGACGAAATCGGCGACTTCACAATCGCGCTCGCCGGTGTCCCAGCATCCAAACTGCGCTCACTGGCAATGCAGGCGATGGCGCTCGATGCATCCGCCCTCAAGAAAGACACCCTTCCCGAGAAACGCTATACGCTGATCGTGGCGCTGCTCAACCGTATGCGCGTACGTACCCGCGATGATCTTGCCGACATGTTCGTGCGGCGCATGGGTGCCATTCACAAGCGCGCGAGCGACGAACTGGAGGTCGTCCAGCGCAGTCAGCGTGACCAGGTCGAAGACCTGGTGGTCCTGCTCGACGGCGTCGTCGACATTCTTGCCGACGAGTCCGATGAGATGTCGATCGCGCAGTCCATTCGAAAGTGGCTCGCACCGAAGGGCGACCTCGAGCCTTTGCGCGAAAGCTGCGCGGCAATCCGTGCGTTCAGCGGCCGCAATTACCTGCCGCTGCTCTGGAAGCATTTCCGGGCGCACCGCTCGGTGCTCATGCGTCTCGCCCGCACCCTCGATTGGGATTCCACAAGCCAGGTGCGCACGCTGCTCGATGCGCTCGATGTGGTGCTCGAAAACGAAACGTTGCACCGCGAATGGATCGATGCCGATGTGGACCTGAGTTTTGCGGCGTCGCGCTGGCGCAAGCTCGTGCGCCGCTCCCACGGTGAAGGGGCGCCGACCAACCGGCGCTATCTTGAACTATGCGTGTTCTCATACATGACGGAGGAGCTGCGCGTCGGTGACCTGTGCGTGTCCGGGTCTGATGCCTGCGCCGACTACCGCGATCACCTGCTGCCGTGGCGGCAGTGTGAGCAGCAGCTGCCCGATTACTGCGCGAAGGTCGGCCTGCCGGAAACCGGTAGCGAGTTCGTTGCCCAGTTGCGTCAGTGGTTGTCCGACGTGGCGCGCAAGCTCGACGACGAATTTCCGCACAAGCGCGAACACGTCACGATCGACCAGAAAGGCGAGCCGATCCTGCGCAAGACCACTGCGAAAGAGATCCCAGCCAGCGCGATCGCCCTGCAGGAGCGGATCAATGCGCGCCTGCCGACACGCAACGTGCTCGATATCCTCGCGAACATCGAGCACTGGACGCATTTCACGAGGCACTTTGGGCCGCTGTCCGGGAGCGATCCGCAGATTCGGAAGGCGGCCGAGCGATACCTGCTGACAATCTTCGCGATGGGCTGCAACCTGGGCCCAACGCAGACGGCTCGCCACCTCGATACCGATGTGACGGCGCACATGCTGTCGTTCGTCAATCGCCGGCATATGAGCCTGGACAAGCTTGAGGCTGCGCAGCGCGAGCTGATTGAACTCTATCTGCGACTTGATCTGCCAAAGCACTGGGGCGACGGCAAGACGGTCGCGGCCGACGGCACGCAGTACGACTTCTACGACAACAATCTGCTGGCCGGCTATCACTTTCGTTACCGGAAAATGGGCGCGGTCGCGTACCGGCACGTTGCCGACAACTATATCGCCGTATTCCGGCATTTCATTCCGCCGGGCGTGTGGGAGGCCATCTACGTGATCGAGGGGCTGCTCAAGGCGGGCCTGTCGGTCAAGGCCGATACCGTGCACACCGATACGCAGGGCCAGTCGGCTGCCGTGTTCGCCTTCACCCATTTGCTCGGTATCAGGCTGATGCCACGAATCCGCAACTGGAAGGACCTTGTGCTGTATCGGCCAGACAGTGAGGCGAAGTACAGACATGTTGACAGGCTCTTTACGGCGACCATCGACTGGGTGCTGATCGAACGGCACTGGCAGGAACTGATGCAGGTGGCGCTGTCGATCCAGGCGGGGACAATTTCCTCGCCCCTGCTGCTGCGGCGGCTCGGTTCGGAAAGCCGCAAGAACCGGCTCTATCTTGCCGCGCGCGAACTCGGTAACGTCGTGCGCACAGTCTTTCTGCTCGAATGGATCAGCAGCCGCGAGTTGCGCCAGGACGTAACGGCAAATACCAACAAGATCGAGTCGTACAACGGCTTTGCGAAATGGCTGTCATTCGGCGGCGACGTGATTGCCGAGAATGAGCCGGAAGAGCAGCAGAAACGGCTACGCTACAATGACCTGATCGCCTCGTCAGTGATCCTGCAGAACACGGTGGACATGATGCGGGCGCTGCGCGACATGGTGGCTGATGGCGAGAAGGTCCGTGCCGAGGACATTGAGTTCCTGAGCCCGTATCCGACCCACAACATCCGGCGCTTCGGGCGCTACCGGCTGCATCTGGACCGTCCGCCCGAAAGCTGGATCGACGATGCCCTGTTTGGCCGGGCAGTCCGGCCTGGCGACGAAAAGGGGTAATAGATGAGTGCAAGAGCCGCGGTAGCCACCACGCCGTATGGTGACGTCGATGCAGCCGCACTGGAAGCGCTACAGTCGCGCTATGACACGACGCGGATGCTCGATGCCGTGCATACGCTGGATGAGCTACGCGCGAGCCTCTATGATCCTGAAGGCCTGCGGGACGATCTTCTGCGCCTGCACAGCATGGCGCATGCGCTCGTCAACGGTGCGAGCCCGACGGTCGGGACGCAGGGCGATCCGTTTGTGGATCAGGTATCGGATGTTCTCGACCAGATCGATCATTACGTGGCAGAGCTGCTCGCGATTCGTGAGGTCCTGCAACCGCTGGAATTGCTTCGCTCCGACGACATGGGTGACTTCGGTGAACATTGAGCCGATCTGGAACGGCTCAATGTTCATCCGCTGGAAGCTCAGGCTGAGGTTGCGGTTCGTCAGCTGACGCAACAGGCATGATAATGGGTTATTCCGTTCGCACGTTCCTGATTGCTGGTGACGATACCGTTTGGCGGTTGGCAAGCAACAGGCTCTGGCAAATGCTGCACGATCCGGCAAGTCAATGCTTGCCCGCGTTCGCCGGACAACGGATACGAACGGCCGACGTGATCGTCGAACTGAAGGCGAGGGAGCCTGTGCAGGTTGTGCGACGCACATTCTTTATTCTCACATTTGATCCCGAAGGGCACATCGATCTGGGCAAGTTTGGAAAACAGCAATCTGCGCTTGCGGAACTGTTTATGGCTCCCGTTTCCGCATTCAATAGCGACCACAACCAGACAATCGTCGAGGCGGCTTCCCGATTCATTGCCCAAGGTGGTCAATGGGTTCCGTCGTCCGCTCTGGCTCGCATCATTGACGAGCTGGCGTTGGGTCAACGTCGGTGCGGGCGCGCATAAGGGCACGCAGCTGGGCGCATGACGAATCGATTACCGGGCGGACCTCAACTCCAGTACGTGTCCGTCACTGGATCGTGCAGCGACGCCTCGATCCAGCAGTTGCAAAGGTCTGCCGTCGAGTGCATTTCGGCGAGAAGATCGGCAATTGCGCGCTCCAGTTCCGGGCCGTGTGCGTGCGGCATCACGATCTCATACTCGCTCCGGCGCGAGTCGAGGCGCAGCATTCCGTACCCGGTCAGGCAAAAATCCTCGATCCACCGACGTGCCTTCGACATGCCACGCACGAACTTGCTGTTGCGTTCGATGACCAGGTGCAGGTTCAGGCGGGTTTCGGCCGTCGGCGAAGTTGACGCAGACACGACCGTCAGTTGCAGACTCGAGGGAGTTACGATCACCGGTTCCGGCGGTGCAGATGCTGGCGTTGCCGCGAGCGCGGATTCGATCCGGTGCTGCGCGAACGGATCGGCGGCATTGATGTAGCGCATCGCGGAACGGACGTCCTTCCAGCCGACGTACTGCATCAGCATTTTCAGATCCCAGCCGTTCGAGTTGGCCCAGGTCGCGAAGCCTCGCCGCAGCGAGTGGCTGCTGTAGCTGTCCGGCGCGGGCAGTTCCGCTTCCCGGAACAGGGTGCGCAACAGCGGCACGAAGCTGGCGGCATGCAGGCCTTCGTCGCTAATGTTCCCCCAGCGGTCAATGCTCCGGAACACGAACCCTTCAGTCAGGCCAGAGGCCGCAAGCCACGCCTCATAGGCTGTCACCGGGCACAGCCGTGAGAGCGCCGGGGCCTTGAAGGTCGTGCCCAGGTGCCCACGATCGACCTTCGTTCGCGGCAGGAACAGCGTCATGCCGCGGCCCGCTTCAACGGTCACGTGCTCGATCCGCAGTCGGCTGAGTTCGTCGGAACGAAAGCCGCGCCAGAAGCCCAGTAACACCAGCGCCCGGTTCCGGACGTATGCGAGGCGGCTGCGCTCGTCGGAGGCTTGGGCGATCTGCCCATCGAGCCAGACCGTGAGCGTTTCGAGCTGCGTGAGCTGCATCGGCTTCGCGCGCTTCTCGGTCGCCGGATGCAGTGCAGCGATCCCTTTGAGAACCTTGCGGACGTGCGGCGCTTTGGTCGGATCCGGGAAGCCCTGCGTCTGGTGCCATTGAGCCAGCGCCGCAAGGCGCGCGCGTAGCGTGTTGAGCGACAGCGACTCCGCATGGTCAGCGAGGTACTGCGCAATGGCGTCGGCGCTCGCCGGCAGGAAGCCGCCCCATTCGAGCTCGAAATGCCGGATCGCCGACTGGTAGCTGCGCCGGGTGTTTTCGCGCGTCGCGGCTTCGACATAGCGATCAATGGCAGTCATGGCTCGTGGGTACAATCAGGTGATCAATATCGGAGACGATGATATGCAACAACGAACATGTGCGCCACCCGGCTTGCTCGCTGGGAGATGCGGTTTCGACCGGTGAAAACGATGAACGAAGGCAAGCTTTCACGCGCGGACTGGGAAAATTTCACCCGGGAAGAACTGCTCGCGGAACTCGCGCGTCTGGAGGCCGAAAACGCACGGCTGGTCGCATTGTTGCCGCCACGTCTTCCCATACAGGGCGAGCCTGTGCGGATGGTCCAGCACACGCCATCGCCAGCAGTGCGAATCACTGACGCCCCCACACTCTCGACGAAGCAGAAGGTGCAACTCTTTCGTCGACTTTTTCGCGGCCGCACGGATGTTTATCCGCTGCGCTGGGAAAGCCGCAATTCCGGGAAGTCGGGCTACGCACCGGCCTGCGCAAATGAATGGCGAACGGGCATCTGTGAGAAGCCCCGCATCCGGTGCGCGGACTGCGGGCATCGTATTCTGCTGCCGCTGGACGACCAGGTCATCTACGCACATCTGGCGGGCGATCACACGGTGGGCCTCTATCCACTGATGCCAGACAGTACCTGTTACCTGCTTGCGGTCGATTTCGATGAGGAGGGCTGGCGTGAAGACGCCATGGCTTTCCGGCAATCCTGCCGCGAACTGGACGTGCCGGTGTCACTCGAGATTTCGCGATCGGGCAACGGAGCGCATGCATGGATCTTCTTCTCGTCGGCCGTCGCTGCGCGTGACGCACGGCGCATGGGGTCCGCCATCATCAGTCACACCTGTGTCCGGACCCGGCAACTCGAACTGTCGTCCTACGACCGGCTCTTCCCGAACCAGGACGTGCTGCCCAAAGGCGGCTTCGGTAACCTGATTGCCTTGCCGCTGCAGAAGCAGCCGCGCGAGCACGGCTGCAGCGTGTTTGTCGACGATGGTTTCCAGCCGTACGCTGACCAGTGGACGTATCTCGCGTCCGCACAGGTCATGGACAGCCGCGACATCGAGGGCGTGGTCTTCCGCGCTACAGGCAGTGCTCACCCGCTCGACGTCGCGTTCATCGCGGAGGAAGACCAGGCCGAACCATGGAAGCCGCCCCCCGCGCTGCCGAAGCAGTTAGCCGGAACGATGCCAGCGGCGCTGACGCTGACACTCGCGAACCAGCTCTATTTCGAAAGGGCCCAGCTTCCGCAAGCATTGCTTAACCGTCTCATCCGGCTCGCGGCCTTCCAGAATCCGGAGTTCTACCGGGCCCAGGCGCGCGGGTTCAGCGTATGGGACAAACCGCGTATCATCGGCCGCGCCGAGAACTGCCCGCGCCACATTGCGTTGCCGCGGGGCTGCCGCGATGAAGTCATGACACTGCTGCGCGACAACCACGTCGCCTGCGACGTTCGTGACGAGCGTTGCGCGGGTGAGCCCGTTACGGTTTCATTTGCCGGCACGTTGCGCGATGACCAGCAGGCGGCAGTGGCCGACCTGCTGCGACATGACACCGGCATCCTGCATGCGCCGACGGCATTCGGCAAGACCGTGACGGCGGCCGCGATGATTGCCCGGCGCGGCGTCAACACGCTCGTGCTCGTGCATCGTCGCGAGCTGCTTGACCAGTGGCGCGAGCGTCTGCAGTCGTTTCTCGCGCTCGACCCGCGCGACATTGGCACGATCGGGGGCGGCAAGTCGAAAGCGAGGGGCCGGATCGACATCGCGATGCTTCAGTCAGTGGCGCCGGATGGCAGCCGAGGCGAGCTGCTACGGCGTTACGGCCAGGTCATTGTCGACGAATGTCACCACGTCTCCGCGGACTCCTTCGAGGCGGTGCTCAAGGCCGTCAACGCGCGCTACGTGCTCGGCCTGACCGCGACCCCCGTCCGGCGCGACAGCCAGCAGCCGGTGATGTTCATGCTGTGCGGACCGATCCGGCACGCAGCGAAATCGCCCGCCAGCGCGCCGCATCTGCTTGAAGTTCTCCCGCAAAGGCTCACCGCCGAAGTCAATGTCACGTCTGACGCGCCGATCCAGGACGTGTTCGCTCATCTGGCGAATGACGCGCAACGCACCCGCATGATCGCCGAGGACATCCGTCAGCAGTATCGCGAGGGACGCAACGTGCTCGTGTTGACCGAGCGGACCGATCATCTGGACTATCTGCAGCAGGCGCTGGGCGACGATGTACAGCCGTTGTTCGTGCTGCACGGGCGCCTCGCGAGGAAGGCGCGCGCGGCGCAGCTCGCCGCACTCAACGCGCTAGCCGATGATATGCCCCGGATCGTGCTGGCGACCGGGAAGCTGGTTGGCGAGGGCTTTGACCATCCGGCCCTGGACACGCTGGTGCTGGCCATGCCGATCTCGTGGAAGGGCACGTTGCAGCAGTATGTCGGCCGGCTGCACCGCGAGCACGCGGCCAAGTCGAGCGTACGGGTACTCGATTACGTCGATGCCGCCCATCCGGCGCTGCTGCGCATGTGGGAGAAGCGCCAGCGCGGTTACCGGGCGATGGGCTACCAGTTGCGCACGCCCGGAGAGGAGCGCCAGCTGGAGCTCGCCTGAAATCGGGCAGCCGATCTGCTTTCCATACCGTTTCCCGTCGTCCAGGCCAGATTCCGGGCCATCACATTCGATAATCCTCCTTTATCACATATTAGGAATACCCATATCAGGCCACCCTTGACCATGCACAACAATACGTATATGCATGGTACGTAATACAGTACGATATTCGAGCGAGGAAGCAGATGGCCCGCACCGGTCTTACGCGCATGGACGTAAAGCGCGCCCGCGAGGCGTTGCTCGCGCAGGGGCAGCACACATCGATCGACGCGATACGTATCGCGCTCGGAAACACGGGCTCGAAAACCACGATCCACCGGTACCTGAAGGAACTGGAGGAAGATGAGGGCGCGTCACTCACACGCGCCGGCTCGCTCTCGGACGCGATCCAGGATCTGGTGGCCCGGCTCGCGGCCCGCCTGCATGAAGAAGCACAAGCCCTCGTCGACCAGCAGGCCGCCGCTGCGGCCGCGCAGCGCCAGCAGGCGCAGTCCGAAATCGCAAGGCTCGGCGCTGAGCTGGCCACGGTGCGGGAGCCGCTCTCTGGCGCGACTGCCGCCCTTTCCGCGGAGCAGGAGGTGCACGCCGGCACTCGCGTGGCGCTGCATCAGCGCGACCTGGACGTCGAGCGGCTCACCCAGCAGGTATGCGACCAGACCGAGCGCCTTGCCGAGCAGGAAGGCTTCCGCCTGTCGCTTGAGGCAAAGCTCGTGCATGCGCGCGATTCCCTTGAGCACTTCCGTACGGCCGCGCGCGAGCAGCGCGAACAGGAAGCGCACCGACATGAGCAGCAGGTCCAGCAGGTGCAGGCTGAGCTACGCCAGGCGAACCAGACAGCCATCGTCCGGCAGAACGAGATCACACAGCTGAACCGGGACAACGCGCGGCTCGTCGCAGAAGCGACGGCCACGACCAGGCTCGCACGCGATCAGCAGGCACATGGCGAGGCGCTGCAGTCCGCCCTCAATCGAGCGCTCACCGATCGAGCGCGCGCCGAGGCCGAGCGCGACGCAGCGCAGTCGGCAGCCGATGCGCGGGCAACTGAGCTGTTCCAGGTGCGCGAGGCTCGCGACTCGCTCCGCGCGGACCTCACGAAGCTGGCCGCGCAGCTCGAAGCACAGCAGCAGCTCGTGGTGGACTACCGGATGCGGCTGGGCGGCGCGGACGCGGCTGGCTGAAAGCGCCGTATCGCGTGCCGAAAGGACGTCACAATGGCAACGCGCACGCCTTCCGGCGCTGGTCATGAAGCATTCCGACTTTCGCGTCGGCCCGGAGTCTCATGGCTCTGCCGGGTTGCGCGCCAGCACATTCACCTCTTCTCTTCCATGCGCTTCGCTACGGGAATCTGGCATGAGCGAATACCAATACTACGAGTTTGCATGCGTCGACCAGCTGCTTACGGCGACCCAGCAGGCAGAGTTGCGCAGTTTCTCCACGCGGGCCACGATTACCGCCTCGAGCTTCGTCAACGAATATCACTGGGGAGACCTCAAGGGCGACCCGCTCGAGTGGGTACAGCAATATTTCGATGCCCACTTCTACTCCTCCAACTGGGGGAGCTGCCGCCTGCTTCTTCGCCTGCCGCGCGGGACGTTTGGCGCGGCGACCATCCGCGATTACGTCAAGGCTGGACGAAAGAGGCGCTCCCGTTTCGAGAAAGCGTTCGAGGCCATGGACGTCGATGACTGGTGCATCCTCGACTGGTCGTTCAACGATGACTCGGGCGAACACGTCCGCTTCTCGGAGGAGATGGATGGCGCGGGGTGGATGACGCGCCTGCTGCCAGTACGCGACGAGCTGCTCGGCGGCGATGCTCGCCCGCTTTATCTTGGGTGGCTTGCCCGCCTCGCGAATGATGAGCTACACGATGACGAAATCGAACCGCCGGTGCCTGCGGGATTACAGGCGTTGACGCCCGCACAGGTAGCACTGGCCGAGTTTCTGATGCTGGATGCAGATTGGCTCGCCGCCGCCGCAGAGGTCAGCCCGCCATTATTGGCCCCAGAATCCAGTGGGAGCGAAGACAGTCGCTTTGATCCCTGGTTACGTGAGTTGCCGGTTGAGGAAATGCGGGCGAAACTGCGCATGCTGCTACAGGGACGCAGCCGTGAAGCGGAGCGAACGCTTCGAAACGTTTTTCTCAAATGGGAGAAGGGTAGGAATGCAAAGCAATTGAATTTGCCCAGGCGCCGTCGAATATCCGAAATCGAATCAAGGGTCGCCTCTCATCGTGCCATCCGTGAAAAAAGGGAGCAGCAAGCACGCCAGGCGGCCGAGGCTCGTCGTCGTGAGGAACGCACACGGTACCTCACATCACTTCTCGAGCAGGAAGACACGGCGTGGTCAGGCATCGATGCACAACTGCGACGCACAACGGGCAGCGCCTACGATCAGGCATTCCAGAAGTTGCAGGATCTCGCCGAAGCGTATACACACGCCAGGCGGGATGCCGTATTCCGGCGTCGTCTGGCGCAATTGATGTCGAGTCACGGCAAGCGGGGAGCCTGGCTTACCAGGCTGCAAAAAGCGGGGTATTTGTGGCAACCCAAGTCTTAGCCTCCCTGGCCTGACCTGCTGCATTATTTCCGCAAATCTGGGATGAACTCTGAGCCCAGATGGCACGCCCGGCATATATGCCAATTTTCGGCGATTTGACCAGGTCATAATAACTTGGACGCCTATGATAGGAAATTGTGCTTACCTTGTTCGCCTCCCGTCTTCAGTCGACCTGCTATGCCGATCGCTTCATCGATATCGGAACCCCCGAAGAACAGCGTCGCAAACATATGGCGGTCTGTTATGGCGCTTGACGCCATAATGTCTGTATGGCATCCTGCGCCATATGAAGAAGAAAGCCATACTCCTGTTCGAGGACCGAACCGTCTACCCGGATGGGGCCATTCTCGAAATGCGCATCTGGCGATTACCGGAGAGCGACGGCGAACGACCGCACGGTCTCAAGTACAGCCTGTTTTATGGTCGTGCAGGTCAGAGAATCATCGGCTACGACAATGAACGGGGCAAAGGCGACCACCGGCACTACCGCGATCTGGAAGAGCCTTACGTGTTTTCGACGCCTGAGCAGATGGTGGCTGATTTCCTGGATGATGTAGAACGTGAGCGAGGTGAATCATGAGCAAACTTAATGTGCATGTTGGTGGTGCGCGGGATATGGGTCGTCGATTCGCGACGGCGTTCAACCGTGCCCAGGCAGGCGAGAATTTCGAAGAGCGGCACGTCACTTTTCTGTCGCTCGAGGAGATGCTGGCTGCGCTGTCGCCGAAGCGCCTCGAGATGCTTCGTCACCTGCATCGCGAACGCGCAGAAAGCGTGAAGGCGTTGGCAACTGCGCTGGATCGGGACTACAAGCGTGTCTACGAGGACGTGGTGATTCTGGAGAACGCTGGCCTTATCGTGCGCGTCGAAGGTCGCCTGACTGCGCCGTGGGACGCGTTGACCGCCGAGGTTTCTTTGTGACCGGATCGCGCACGGCCGTTGGTGGATTGTGTCGCGATAAGTTTGGCGGGGTAAGAGATTCGGTAATGGCAAGGAGTCCTTATGCCACCAGCGAATAGAACTGCGCAGCAGCGGTTCGGGTATCGCCGCTGCCCTTCATCTGACCTTTTCTAATCATATGCATCGTCTCAATGCCTGACAGGATAATGCGGGCACAGCGAAAATCCTTGAAGCCCATCATGGGCCTAGTTCGGCGTTTGATTGCTCGATGATCCTGCTCGACGACGTTATTCAGATACTTGACCTGCCTGACCTTGATGGGCGTTTCACGTTCCACGTTGAT
>NZ_JAWRXV010000733.1:0-274 GCF_046534875.1 Paraburkholderia sp. SIMBA_054 | reverse complement strand
CGGTCGTAACAACAGTAGATGAGCACCGCATTCCTCTGGGGCTTACAGTCAATTCATTTGCATCAGTATCAATAGACCCTTTACTCGTCTTATGGTCTATTGATAAAAGGGTATCATCTTATAAGTCTTTTATAAAAACTGAAAAATTTGCTGTACATGTATTATCTGGTGATCAGAGTGAAATATGTAATTTATTTGCAAGTAAAGGTACTGATCGATTTGAAAATTGTGAATGGAATTTATCAGAATATAATCTGCCAATTATTTCAGGAGC
>NZ_JAWRXV010000732.1:0-274 GCF_046534875.1 Paraburkholderia sp. SIMBA_054 | reverse complement strand
AACCAACATTTCGGGAGCCGCACGCTCGTTCGATAGCGGCTCCGCCTTTTACTGGATATGAGATCATGACCGACACCTACGATTACATCGTGGTTGGCGCGGGCACGGCAGGTTGCGCCCTCGCGAACCGGCTTTCCGCAGACCAGAACCGCTCCGTGCTGCTGCTGGAGGCAGGCGGAAAGGACAATTACGCCTGGATCCACATCCCGGTCGGCTATCTCTATTGCATCGGCAATCCACGCACCGACTGGTGCTTTACCACGGAAGCCGAACC
>NZ_JAWRXV010000731.1:0-274 GCF_046534875.1 Paraburkholderia sp. SIMBA_054 | reverse complement strand
CCGACGATTCGAGGCTCGTCATCGACACCGTCCATCCCATCGGTTCGACGCTGGAGACCACCATCGACTTTCCGCGCCCTGGTGCGGACACTTGGCTGCCGGGCGAAGCACTCGCTGTGCCGCGGCAAGGCATCCGCTTCACGAAGGTCGCCGCCGACGGCACCTGGTTGCCCGTCGGCGACAAGCGCACCGACCACGTCGCCGTAATCGACCACACCACCGACCTGATGTGGTCGGTCCAGTCGTTGGCCGACCCGGCCGACGAAGAAGACGG
>NZ_JAWRXV010000730.1:0-274 GCF_046534875.1 Paraburkholderia sp. SIMBA_054 | reverse complement strand
CGAGATGGAGGTGCCCATCTCGACCAGGCCATTGCCGCCGGTGAGCTCCTCGGGTTTCAGCACGGAGGGCAGGATCGAATACTTCACCGGCCCGAACAGCGTGGACTGCAGGCCGGTGCAGAACAGCGCCACCAGCAGCACGACCATGTTCTGGGTGAGGAAACCGACCGCGGCCAGCGACATGACGACGATCTCCATCGTCGTGGTGATGACGATCAGCCGCTGCTTCTCCAGCTTCTCGGCGATCTGCCCGGCGATGGCCGAGAACAGGAAG
>NZ_JAWRXV010000116.1:0-13053 GCF_046534875.1 Paraburkholderia sp. SIMBA_054 | reverse complement strand
CCTGGTAGCAGTTTACAAGCGCTGAATAGTTACGCGGCGGCAAAGAAAAGTAGGTGCCGCCCCGCACAGGGGCGACGTTTGAACGGCAGACACCGTAACGCGGATGCCAACGCAAACACATAGCAAACCCCAGCGTCGCAGACAACCAAAAACCCTACTGCAAATTCACAAACAACCCACCATCAACCAACAACGCAGCGCCAGTAACATATCTGGCCCGATCAGAAGCAAGAAACACCACACAATCCGCCACATCATCCGGCTGCCCCAGCCGTCCAAGCGGAATGCGCTTCTCGAAGTAAGCCTTCTTGGCATCATCGCCGAGATCCTCGGCATTCAGATCAGTAGCAATCGTCCCAGGCATAACAGAATTACACCGTATGCCGTAAGGCCCAAGCGCAATCGCGCAAGACTGCATCAGCGAGTGCACACCCGCTTTCGTCGGCGTGTAATGCGTCTGCATCCCACCCCCAACGAGCGCACTAATCGAACTCGTCGCGACGATCGCACCGCCAGTGCCCTGCGCCTTCATCTGCTGCGCAACAGCCTGCGTGACAAAGAACGCCCCATTGAGATTGACGGCAACAGTCGTCTCAAGCACATCGGCGGGCATGTCAAGAAATGCATGAAACGGACAAATGCCCGCATTGCTGGCCAGCACATCAACCTTACCGAACGCCTCGACCGTGCGCCGCACTAGCTCAGGCCCCGTCTCCTTCAACGCGACATTGCCCTCGACGGCAATCACCCGCCGCCCAAGCGATTCGATTTCACCCACCACTTCTTCGACCGCGGAACGCCGGTTATACGACGCATCGTTATCGCCCCAGTAGTTGATCGCAACATCGGCACCCTCTTTCGCACACGCCACGGCAATCGCTCGCCCAATGCCGCGCGAGCCACCCGTAACGATCACCGCCTTGTCTTTCAGCAGCACATGCTTCTCCGTTCAATGTTGATAAGGCCGCTCGAGTGCACACTCGGGATTCAGCCGCACACCGAAGCCCGGCGTGTCAGGCACCTTCATGCGGCCATTGACGGGCACCGGCTCGTCGAGCAGCAACGGCGTGAACATCGGCACCACCTGATCGGCCTTCGGCGCCATCATCAGGAACTCGGCGAACGGCGAGTTGTGACGCGTGACGACGAAGTGATAGCTGTACACCGACGACCCATGCGGCACGACCATCACGTTATGCGCATCGGCGAGCGCGGAAATCTTGATCAGTTCGGTGATGCCGCCGCACCAGCCGACGTCCGGCTGGATCAGATCGCAGCAGTTCATTTCGAGCAGCATCCTGAAGCCCCAGCGCGTCGCCTCATGCTCACCCGTCGACACCATCATGCCGCGCGGCACGTTGCGGCGCAGTTCGGCGTAACCCCAGTAGTCGTCGGGCGATAGCGCTTCTTCGATCCACTTCAGCCCATAGTCGTGCGCGGCCTTCGCAAGCTTCGTCGCGTACGTGACGTCGAGACTCATCCAGCAGTCGTACATCAGCCAGAAATCGTCGCCGACGCGGCTGCGCATTTCAGCGAGCTTGTCGAGATTCTTTCTGAGTCCCTCCTCACCTTCTGCCGGATTGTGCTGCAAAGGCAACTTGCCGCCGATAAAGCCCATTTCCTTCGCAAGATCGGGCCGCGCGCCCGTCGCATAGAACTGCAGTTCGTCGCGCACCGGGCCGCCCAATAGCTGGTACACGGGCTCCTTGCGCACTTTCGCGAGCAGATCCCACAGTGCGAGATCGACGCCCGAAATCGTGTTGAGCACGACGCCCTTGCGTCCGTAATAGAGCGTCGAGAAGTACATCTGATCCCACATCTTCTCGATGTCCGTCACGAGTTGTCCTTCGAGGAAGCGCGCCAGATGCTTCTCGACGATGAACGCGCCGATCTCGCCACCCGTCGTCACCGCGAAGCCGACCGTGCCGTCACTCGCCTCGATTTCGACGACCAGCGTCCCCAGCACGTTGATGCCGAACGACTGCCGGCTTTGCCGGTACTGCGGATAACGCGCCATCGGCGTCGAGATGTGATCGTCGATCCAGTGTCCGTCGGCCTGATCGTGATAGTCCGCGCCGCCGCCGCGGACGACGAAGGCACGCACGTGCCGGATAGTGGGCATCGCCATGTTCTAGAGCTCCGTTCGTAGGTTGCGTGCGCCTCGCGTGTCAGCGGGCGCGATGAATGGGTTGCGGGAAGGCGGGCGTGTCGCGCGTCGCGTCGCGGCGCACCAGCGTGCCGATCAGCAGCGCCGCCAGCAAACTCGCCGCGCCGAGCAGCAGCAGACCCGCCGAGGTCGACTGGAACGCATGCTCGGCGCTCGTGCGCAGCGTCGGCGCGATGAAACCACCCAGGCTGCCGAGCGAGTTGATCAACGCGATGCCGCCTGCGGCCGCCGCGCCCGTCAGGTAGCGCGTCGGAAAGGTCCAGAAGAGCGGCTGCGCGGCGATGAAGCCGCTTGCCGCGCAGCACAGCGCGGCCATCGCCAGCAGCGGGCTATGCGTCGCGCCCGATACGCCGATCCCGCATCCGGCGAGCACCAGCAGCGCGACAGCCCAACGCCGGTGCGTGCCCGTCGCGTCGGCGCGGCGCGGCACGAACCAGGTCAGCGCGAGCGCGCAGATCCACGGCACGGCCGCCACCATGCCGACGCGCAAGCCGACCGACTCGCCCATCAGCGCCGCGACCTGCTGCGGCAGATAGAAGATCACGCCGTACACGCTCATCTGGATCAGCAGATAGATCGTGGAGAACAGCAGCACGCGTTTATCGACGAGCGCCGCAAGCAGATTGCGCGGACCATGCGCGGACGCGGCGCGCGCGTCGTCGTCGAGCGCGGCGCTCAAGGTCTTGCGCGCTTGCGGCGTGAGCCAGCTGGCGTCTTCGGGCCGATCGTCGAGATAGAAGAACGCCCATACGCCGACCACCGACGCCAGCCCGCCTTCAATCAGAAACAGCCACTGCCAGCCCGCAAGGTTCATCGCGCCGTGCAGCTCGAGCAGAAAGCCCGACAGCGGACTGCCGAACATGAAGGCAAGCGGCGCGCCGAAATAAAACACGCCGACAGCACGCGCGCGCGCCGATTGCGGAAACCAGCGCGTCAGGTAATAGATGACGCCCGGAAAGAAGCCCGCTTCAGCGACGCCGAGCAAAAAGCGCAGCGCATAAAACGTGGTAGCCGTGTGCGCGAGACTCATCGCCGCCGACACGAGGCCCCACGTGACCATGATCCGGCACATCCACAGCCGCGCGCCGACGCGATGCAGCAGCAGATTGCTCGGCACTTCGAACAGCGCATAGCCGACGAAGAACACGCCCGCGCCGAACGCGAACGCGGCGTTCGAAATGCCCGTGTCGTGCTGCAAGGCCTTTTGTGCAAAGCCGATGTTCGCGCGGTCGAGGAACGCGAGCACGTACATCAGCAGCAGGAACGGCAACAGCCGCCGCATGACCTGGCTGACGATGCCGTCGAGGGTGTCGCGGGTTTCGGACGAGGTCCCGTTCATCATGTCTCCGTGTCGCCTTCGTGCGAAGGCGCAAGCGGCATACGTGTGCCGCTTTCGTTCGTCGCTTTCGTTCGTCGTTTGTCGCTTTCGTTTGTGATTGCTGTCGTTTGGGTGCGACGGGTCTAGTACGTCGCGCGGCCGCCCGACAGATCGAACACGGCGCCCGTGCTGAATGCGCAGTCTTCCGACGCGAGCCACAGGATCAGAGACGCTGCCTCGTCCGGTAGCAGGAAGCGGTTCATCGGAATCTTCGACAGCATGTAGTCGATGTGCTCCTGCTTCATCGAATCGAAGATTTCGGTTTTCGCGGCTGCGGGCGTGACGGCGTTGACGAGGATGTTCTTCGTCGCGAGTTCCTTGCCGAGCGATTTGGTCAGGCCGATCAGCCCTGCTTTCGACGCGCTGTAGTGCGATGCGTTCGGATTGCCTTCCTTGCCCGCCACGGAAGCAATATTGACGATGCGCCCGTAACCCTGCTTCAGCATCTGCGGCACGACCGCGCGGCACGCCAGATACGGGCCGATCAGGTTCACGTCGATCACGCGGCGCCACATGTCCGGTTCGAGTTCCCACGTCGTGCCGTTGCCGCCCGTGATGCCGGCGCAGTTGATCAGCACGTCGATGGCGCCGTGAGCGGCGAGCGTCTTGCTGACGGCGGCGTCGATCTCGGCCTCTTTGGTTTGATCGACGGTGACGGCTGCGACCTTGCCGAGTTCGCTTAGCTCTTTCGCGCTGCGCTCGAGCCGTTCGGTGTCGACATCCCAGAGCGCCACGGCCGCGCCCGAGCGCAGCGCGCGCTGCGCTACCGCATAGCCGATTCCCCGCGCGCCGCCCGTAACGACGACGACACGGCCCTTCAGATCGATCTGATTCATCGCTGCGCTCCTTGTTTTGCTCCTGATGCGCGGGATGTTGCTCGCGCATTTATTGTTGTTGGGGTTTGGGGTTGGTGTTCGGTCACGGACCCTCGGTGTACGCAATATAAATCGGGGGGCGATACGGGAACAATCCGAGTGTTGGATGGGGTGATAACAAAAGTGAATCGGGGAGGGGCCGTGCGGCGCATGGGTTGCCGGTCGGTGTTTTGGATTTTTGCCGGCATTCCGCGTTGGCGCCTACGCGGCGCGGTCGGTTTGTTTTTTTGCCTTTGCGCTGGTATCTGCGGTTTGCCTTCACGCTTCAGGCGTTGCCGGGCGGTATTTTGGGTTTTGCGCTGGCATCCGCGATTCGTTAGCTTGCTTCAAGCGTCGCCCCTGTGCGGGGCGGCACCTACTTTTCTTTGCCGCCGCAAAGAAAAGTAGGCAAAAGAAAGCGGCTCACACCGCCAGCTTTTATCCTTGTCCACGGGCCCCCAACGTCCCCACACTTCACACGACAACATCTTTGTTTGCGTGCGTTGCCAACGCTTCGAATGAATGCCTCACCCGCTTCGACTACCCGTACATGGGCTAGCGAAAGCGAATGGTATGTGCCGCCCAGGTGGCAAACTGTGTGTAGGTTGTCGCGTCGTATAGGGTAGCGCTCTTACAGGGTGGAACGCATGCGCTATCGGTCCGGAGTGAGGCGTGTGAAGCACTACGGCCTACACACAGTTTGCCACCTGGGCGGCCGTGGAATATCTGGCACGGCATGGTGAAGCGCGGGTGCGTGAAGCGGGTGAGGCGCACCGCAAGAGCGCTGGCAACGAACGTGGGTCACGTGGTTGCCGTGCGAAGCGTAAGAACCTCTGGGGGCCCTCAGGCAAACACAAGGATTGGCGGTGTTAGCCGCTTTCTTTTGCCTACTTTTCTTTGCGGCGGCAAAGAAAAGTAGGTGCCGCCCCGCACAGGGGCGACGCTTGAACAGCAAACACCGTAACGCGGATGCCAGCGAAAACCAAAGCAAACCACACCGCTTGCGCAGCAAACACCGCCCTCCGGATGCCAGCACAAAGGCAAAAACACCAAAACGGGTACTGGCTTCAGCCGACGCAGTCAGTTCGCATCCGCACATTCAACCATCATCGCCCACCATGCAACGCTAACCGGACACAGCGCGCTCTGCTTTAATAAAAGAGCATTTCAATTGCAGGATCGGCTCGCCGTTCAACCCGAAGAGGGAGGAATCGTTCGATGCGGCCCATTTTCATCAGTTACCGGCGCGAGGATACGGAAGGCCAGGCAGGTCGCCTGTTCGAATCGTTGCGCGAAGTGTTCGGCGAGCACACGGTCTTCATGGACGTTGCGACGATCGAGCCGGGCGCCGACTTCCGGCGCGCAATCGAGACGAACATCGACAAGTGCGCGGTGCTGCTGGCGCTGATCGGCAAAACCTGGCTCACCGTCACAGACCGGGAAGGCAAACGGCGCCTCGACAATCCGAACGACTTCGTACGGCTCGAAACGTCGTCGGCGCTCAAGCGCGACGTGACCGTAATACCCGTGCTGGTGCAAGGCGCGACGATGCCGCAGGAACCCGACCTGCCCGCCGATATCAAGGACCTCGCCTACCGCAACGCGTTCGAGCTGACGCACGCGCGCTGGGACAGCGACGTGGAACTGCTGATCAAGACATTGTGCACACACGCAGGCGACGAACCGGGCGACAGCGCGCCCGCCGACACGCCGCACGCGAAACCCACCCCGAACGCAAACGCTGGCAAGAGTCACACACGCATGTGGACGATCGGCGGCGCGGTCGCGGCGGTCGCGCTGATGGGCGCTGTCGTATTGAAGATATCGGGGGCCGGACACGAGGCAAAAGCGGACACGACCGTTGTCGCATCGGCGCCCGTTCCGACGACGACGACGGCGGCGACGCCCGGCAATCAGGCGGGCAAAGGCGATCAGATGGTGTCGAAGAAGGCTTTGCAGCGGTCCGCGCACGATCGCGGCGCGTGCGTCAGGCCTTTCGTCTGGCGCCAGGCGCAACCTCGCGACAAGGTGTGCGTGACGCCCGAAACGCAACTGCGCATCCTCGCCGAAAACCGGGCCGCCTCCGACAACCGCTTGCCGAACGGCGGCGCGTATGGACCGGACACCTGTAAGCCCGGCTTCGTGTGGCGCGCTGCGTTCGACAGCGACACCGTGTGCGTGACGCCCGAATCGCGGCAGATGACAGCCGACGACAATATGCTCGGCGCTCGGCGAATCGTGCCGTTGCCGCAGTAACGCGCGCGGCGCGTTTCCTCAAGCGCAAAAAAAGCCCCGGATTCTTGCGAATCCGGGGCCAATCCCATGTCAAGGAGTTCTCATGGAGGAGACGGTTTCATATTAGCGCCCGCCCGTCCCCGTTCCAACCAAGCCTTTTGCACAAGCAATCCACGCCGCCGCGCGCAGCCGATAACCCTTCTGCGGTTATATCGTTAGAACAAAAAGTCGTTTCCTGCTGGTACGATCGGTCACTAACATGGCGGTTCAGGTCCAGAGGCCCGTTCGCATGGGACACGCCAAACGTGTCGAACATGCATCCGGCCGGCCGCCACTGCAGCAAGGAGCTTGAAGTTGACCCGTTTCGACCAGAACCGCCGCCCGCTCGTGATCGGCATCGGCGGCACCACGCGCGCTGCATCGTCTACTGAACGCGCGCTCGGCTTTGCGCTGCGCGGCGCGGAACAGGCGGGCGCACGTACGCGTCTGTTTGGCGGCACGTTCCTGCACAGCCTGCCGCACTATGCGCCCGAAAGCACCCAACGCACCGACGAACAGATCGAATTGATCGAGGCCGTCCGTCACGCCGACGCCCTCATCATCGCGACACCCGGTTATCACGGCGGCGTGTCGGGCCTCGTGAAAAATGCGCTCGACACGCTCGAAGAATTGCGTGCCGACGAGCGCCCTTACCTCGACGGCCGCGCGGTCGGCTGCATCGTCACCGCGTATGGGTGGCAGGCGGCGGGCTCGGTACTCACGTCGCTGCGCTCCATCGTGCACGCGTTGCGCGGCTGGCCGACGCCGTTCGGCGCAGGCATCAACACGCTCGAAACACGTTTCGAATCTGCCGATACCTGCTCCGATCCGAAGGTGGTGGAACAGCTGTCGATAGTCGGCCAGCAGGCCTCGCAATTCGCGCTCGCGTTCCGCTCGCATCATGCCTCGCATCACGCGGACGGCGCATCCGCGGCGACCGCAACTTCGGCCAGTGACGCCGACGAAACGCGACCCAAACGCGTTCTGGTACTGGCGAACTGATTCGCCGCTTCCACATGCGCAATGCCATGTGCCGCATCGAAGCGGCGCGTGACATTGCGCATGCGCGCTAACGCCTCTTCACCGCTCACGCCGCTCCATCACACTGTGCCGCCGCAGCGCCTCGCTGCGTGCGCTGGCCAACATGCGCGGCGACGCGATCGTGGTCCAAACAACAGACCCGGCTGCCCTCGCCGCCGCATCATCGCGACAACGCACGCGATAACGCCTCATCCAGATCCCCGCAGACCGTTCCCTGGCCGCCCGTGATTTGCTTGCGACGAATGATTGGTTCACGCGCTCCACGGCCCAGCCTACGCTAGTCCCTGCCCGCTTCGATTAACTGATCGCCGTGCTGCGCGCAATCCGTCGCGGGGAGGCGATCAAACATGAAACAGATGAACAGACATATCCGCTACAAGGGCTACGAAGTGGCCCCCGCTGCACAGCGCCTGCCCAACGGGCTCTTCGCTGCAAACCTCACCATCGAGAAAGCCACGGCCGCCAGCGGCGGACACGCCTATTCGTTCGACGCGCTCGACTATTTCTTCGACGAAGAGCACGCGCTAGCGTATGCGTTCCGTTGGGGCCGGCTGTGGATCGACAGCCATCAGTAAACACGCAGGTCCATTGCAATTTTTGACGCAATGCAGCGCCTAAAGGCGTGCGGCAGCACGGCGCATGCCCGCTCGACGCCACAAATTAACGGGTTATGACAGAATAGCCGGAATAACTGGTCACGTTTCCGCCTGACATGTCAGACACCCTGATAACAGATGCAGAAGCCGCTCACGATCATGCGCTGCGCAACTGGACCTTCGATGGCCACGCACGCATGCGTGTCGGCTCCGACGAACACAAGCAGATGTTCTGCCGGATGCTTCTCGAAACGCATAACCCTTACAAGCCGGCCGTTATCGACTGGCCGCAATTGCAGCCCGATGCGCTGAAGCGCATCACGTCCCTGCCGATCTGGGACATCGCCGTGCAAACGGAAGGCCGCGCGTCGATTCGCGTCGCCACGTACGCCGCGCAGGTGCAGGACCCGCTGATACGCGAAGCGATCGAAATGGACGCGGCTGAAGAAGCGCGTCACAAGCACGTTTTGTCGCGTCTGGTCGCCGCATATGGCATCGAGCTCGCGCCCGAGCCGCAGTATCCCGCTCCGCGCCACCCCGAATGGGCATGGATGTTCACCGGCTACAGCGAGTGCATCGACAGCTTCTTTTCGTTCGGGCTGTTCCGCTCCGCACAGTTGTCCGGCTATTTCCCGCAAGAACTGGTCGAAACCTTCGAGCCCGTGATTCAGGAAGAAGCGCGCCACATTCTCTTTTTCGTCAACTGGGTCGCGTGGTATCGCCGAACGATGCCATGGTGGCGCCGTCCGTGGCACTCGCTGCGCGTCGGCGCGATCTGGATCAAGCTGATCTGGGACCGCGTCGCGATTGCGAAGGGCATCGACTCGAACGGCGTCGCGCACGACTCGAACTTCCTGCCCGCCAACAGCTCGACGATTGGCCAGGCACTCTCGACGCGTCAACTGATCGAACTCTGTCTCCTAGAAAACGACCAACGGATGGCCGGCTACGACAAACGGCTCGTCCGTCCGACGCTCGTTCCCGCGCTCGCACGCCTCGCGCTGCGCTTGATGCGCAAGTAGCCGCCAGTAAGCGCAAGCAGCCGCACGATTGCGGAAGCACATCAGCGTGCCGCGCGCACGCGTGCGCATTCACGACACGTACCAATCGAGGGAGACAGACCACATGCAATGGACCGTCGATGAGCAACTCGCGCTGACCGCAACGCAGGCCGTGGCCGCCATCCAGTCCGGGCGGCTCGACGCACTCGACTATGTCGCGACGCTGCTCGCGCGCGCCGCCGCGCTCGACACGCTCAACGCGTTCACCGCGATCGACATGGAAGGCGCGCTTGCCGCCGCGAAACGCATCGACGCACTCCCGCCCGACGAAAAAGCCCGTCTGCCGCTCGCGGGGCTGCCCGTAGTCATCAAGGACAACATCAACACGGCGGGTCTGCTGACCTCGGCGGGCACGCCCGCCCTCGACGGCTTCAAGCCGAAGACGGACGCGCCCTCCGTGCGCAGGCTGATCGACGCGGGCGCGATCGTGCTCGGCAAAACCAACATGCACGAACTCGCGTTCGGCATCACGAGTGCGAATCTGGCCCCGCATGCGGGCGTCGTGCGCAATCCTTACGACCCGTCGCTGATCGCGGGCGGCTCGTCGGGCGGTACGGCCGTCGCCATCGCCGCGCGCGTGTCGCCCGCCGGCCTCGGCAGCGACACGGGCGGCTCGACGCGCATTCCCGCCGCGCTCACGGGGATTGCGGGCTTCCGCCCGTCGGTGGGCAACGGCGGCGCCGAGCGCCGCTATCACGACCCGCTTGCCGTCGTGCCGATCAGCCACACGCGCGATACCGTCGGGCCGATGGCGCGCACCGTCGCGGACGTCGCGCTGCTCGACGGCGTGATTACGGGCGACACCGCCCTGCCCGACGTGCCACTGTCGGCGCTGCGCATCGGTTTGCCCGAGCCGCTGTGGGCCGAGCTTGAACGCGCGACGGAAGATGTGGCGCGCGCCGCGCTGAAGGCACTCGAAGCGGCGGGCGTCACGTTCGTGCCCGTCGCGATGCCCGACCTGCTGCAGCTGAACGAGCAGACGGGCGGCCCGATCGCGATCCACGAGACGCTCGACGACGTACGCGACTACCTCGTCGCGAACGATGCGCCCGTCCAGACGGTCGGCGAGCTGGCAGCGCGCATCGCCAGCCCGGACGTGCGCAATATCTACGACGTCGTGCTGGCAGGCGCGCTGACCCAGCAGTATCCCGACGCGATGAATAAATGGCGTCCGCAATTGCAGCGGCACTACGCGGACACATTCGCGGCCGAACGCCTCGACGCACTGCTGTTTCCGACCACGCGCCTCGTCGCCGTGCCGATCGACGAAGTGAACGGCTCGTCCGTCGTGTCGATCGACGGCGCGCCTGCCATCGACGAAATGACCGCCTATCTGCGCAACACCGATCCCGCCAGCAACGCTGGCATTCCGGGCCTCTCGCTGCCCGCGGGCCTGACGCAGGACGGCTTGCCCGTGGGCATCGAACTGGATGGACCACTTGGCAGCGACCGCCGGCTGCTCGCCATCGGCATCGCGTTCGAAGCGCTGCTCGGCACCGTCCCCGCTCCGACTATCTGACACCTCATGACCCGACCACGCATCAGGCACCTCGCGGCGCTTGCCGTCGCGCTGTGCACCTCCAGTTGCGCGCTCATCGCCGCCGCCGATCCGAACGCGCTCTGGAACATCGTCGACCATCAGTGCGTGCCCGTCGCGCGCGCGTCGGGCGGCGCGGGCTTCTGCACGGCCGTCAATCTGCCCGGACACTACGCGATCCTCAAGGACATCAACGGCAACACGCAATATTTGCTGATTCCGACGGACCGCGTGACGGGCATCGAAAGCCCGAGCGTGCTCGCCGCCGATGCGCCCGACTACTGGGCCGACGCGTGGGCCGCGCGGCAGTATGTCGGCTCGCGCATCGGCCTGACGTTCCCGCCCGATCAACTCGGCCTCGAAATCAACTCACAGTTCCGCCGCACGCAAAATCAGCTGCATATCCATATGGACTGCATGCAGGACGACATCATCAAAGACCTCGCGCGCTTTCGCACCGTCGAGCCGGGCCAGTGGCACTGGACGAAGCTCGACGGCAGCGCGTACCGCGTGATGCGCGTGCTGTCGCTGACGGGTGACAACGACCCGTTCCGCATCGTCGCGCGCGACCGGCAAGGCAGCGACGCGATGGCGCAGCAAACCATCCTCGTGACGGGCGCAGGACCGAAAGACAGCGACGGCTGGCTGGTCGTCAACAGCGGCCTGGAACTCGACGACGGCAGCGGCACGGCGGAAGGCATGCTCGATCACGCGTGCCGAATCGGCATGCATCAGTAAAAGCGCTGAGCATTTGTTCAATTCGCACGTATAACAGACGCCAAATCCGCTTTACTCACAAGCTTTGCCGAACAAATTGGTTCGGCGGCGGCGGACGCGCCTTTAGGATCGGTGAACTGCAATACGACCGATCCGCCGATGTCTTTCTATCTCGACGACGCACAACGCCACACGCTCACGCAGCGTCGCAACAGCTTCACATGGCGCACCGAATGGCCGACGTGGCTTCTGATCGGGGCAATCTATGGCGGATGGTTTTTCATCGCGAGTCACGCGCGTGGGTTTGGTCTGAGCATTGCGATTCCGCTGCTCGCCGTGTTCAGCGCGTGGTACATGTCGCTTCAGCATGAGTTGCTGCACGGGCATCCGACGCGCTCGCCGTTCGTCAATGGGCTGATCGGGTTTGCACCGCTCGCAGTGTGGTTTCCGTATCGCGTGTATCGCGATCTGCATTTGCAACATCACGATGATCCGCATCTGACGCATCCTGAAGTCGATCCTGAAAGTTATTTCGTTAGTCGCGAGGCTTGGCGGCATGCTGGGATGCTGACGCGTGTGCTGCTGATTGCGCGGAATACGTTTGCTGGGCGGCTGCTGCTCGGGCCGGCGTTTTCGATTGCGGCGACTTCAACGCAGGCGCTGCGGAAGGTTGCGCGGGGTGATTGGGCTGACGTGCCTGCGTGGTTCGCGCATTTTGCGGCGCTTGCTTTGCTGGTTGTTTGGCTTGATCGTCAGTGTGGGATTGCGCCTTGGCTGTTTATTGCAGGGGTCGGGTATCCGGCGCTCGCGTTGAGTTCTGTGCGTTCGTTTCAGGAGCATCGCGATGCGGATTTGCATGAGCAACGCTCGGTGATCAATGAGGCTGCCTGGTTCTGGCGCTTGCTGTTTCTGAACAATAACTATCACCTCGTGCATCACGACTTGCCGCATGTGCCGTGGTTTGCTTTGCGCACGGTTTATGTTGCGTTCCGCGTGCAATATGTTCAACGGTCTGGTGGATTTCTGGTTAAGGGTTATAGCGAATGGGCCAGGCAGTACGCGTTTGCTGTGGCCATGCGGCCTGTGCATGGGGATTTGTCCCGTGGCACGCGGTTTGGTCGGCCTGCTGCTGCCGGCAATGCGTTTGCAGGTACCTTGCAGGCGCGTGAGGTTCGTGTGTCCGTTAGTGTCGAACGGGATGGTTCGAGGGTTGGGCGGGTTGATTTGTGAGTGTGGGTTTGGTTTTTTTTCTTTGCGGTGGCATCCGGTTTTTGTCTTTTTGGGCGTAGGCGTTGCCGGTCGGTTTGGTTTGCTCGTGTTGGCGCTGGCATCCGCGATGTGGTGTTTGCCATGGGGCCTGTCATAGATTTTGTGTTCAAGGCATAACATGTAGCTCAAGGAGCATGTATGCCACGCAAACCCAAGACG
>NZ_JAWRXV010000729.1:0-274 GCF_046534875.1 Paraburkholderia sp. SIMBA_054 | reverse complement strand
CTGTATATTGTGGAACTAAGTTTGCCGTTCGGGCGATCATGGAGGGGCTTCGCCAAGAAGAAAGAGAAAATAACATTCGTTCAACTATTATCTCTCCAGGATTAGTAGATACTGAACTTTATACAACGGTTAATGAACCTGAAAATCGTGAACGGTTAAAGAATAACGCCAAAATAGAAGGTGTGGGATTGAAGTCAAGCGACGTTGCTGATGCAGTAGCATATGCCATTAGCACACCTGAGACTGTTGCGATAAGTGAAATCTTGATTCGCCC
>NZ_JAWRXV010000728.1:0-274 GCF_046534875.1 Paraburkholderia sp. SIMBA_054 | reverse complement strand
GACCTTCGATGATACGGCCTTCAACCTGCATGGTTACATTCTGGCCAAGGCCATGCGCGCGCTGCAGCCAGCGCTTGCGAATATCGTCGAGACCGCGCCCTTCATTCCAGACGCGATAGTTGACCGACCAGGCATCCGACAAGGCTGCAAACAAAGTCTCGGCATCGCATTTGCTGCCGAGAGCCTGCAACGACGTTGCTGCATAAGGCAGATCCTCGGGAAAGGCGACCACATTGGTCCCGATACCGATGGCAACGGCGAACAAATTCTTCGC
>NZ_JAWRXV010000727.1:0-274 GCF_046534875.1 Paraburkholderia sp. SIMBA_054 | reverse complement strand
ATGACAGTCCATCAAAATCTGATCGCGGGCGAATGGGTCGGCGGCGACGGGATCGCCAACATCAATCCTTCGGATACGAATGATGTCGTTGGGACCTATGCGCGGGCAACTGCCGAAGACACCAAGGCAGCCATTGCCGCCGCGAAAGCCGCTTTCCCGGCCTGGTCGCGTTCCGGCATTCTGGAACGCCACGCCATCCTGCGCAAAACTGCCGATGAAATTCTGGCGCGCAAGGACGAGCTTGGCCGTCTCCTGTCGCGCGAAGAAGGCAAGA
>NZ_JAWRXV010000726.1:0-274 GCF_046534875.1 Paraburkholderia sp. SIMBA_054 | reverse complement strand
CCGCGCTCGCTGCGACTGAATTTCGAGGTCGATCTTGAAATTCTCGACCGCGACGTGGCGCGTCAGGTGGAAGAACGCATCGGCAAGGTGATCGAGGGTAGCCGCGAGGTCAATCTTGCGCGTCTCAAGAACAGGCCATTTCTGGAGCGTCTGCTGGACCGGATTATATGGCTGGGTTCGCCGTATCTCTGAGAATTATCCCGTCCTGCTCGTGAATATTTCCGGGCTGAATTCTTCCAGCAGGTTCGTTGCCGATTTGAGGTCAAGATGCGCC
>NZ_JAWRXV010000725.1:0-274 GCF_046534875.1 Paraburkholderia sp. SIMBA_054 | reverse complement strand
CGAAGCCTGGCTCGATGAAAGCTACCTTTTGAAACGCACTTTCCGCAATTGCGCCGTGGTTTCAGGGCTTATCGAGCGTCGTCATCCGGGACAGGAGAAAACAGGCCGTCAGGTTACGGTTTCCACTGACCTGATCTATGACGTGCTGCGGACCCACGAGCCCGACCATATATTGCTGCAGGCGACGCGCGCGGATGCCGCGACGGGGCTGCTTGATATCAAGCGTCTTGGCGACATGCTGGCGCGCGTGAAAGGTCATCTGCTGCACAAGCCG
>NZ_JAWRXV010000724.1:0-274 GCF_046534875.1 Paraburkholderia sp. SIMBA_054 | reverse complement strand
ATATGATCACCCGGTAAACCAATTACCCTTTTAATATAGTCTTTTTCCTTTGTAGCATGAAAAACGATAATATCAAATCTTTTTATATTATCGGGGTTATTTTTACCTACTTCATTAAGAATAATGTGTTCACTGTCTTTTAAAGTCGGCATCATTGATTCACCGTCTACTACTATAGGGGTAAAGATGTACTCTCTCACCACAAAAGCCAGGATACAAGCAATAATGATGGATTTGATCCACGAAAAAATCTCTTTTTGTTTCAATTTAAAAC
>NZ_JAWRXV010000723.1:0-274 GCF_046534875.1 Paraburkholderia sp. SIMBA_054 | reverse complement strand
AGCATAGTGAGTTGGGCTTTAATTACCGAATGAGTAATGTAGTTGCGGGTATTGGCAGAGGCCAGCTTAAAGTGCTGGATGAACGAGTTGCGAAAAAGAATTATATATACAACTTTTATAAAAGGGAATTAAGCGATCTAGAAGGCGTGGGATTCATGCCGAACAATGAGTGGGATAAGCCGAATTATTGGCTGAGTGCGATGACATTGACCGGTAAGATCAGACCGATTGATGTTATGGAAGCTCTGGAGAAAGGCAATATCGAGTCTCGACC
>NZ_JAWRXV010000115.1:0-14369 GCF_046534875.1 Paraburkholderia sp. SIMBA_054 | reverse complement strand
TAACAGGGGTGCCGTCACTACCGTTGCGCGTAAACGTCAGATCGGCGCGCGGTACACCGATTTATGCAACAACGCCGCTCCAGACCAGAAAATCATCTCTGCGCAGTTGCACGACAGGGTTCTGGGTCAGCATTTCACCAATGTTGCGCAAGTGCGAAAAGCGGTCACTGATATCTATGGCCTCGACTGGACGCGCGCGGTCAATGGTGTCTATTCGGTTGTCGATACGAATAACGATGTGTACTACAACACTGCCGACGGCTTCTTGACGAAATTCAGCCTGGTCGACGAAAAGAACCCTTCCGCAGGGATAAAGGGCATCAAGACCATCAACATGCGTTCGATTATCGGTCCGGACGCGTACCTCGTGGGCACGGGCATCACCTATGACGGAAAGCTCGTCGTCGCGTCCAATTTCACTGTGAGTGTTCTTGACCGCTCACTTGAAGGCAAAGCCCAAACGATGCGTCTCGCACCGGGTGAGGTCGTGACTAACTCATTTGCGATCGACGATCAGAATGGCATCTACATCGCCTCGAACAAGATCATGCACAAGCTGGTCTGGACAGGCACGAAACTCTCCGATGATCCTGTGGATGGCGCCTGGACATCGCCGTACGACACCGGCGATCAGCCCCCAACCATCAAGCTTGGCAATGGCACAGGGTCCACGCCTACGCTGATGGGATTCGGACGGGATCAGGACCAGCTCGTCGTGATCACCGACGGCGCGAATCGCATGCATCTGGTCGCGTTCTGGCGCAATGAAATCCCGACCGGCTGGAAAACACCAGCTGGAGCGAAGTCGAATCGCATAGCAGGCCAAATCGCCGTGACGGCCGGATTGACGCCGCTGCCAAAATTCATTCAGACCGAACAGTCGGTGGTCGTGAATGGCTATGGCGCCTTTGTGGTCAACAACATTTCGGAATCCGGCGAGAAGGACAAGCTTGTCGACGTACTGGCGCTTGGCCCCGTCAACCAGCCGGGGCACGGTACCGAGCGTTTCGAATGGGACGCGAAGACACATCGGTGGCATTCGGTCTGGACGAGAAGCGATGTGATTTCGATCAGCATGGTACCGAGCGTCAGTTCAGCGTCGGGTATCGTCTTTGTGAATGGCTATTACAAAAAGACTGGCTGGGAGTTGACAGGTCTTGACTGGAACACAGGCAAAACCGTACAGCGTGTCGAGTTTGGTAAAGACAATCTCGGCAACGGCGCTTACGCAATTATCCAGTACGCGCCGAACGGCGACCTCATCTTCAATAGCGTGGGCGGCCCGGTTCGCGTGCATCTGAAAGATCCAGCAAGAACCTGATCGCCTCACCGAACCTGAGTGATGGGCCGATCTCTGGAACCGTCCGGGGTCGGCTCATGCTCGCCGCCTGTCTGCGCCTTTCGGCCATTCGCAAAACCTAAGCAGAATCGTAAGACAACACCATGCATAAGCGTCGCTTCATTCGACATGTGACCAAAAGTCTGCTGGCGACCTTTTGTGTAGCCGGGATACCCCAAAATTCGTCGGCGACTGAAACGGGGGTCGGTCGTCCCATAACCGGTCAACAGGTCACGCCATACGGCGGAATCGTTCCCCCAACCAGCGAGTGGATCGTTTCGTGGGCGACCATCTATTACGACGGATCGCTCAGCGCCAGCAAGAAAGTCTCTACAGGGAATCAGATAACGGGCGGCCTGGATTATCAGGTTGTCTACACGATCGCCAACCTGGTGAAGACATGGGGTGTCAACCTGGCGGGATGGAACTTTGCTTCATCCATTGGTGTGCCTGTTCAATATTCCAATGCGTCGTCGTTCAACGGCCTTCTTCGTCCCGATCATGGTACCCAGTTCGCCGATATCTTCTTCGCACCCGTCATTGCCGGATATCGTCTCTCGCCAACCGACTACACTGCGCTGAGCCTGCAAATCTACGCACCGACGGGCGCTTACAATCCCAATCGTCTCGCCAATGCCGGTCAGAACACCTGGACATTTACGCCCACTATTGCCTATACGAAGATATTTCCGAAGAACAACGTCGAGCTGACCGTCAACTACGGCGTCGAGTTCTATACAACGAATCGCGATACAAACTATCACAATGCCGCGGTGAGCGTACTCGACGTGCTGGCGCTCAAGCGCTTCAGGAGCGGATGGAGCGTGGGCGTCGTCGGCGGGTGGATTCAGCAGCTCGGCAACGATACCGGTCCCACCGCTGATCTGATCGGTGGCGCTAAGGGCTATTCCGTCGGCATGGGTCCAATCGTAGGCTGGGCTGGCAAGATCAGGAAAACACCCGTTTCCGCGAATCTCCGGTGGGTCAACGAATTTGCCGCTCATGCAAGACCCAGCGGAAACGCAGTGCAGTTGTCGTTGAGTACAACCTTCGAATAGGCCAATTCCAGATGGGAACTAGCGGAAGAATGCGACGACCTGGAGAATCGTTCCAGCCCCTGCAATAACCGTGAACACTGCAGCCAGCCAAACGCCAGCGGTCTCTTCAATCCATTCGGCGACTGACGATGAATACCCGTCCCGGCCGCAGCTATTCCTCTGGCGTTGGCTCGGTATATTTTCCGCCATCCTTGTAACAGCCATCTCGCGACAATTCTTCGTATTCATTTTTGACCCGTGACGCAGAGAGAGGAGAAAGTGCGAGAGGCGTTGCACCTCCTGTCGACACTCTGCTATTTCGGCACCGATCTGAAAAACTTTAAGGTCGCGTTTAACAAAACCCACCTGCGATATGGCCATCGACCCCGCGCGTTCGAGCGGATGTCGCCGGGCACAAGGAGTGCGCGGTATCTGTCACACCTGGAAATAAGCGGAGCCAGAAATGAGCAGAGTTCTGACAATTGCAGCGGTCGTACTGTTGGCCGCCTCGGCGGGTGCCGACGCTCAGACGAAACCGGGGGATGGGCCGTCCAGCGACGCGGTGAAGGTTCAGTCCGGCGACGCTGTGAAGAGCCTCACTGACAAGGCGCAACAAGGCGGGCCGGGAAACGCGGAAGGAACGCTGATGGATAAACGATCGAAGGCGCTATCTCGGCAAGGCGCCTCCGCCGCCGGAAAGACAGGCGAAGTCAAGCAATGACCGTGGCTGAGTCCAGCTTCAAGGACGCGTAGCTGGACAGAGAGGCCGTGGCCGTCGGTTGGCAATGGCTGCACCCGCTGCGCCAGCCACCCATCCCGAACGTCTACAGCGCGGAACAATTCGCCAGTTTGCGGCGAGCCGTTTGCGTTCGCCCATCGCCACATACGCCTGTCGGCAAGCTCCCCCGAGCGGTGCGATACACGTTCGGGGCGACGCCGTACTCTCGCCGAAATTCACGCCCCATGTGAGAGGCATCCGAAAAGCCGCAGGTTGCGGCGATATCCGCCACCGTCCGGTCCGAGTCCGTCAACAGCCACGCTGCCGTCTTCAGTCGCATTCGACGCGCGTAGGCTAAGGGCGATTCACCCGTCTGTGTCTTGAACAGCCGTTGGAGTTGGCGCACCGACACCTCGACCCGATCGGCCAGTTCCTCCATGCTCAACGGTCGCCCAATGTGCTGCTCCATCAGATGAACGACTCGCCTCACCCGGGGATGCGTCACGGGCTCGGTGCCGGGCGGGTGCGGTTGCGGCGCGCTCGGGCGCTGCGCGTCTTCTACGAGAAGGATACGCAGCGCTTTCTGAACGGTCGCAACATCGATATGCCGCTGCAGGATCGCCGCTGCCACATCGATAGAAGCGCGCCCACCCGAGCACGTGATGCGGCGCCCATCGATCGCGAAGAGCCGGTCAGCGACAAGCAGGCTTTCGTCGACATGCGGAAAGCGTTCAATGTAGTCCCAATAGTGAAACCAGCTGACACACACGCGATGTCCGTCCATCACACCGGCGGTCGACAGCGCGAACACGCCGGTGCAAATGCCCACGAGCGTGGACGACGCATCGGCGGCACCGCGAATGAACCGAAGCGTGGCGTCGCTAACGCCCGGTCCCGAATGCAGCAGGCCCCCGATCACGACCACATAGTCGAAGCGCCCTGCTTCGTCGAAGGTCTGCCACGGCTGGACCTGAATGCCGCAACTCGCCCTCACTGGCGTCAGCGTTTCGCCGACTATCGTCCATGCACACCGCACCGGCTTGCTGAAATCGGCATCGTCGCTGGCAAGACGCAAGAGATCCACAAAGCCGGAAAATGCTGTCAGCGTGAAATTCGGCAGAAGGACGATTCCGAACTGCACGGGCGGCCTTCTGTCACGGAATTCAAGATCGGTTCGGGACGCCTTTGTCCGCGCCTCGACCTCGAATGAACCGGCTGTCTCGCCCATGGCCGGTTCACTCATCGGCTAACGGTGCTCGCGAAGTCTCGCGGCTGAAGATCATCGCGATCAACGCGATACCTGCCGCGCCGACCAGATACCACGCTGGCGCAAGCTTGTTGCCCGTCGCGCCGATCAGCCATGTCGCGACAAGCGGGGCCGTGCCGCCGAATAGCGCATTCGCTGCGTTGAAGCAGAAAGCGAAGCCGCTATAGCGCACCCGTGTCGGAAAGATCTCCGACAGGAAGCACGGCAGCGTGCCATCGTTCATCGTCAGCAATGCGCCGAAGGCGATCTGGATCGCGACGATCATCATGAAGCTCGCGCCTGCCAGCCCCTTGAAGAGCGGCACGGTCAACACCGCGAACAGGATCGACGCACCGATCAGCATCGACTTGCGTCCTATGCGGTCCGACAGTGCCCCCATCACGAACACCAGGCCGATGTAAGCCGTCAGCGAGATCGTCGCGGCGATGAACGATGCCGTCTCGTCCATGCCCAATTCCGTCGACAGATAAGTCGGCATATAGCTCAACACCAGATAGAAAGCGACGGCATTCAGGCACGTCACGCCGAACGCGATCAGCATCTTCATCCGATGCTTGCCCAGCAGTTCGGCAATCGGCGCGCGCGCAACGTGATGGTCTTGCTCAAGCGCCTTGAAACGCGGCGTGTCCTCCAGTTTCACGCGGATGTACCGGCCGATCAGACCAAACGGTGCCGCCAGCAGAAACGGCAAACGCCATCCGAACGAATGCAGCTGCTCGCTGCTCAGCACGGCATGCAATACAGCGATGAGAATCGAGCCGAACAGCAGACCTGCCGCCGTGCTCGCCGGTACGATGCTCGTATAGACGCCACGCCGGTTAGCCGGCGCGTATTCGGCGAGGAACGCCGAAGCGCCCGCGTATTCGCCCGAGGCCGAAAAGCCCTGAATTACGCGTACCAGCAGAAGCAGGACGGGCGCGAGCATCCCGACCTGTGCGTAGGTCGGCAATAGCGCAATGAGGAAAGTCGAGCACGACATGATCAGAATGGACAGCGACAACGATGTCCGCCGGCCGATCTTGTCGCCGAAGTGGCCCCAGACAATGCCCCCAATCGGCCGCACGATGAACGAAATGGCGAACACGCCGTATGCCGCCAGCAGTCCCGTGCTGCCGTCCGTCTTCGGGAAGAACACGACGGCAATGATCGTCGCGAGATAGCCGTACGACGCGTAATCGAACCATTCGACGAAGTTGCCGATAAAGCTCGCGCATGCCGCGCGCCTGAGCAGTTTGGGGTCGACCGATTCGTTCATGGAACTGTCACCTGCTCCTGAGGGCGCGATGACGCTGTTCGCGGGATCGCCCGACAAGGATCTTCTCGTGTTCATTGACTCTCTCCAGATCTGATGATGCGATGACGGTGCGCGGGCGGCAACTTGCGCTCACGCAGTGCTTCGGCTCTTTCAATCGAACCTCAATCGAACGAGCCTGCTTGAGTGCATGGTAGGAGTCCAATATCAACGAACATTTCCGGTATCGACGCAGTACTTTCTGTTTTCGACATCGAGGGTATACCTGATCCAGCCGTCATCAGAATGCAAAAAACCCGCTGTATCCGCTGACGTTTTGCAACGTCGGCGAATGCAGCGGGCAACCTTGGCCGATAACTATCAGATCGAGCTGGAATGCACGTCGCCTTGCAGGCGGTCCCCAGACGACGAGGTGTGAAAGAGCGGATGTCGGCGCGCGAGCAGGAAGTACGCGATACCGCCCGTCAGAACACCAGCGCGACGAACTGGCCGCCGCCCGCCGCGAGCACGATCTTCTTCGCGCTCGTTTCCGCCGGAAAATAGCGGCTGTAGTCCGATGCGAAATTGGCCCAGCCGATCGGGTAAGAAAACACGATCCCCATTGCGATCAACCACGTGCTGAACGAGCCGCCACCATGATTGACCTGCGACGCGATTGCGACGCTAGTATGCGGCAACACGAATGAGGCGAGTCCCGCAAACAGGACCGCGAGCACTACCGCGATCCATTTTTCCGCCGCAATGATCGTGGCGTGACCGAAGATCGCGAGCACGATCTCCGCGGCCAGAATGATCGCAAGCGAGACCCACACCACGCCGTGACTGTGAAAGCCGCCCATTTTCAGCAGCGATTCGAGTGCCCCTCGTTAGCAGGTTCTATTCATCGCGATATGTCGATGTGTCGGCGTCGCAGTCAAATCATCAACGGTCATATACCGGCAATCGCGCGCAAAGCTGCGCAACCTGCTCGCGTGCGCGGGCTTCCGTCTGCGCGTCACCCAGATGATCGAGCACATCGCATACGAGTGATGCCGTGAGCTTCGCATCGTTCTGATCGAAACCACGCGTGGTTAGTGCAGGCGTGCCGATACGGATGCCGCTCGTCACGAATGGCGATTGTGGATCGTTCGGCACCGCGTTCTTGTTCACGGTGATATGCGCGCGGCCGAGCGCGGCGTCCGCGTCCTTGCCCGTGATGCCTTTGTCGATCAGGTCCACCAGGAACAGATGATCGTCGGTGCCGCCCGATACGATCTTATAGCCACGTTCGATGAAAACGGCCACCATCGCGCGCGCATTGGCCAATGTCTGCTTCTGATAGGCAATGAACTCCGCTCCGAGTGCTTCCCGGAAAGCGACCGCTTTCGCCGCGATCACGTGCATCAGCGGGCCGCCTTGCGTGCCCGGAAAGACCATTGAGTTGAGCTTCTTTTCGATCGCTTCATTTGCGCGCGCGAGAATCAGGCCGCCACGCGGACCGCGCAACGTCTTGTGCGTGGTCGTCGTCACGACATCCGCGAACGGAATGGGATTCGGATAAAGGCCGGCGGCAACAAGGCCCGCTACGTGCGCCATATCGACGAAAAGATACGCACCGATACGATCGGCAATCTCACGAAAGCGTGCAAAGTCGAGCACACGCGAGTACGCCGAAAAACCCGCAACGATCATCTTCGGCCGATGTTCGAGCGCGAGCCGTTCGACTTCGTCGTAATCGATCAACCCGGTTGATGCATCGACGCCGTATTGCACCGCATTGAACACCTTGCCCGAAAACGACACTTTCGCACCGTGCGTCAGATGACCGCCGTGCGCGAGGCTCATGCCGAGAATGATGTCGCCCGGTGCGAGCAAGGCCAGATACACGGCTGCGTTGGCCTGCGAGCCGCTATGCGGCTGAACGTTCGCATACGCTGCACCGAAAAGCTGTCGAGCCCGTTCGATCGCGAGCGACTCGACCACATCCACATGCTCGCACCCGCCGTAATAACGCTTGCCGGGATAGCCTTCCGCGTACTTGTTGGTCAGCACCGAACCCTGTGCTTCGAGCACGCGCGGGCTCGTGTAGTTTTCCGATGCGATCAGCTCGATATGATCTTCCTGCCGTTGCCGCTCGAGCAGCATCGCATTCGACAGTTCGGGATCGAAGCCTGCGATCGTCTGTTCTTTTGAAAACATCGGTGAAGCCTCCTGCCATGTTTGATCGCCTGCGGCGTATGCCGCAGGCCTTCGTGCTGTCGGCCCTTAAGCCCCGATGATGTTGTGGTCCGGCCCATACGGAAAACCGGTGATGTTGGTCGCGCCTTTCTCGCCGATCACGAGAATGTCGTGCTCGCGGTAGCCGCCCGCGCCCGGCAGGCCTTCCGGCAGCATGATCATCGGCTCCATTGAGACAACCATGTTCGGCTCCAGCACCGTATCGATGTCTTCGCGCAATTCGAGGCCGGCTTCGCGTCCGTAGTAGTGGGACAACACGCCGAATGAATGGCCGTAGCCGAACGTGCGGTACTTGAGCAGCCCGTATTCGGCGTAGATCTTGTTGAGTTCATTCGCGATATCGCAGCAGCGCGCGCCCGGCTTGATGAGTTTGAGCCCGGCTTCATGCACCTCGACATTGACCTTCCAGAGCCGCAGATGCTCGTCCGGGCAATGATCGAAGAACATCGTGCGTTCGAGTGCCGTGTAGTAACCGGCGATCATCGAAAAGCAGTTCAGGCTCAGGATGTCGCCCTTCTGCACCTTGCGCGTCGTCACCGGGTTGTGTGCGCCATCGGTATTGATGCCGGACTGAAACCACGTCCACGTATCCATCAATTCCGAATCGGGAAAGCGGCGCGCGATTTCGCGCACCATTGCCTGCGTCGACGCCAGCGCCACTTCGTGCTCGGGCACGCCTTCATGCACGGCTGCCGCGAGTGCCGCGCCACCCACGTCGCACACATTCGCGCCGTGCTTGATCACTTCGATTTCTTCCGCCGACTTGATCATGCGCATCCGCATGGTCTGCGCGCTGATATCGACGAACTCGACGGACGGCAGCGCGGCCTTCAGTTTGCCGAGTACTTCAACGGGGAGTTGATCAAACTCGACGCCCACGCGGCCTTTGTTCTCGATCTCGCCCTGCACGGCACGAAAGAAGTTGTCGCGCTGCCAGTCGGTATAGACCACGTTGTAATCGCCGACGGTACGACGCCACGGCTGTCCGCCGTCGATATTCGCCGAGATCGAGACGACCTTCCTGTCCGTCACGACCAGCCCGTACTTGCGGCCAAACGAGCAGTAAAGAAAATCCGCGTAATAGTTGATGTTTTGATACGAGGTGAACAACACGGCGTCGATGTTCTCGCGCGCCATCAGTTCACGCAGCTTGCCTTGACGGCCTTCATATTCGGCATCGGAGAAAGTGTGCTTCACTTTCTCGCCGTTCTCGATCCGGATCAGGTTCTCCAGTTTCATGCGCTCGACTCCTCGGTGAAAAATGCAGTGGAAGTGAGCGAATGTTAGGAGTGTGGCAATTCAGAATATTTCCCGATACGACGTCAGACTCTCTTATTTCGACATTGAGGGTTAACCACAACGGGGCGCGGAGCGCGCGTCGCTGGTGGATTTCGAGGCTTATAGCGCCTTTTGATAACGCCTGCGGTCTGCCATCGGCGAGATGTGAAACTGCGCCTTGTAGCGGGTCGCAAAATGCGTCAGCGACGTGAAACCCGTGCGTGCGCACACTTCTTCGAGGGACTTTGCCGTTCGGTAGAGCAACTGCCTCGCGCGCAACAAGCGGATTTCCAGGTATGCCTGCGCGGGCGTCTTGCCTAGCCGCTCCTGAAACCAGCGTTCGAGTTGTCGCTGCGAGACTTCCAGAAACGCCGCAATCTCGGCCACCGAAAGGGTTTCCTCGACATTGCTCTCCATGACCTGCAGCGCTTCGTCCAGTTTCGCGTGCTCGGCACCGATGTACTGCCTCAGCGATGTGACCTGACGTTGTTCATGACTGCGCCGCTCGGCGATAAGCAGTTCGAGCACGCGCGCGGCGAGCGAATGGCTCCCGGGCGGCATGCCGAGCAGATGAATCATCAGATCGAGCGGCGCAACGCCGCCGCTGCACGTATAGCGGTCGCGGTCTACCTCATACAGGCGGTTCGACACCGTGAGTTTTGGGAACTGCTCGAGTAGCACGTCCTGGTCTTCCCAGTGAATCGTGCATCGATATCCATTGAGTAGACCTGCTCGTGCCAGAAAATAGCTGCCCGTGTCGAGGCCGCCCAGCGCGGTCCCACTGCGCTCATGTAAGCGCAGCCAGTCCAGCACGGCGCCGATCCCCTTGCGCGGAATCGGATTGGGCCCGACAACGAAGACGGCGTCGAACTTGCCGGCTTCCGCCATCGACGTGTCGGGCATCACGCGAATCCCGTCGCTAGAACACACGTATTCGTTGCTCGCGCCGATCAGCTGGTACTCGTAGACCTTCCGTTCGATGAGCATGTTCGCGATTCGCAGCGGATCCACGGCGGTGCCCAATGCGATCAATGAGAAGTTGTCCAGCAGCAGAAACCCATAACGCGTGACACGCAAGTCATGCAATCCTGCATCGAGGCGACTTTCGTGGCGAGTTTCGTGGGTTGACGACATGGCCGGTTAGCGGGGATGGGGAATAAGCACGCATCATAGCCGCAGACTGTTCAATATGATGGTGACCGCCGCCGGTGAGGGACTGGATCACCGAGTGTTCCTTTGCGGCGAAGTTGCAGTCCTGTCACTTACGTGGCTGGCAGTCCATACATCGCACTATAATTTTCTTGCGTTTCGGAAGGCAGATCCGAAACCTCCAAGGACGGTAATTCAAATCTACGCTGACGCGCAGTGGTGAGGTGCTCCAATGAAGCGCATCGTGCTGCAAGTGCTGACGATGGTTTTCGCGGCCTGCCTGATACCTGGCTGCGCCGAAACCCCTTCCACGACCGCTGAACCCAATTACCAAAACCGCGCTGTCTCACGCGCAGACGGCGACCTGCGAGTGTCGACAGCGGTACTTTCATCAGATGAAAGCAGGGCTCTGTACGACGCTGAACTCGCCAAAAGGAAAATTCAGCCCGTCTGGATTGAAGTCGAGAATAACGACCGTCGCAGCTATTTCCTGATGAGTCCAGGGCTCGATCCAAACTTCTTTCCGCCTTCAGAAGCAGCAGAGGCGTTCAACAGTGACGCGACGCAGCAACAGCGCAGCGCACTCGACCAGCGCTTTACCGCACTCGCTTTCCGCAACCCGGTTCTGCCAGGGCAGACGGCCTCCGGCTTCGTGCTGACCAACCTCAGCGAGGGCGCAAAGCTGGTCGAGGTGGACCTCGTCGCGAGCGGGCGGGCGCAGACGTTCTCGATCCTCACCGTCGTGCCCGGGTTTCAGGCCGACTACAAGACAAGCAACGTTTTCAAGCGAGCGGCTGACCCGGACGTTTCTGTTGTGGACTATACGGATGACGACGCCTTCCGCTCTGCGCTCGAAGCCTTGCCATGCTGCGTCACCAACAAGGACGGCTCGAAGAATGGCGATCCCATCAACCTGGTAATCGTGGGCGGTCTCGACGACGCCTTTCCCGCGCTGGTGCGGCGCGGCTGGAGTCCGACCGAGCAGAAGTGGTCGGGGGCGATCTGGAAGATGGTGACGTCCGCGCTCTCCGGCGAACCCTATGTCAATGCGCCCGTGAGCGATCTCTATCTGTTCGGCCGCGCACAGGATCTCGCGCTGCAAAAAGCACGTGACACCATCCACCAGCGCAACCATTTGCGGCTCTGGCTCGCCGCGATGCGCTACCACGGCAAACCCGTGTGGGTGGGCCAGATCAGCCGCGACATTGGGGTGCGCCTCACCGTTCATTCGCCGACGCTCACGACCCACAAGATCGACCCTGACGTGGACGAGGCGCGCACCGCCCTGACGGAAGACATGGCCTATTCGCAGAGCCTCGTGAAGCTCGGTCTCGTCTCGGGCGTGGGTGCTGCGCCGGAGAGCGCGCCGCGCGAAAACCTGACAACCGATCCGTACTACACGGACGGGTATCGCGAGGTGCTCGTATTCGACCATGCGCCGAGATCGCTTGCGGAGATCGAGCTATTCCCCTGGGTCACCGATGACGCGTTCAGGGAGACATCGTCCGGAGGGAAACGATGAGCGTCGTGCGCCCCTTACGTCGTGCGTTGAAGCGCGTGGTGTTCACGGCGAGCCTCGGGCTTGCAATCGCGGGCTGTTCGACATGGCAGGCCCCGCAGCATGTTGACGAGGGACCATTGCGCACGCGCGCCGTGAGCGCCACCCATCACAATGTGCGCGTGAGCGCGACCGTGCTGGGCAGTGAAGACAGCGTGCGCATGTTCGGTGTCGATATCGAAAAAACGCATGTGCAGTCTGTTTGGGTCGAAGTGCAGAATGGGACGTCGCAGGCGCTATGGCTGCTGCGCTCGGGTACGGATCCGGACTACTTCTCGCCGCATGAAGTCGCGTGGCCGTTTCATACGCTGCTCGGCGGCGCAACGAATACGCGGATCGACGACTACTTCAGCAGCCTCGGCTTCAAAAACCCAATACCGCCGGGAGAGACGCGCAGCGGCATTCTGTTCACGAACCCAGATCGCCGGACCAAGCTCGTCAATATCGATCTGTTCGGTAGTCAAACGCTGATCCCGTTCACGCTCTTTGCGCCCGTGCCAGGCGGCACGTCAGTCCCACAATACGATCAGCTTTCCTTCGCGTATCCCGAGACTGCGATCACCGACTGCCCGGATCTCGCGTCGCTGCGCGCCGCACTGGAACGCCTGCCATGCTGCGCCACCAACGCGGATGGCACCGTCAACGCCGATCCGCTGAACGCGGTCCTGGTCGGCCAGCTTACCGACATCGGGGCGGCGATGGTTCGACGCAACTATCGACGCGACTTGCGCGGGTCCGACGCCGTGGAGAGAGTCTTCGGGCGGGAAGCTGACGCCGTCGGGCGCAAGCAGGCGCAGGGAGGCGCGCCCGCCACATGGATACGCGTATGGCTTACGCCGATCCGCTTTCAGGGACAACCGGTCTATGTCGCGCAAGTCGGCCGCCCCGTTGGTGGACGCTTTGCGCCGCGCGGCGAGACACACCTCATCCTGCACGGCAACGTCGACGAAGCGCGGAACTTCCTGATCCAGGACCTGATGTACTCGGGCGGTCTCGACAAGCTTGGTTTCGTGTACGGTGTCGGCGAGGCAACGAAGACGCAACCGCGGACCACGCTCGACAACGCAAGCTACTATACGGATGGTTTGCGTGCAGTGATGTTCTTTGCGACGCGGCCGCTCAGCTTCTCGGATGTGCAGCTTATCGACTGGGTGCCGTACCTTGAGCAGCGCGAGGCGATCCAGCGCAGGGAAACGGGCGATGCATCCAAATGACCTGACCTTCGCTCGCCCGGCAGCGGCAATGATGGTTGCGTGCGCCGCTCTCCTGCTCGGTGCATGCGCGACGAAGCCGCTCCTCCCGTACTCGGCCGATACACCTCCGCTTGTACTGGTTCCGGCATCGCAGGCCGGCGTGCGGGACATGCGTGGGCACTTCCGCGAGATCTATTGCGCCGTCCTTGAAGCGCACGGCACCGCACTACCCGACTACCGGCCTTGTGACGACGCTCTGACGCGCGTAGGTGCTGAGCCGCCCGGTACCGGCAAGCCGGTCGATCTGAAGCCAACGCAACGGCACCTCCTCGCTGCTGTCGTATCAGGGATCGGGTACGACTGCTTCAGACCCTGGCTAAATACGCAAGGCACGGTGGTCGCGAATCTGCGCCAGTCCGGCTATGACGGAATGCTGATCGATGTCGATGCGCTGTCGGGTTCGGCGAATAACGCACGGCAGATCCGCGACGCTATCATGGCCATGCCGCCTCCTGAAGGCGCGCCACGCGTCGTGCTGATCGGCTATTCGAAGGGCGCGCCCGACATTCTCGAAGCGGTGGTGGCCTATCCGGAGATCCGCGGCCGCGTGGCGGCCGTAGTCAGCGCAGCGGGCGCGATAGGCGGGTCGCCGCTCGCTAACGACGCGGAGCAGTATCAGGCCGACCTGATGAGGCACTTCCCAGGGGCGACGTGCACAGCGGGCGACGGGGGCGCGGTGCAGAGTCTGCGACCCGCCACGCGCAAGGCGTGGCTCGCGCAGCATCCGCTTCCGGGCGAGCTGCGCTACTACTCGCTCGTGACGTTTCCGCAGCCGGAACGCATCTCATCGATTCTGAAATCGAGCTATGACAAGCTCGCGCGTGTCGATTCACGCAACGATAGTCAGGTCATCTTCTACGATCAGGTAATACCCGGAAGTACTCTTCTTGGATATGTGAACGCCGATCACTGGGCGCTCGCCGTGCCCATTGCCCGGACGCATCCCACCATCGGCTCGTTGTTCGTCACGCAAAATGCCTATCCGCGTGAGGCGCTGACAGAGACGATTCTGCGCTTCGTTGAAGAGGATCTGATGATGAACTCGAAGTGAACGAAGACGTCACCATCGTTCGTCGGCATCGACGAATTCTGGTTTGGTAGAGGGAACTGAGGGGATATCGCGAAGCCGGCCCTTGCGGCCCGGCCACGCTGTCGTGGCACGATGTTAAAACGTGCGCTACAAACGCCAAGACCCCGCTTTTGAGGGCGGGGTCTTGGTTTGCATAAGGAGCCTGACGATTACCTACTTTCACACGGGCAATCCGCACTATCATCGGCGTGGAGTCGTTTCACGGTCCTGT
>NZ_JAWRXV010000722.1:0-274 GCF_046534875.1 Paraburkholderia sp. SIMBA_054 | reverse complement strand
CTGCGCCACCGCCAGTACCCGGTGGAGGGCGTGCAGTTCCATCCCGAATCCATCCTCACCGAGCATGGCCACGCCCTGCTGAAGAACTTCCTGTCGCGCTGAGGCGCGGATCCGTTACTCCCCCGCCATACGTTGGAACCGCCGTTGGACAACCCGATGCCGATCACCCCGCAAGAAGCCCTGCAGCGCACCATCGAACATCGCGAGATCTTCCATGACGAGATGGTCGGGCTGATGCGCCAGATCATGCGCGGCGAGGTCTCCGATGCGATGA
>NZ_JAWRXV010000721.1:0-274 GCF_046534875.1 Paraburkholderia sp. SIMBA_054 | reverse complement strand
CTTCATTTGAATTTAGGAGAATTTACTTTTAAACCAGGTAAGCTTAAGCTGGAATTGTGTAAAACGAATAAAAAGAAAATAGCTAATATAGTGGATTTCTCTAATGCTTCGGTAAACTTAAATCATGCTGCCATTAACGACTTAACTTTTAGCATACCTCTTAAAGCAAGATATGGTGATGAAATTAAAACAAATCACGTTACTAAGCTAATCAATGAATGGTACCTAGTCAAAGCAACTTTCTTGAACCGTACAGAATACTATGTAATTGACA
>NZ_JAWRXV010000720.1:0-274 GCF_046534875.1 Paraburkholderia sp. SIMBA_054 | reverse complement strand
ACACGATGCAGCTCGCCTCGTCCTGCGCAAGGGTGTATGCCCCTGCCTTTTTCATCTCCAGCAAACCCGCAGCGCCGTCACGCCCCATCCCGGTCAGGATGACTCCGACCGCATTCTTGCCCGCATGCTGCGCGGCCGAACGAAACAGCACATCCACCGAAGGACGATGCCGGTTCACTGGCGGATCATCCGACAGATGCGCGATGTAGTTCGCGCCGCTGCGGGCAAGCAGCAGGTGAGCGTGGCCGGGTGCGATATACGCATGTCCCGGCAG
>NZ_JAWRXV010000719.1:0-274 GCF_046534875.1 Paraburkholderia sp. SIMBA_054 | reverse complement strand
CGTCTCGAGCGATGTGCCGGCCGGCCCGCGAATCAGGCCTTCGTAGCCGAGAATCGCGCCGTCCTCGAAGTCGATGATCGGCTGGAATACGGCGGACAGATCACGCCGGGCAATCAGGTCCTCGATGCGCGGCACAGCGATTCCGGAGGGCGAGCGAAGTTGCATGGCAGGTTGACGTAGCGATGGACCTTCGGCTTATCGACCTGCGCTGCGGAGAATTAAGTGAACTTTTAGTGAAGCGTTGCACTGGTGTGGTGCGTTTGCGCTTTGGTGA
>NZ_JAWRXV010000718.1:0-274 GCF_046534875.1 Paraburkholderia sp. SIMBA_054 | reverse complement strand
CCCATGGCCGGAGATCGTATAGGAGACAGGCGGTTTCATATTCGACAATTCCAGAATGCCGTGAAAGCGGACTTTCAGGATTCCGAAACTCACTTTGAGGGCGGCACGTATCTCTGTTTCCGAAATGCGCTCTATATCTTCGCAACCGGGAATGCAGGATTTCAGCGTCTCAATGTCGTTCAACGCATCCCAGACTGCTTGGCGTGGTGCCGCAATCCGCTCTTCTCCGGTCAGGTCCATGCTTCACTCCGAGGTGGATCACCCTAAATTGATC
>NZ_JAWRXV010000717.1:0-274 GCF_046534875.1 Paraburkholderia sp. SIMBA_054 | reverse complement strand
AATAGATTGATTATCGTCATTGAAAGTCCCTCTGCAACTGGTATAGGCTGTGTTCTGAATTACATTGGAATTCCTGACGAAATCTATGCAGATGAACCAGATAGCCGAGGTTTAATTTATGCTACAACAACAAGAGCAGATTCTGTAAACAACGTAATTATTTCAAATTCACCAGTGAATATTGCTCCTTCAACCAGTGCTTCAGTAAGGCCGATTATAGTAAACTTATCGCCAAAGAACCCAAACACTCAAGGTCTATACATGCTCTCTGAAT
>NZ_JAWRXV010000114.1:0-14982 GCF_046534875.1 Paraburkholderia sp. SIMBA_054 | reverse complement strand
AACAGGGGTGCCGTCACTACCGTTGCGCGTAAACGTCAGATCGGCGCGCGGTACACCGATTTATGCAACAACGCCGTCCGTCACGAAACAAACGCCGATATGCATCGGGCTGGGGCCAAAAAAATCGCCCGCATAAAGCGGGCGATTTCATTCAATGCGAGGCGGCGTGCGAGCCGCAATCGGCGTCAGGCCGACAGCAACTGCCCTTTCCGGAAGGCCTTCGCGCCCGCAATCCGCACGATCTCCATGCCCGCCTGCGCGAAGCGCGACAGATGGCGCGCATACATCACACCCGCCACCGTCGACTTCAACGTAATGACCTGATCGGTCAGCGGATCGATGATATCGGCGATGGGCTCGCCGGCGTCGATCCACTTGCCCACTTCCTGGCGATACACGACGACGCCGCTCACGGGAGTCACGATCGGCTCGGTGCCGGCGAGCGGCGTCGCGGCGAATTCGAGCGGCGGCATCGGCGCGGCTTCGCCGGCAATCATGCCGCGATGCGTCAGATATTCGACGATGCCTTGCGCGTCGTGCTCGGCGAATTCATACGACACGTCGCGCTGGCTGCGCAGTTCGACCGTCACCGAGATCGAGCCATTCGGAATCGGAAAACGGTCGCCGACGCGCGTGCGCAATTCCGACCAGCAGAAGCTGTGAATCTCGTCGAACGGATTGCCGACGGAATCCACCGCGAGCAGCGAAGCCTTCGAATCCAGGTAGCGCGCAAGCGGCTCGACGTCGGGCCACAGGTCCGGGTTCGTATACAGATGCAGCGCCGCTTCCCAGTCGCAATGTAGATCGAGCACGACGTCCGCGTCGTACGACAGCAGTTGCAACCCGAGGCGCTGCGATTCGACTTCGGTGCGCGGCGTTTGCGCGTCGAGCGCTTCGCGCATGGCCTGGCGGATGATCGTGCGGTTCTGGTCGGCGTCCGTCGTCAGACGGCCTTCGATCACCGGCTCGATCAGGTCGAACAGGTTATAGAAATTGCGGTTGAAATTCTGCGCGGTGTTGGTTTCGAAGCGGCCGGCGAGCAGGCCGAGCACATGCTGGTTCAGGCCGATCGGATTCGCGACAGGCACGATCACGACTTCGCCACGCAGCTTGCCAGCGGCTTCGAGCGCTTCGAGCTTGCGGCGCAACGCCCACGACACCAGCATGCCGGGCAGTTCGTCAGCGTGCAGCGATGACTGGATGTAGACCTTCTGTCCGCCGCTCGGACCGTAGTGGAAGCTCGTCAGGCTGCGAGCGGTGCCGAGGGTCGGGGAAATCAGCGGATGATTGAGGGTTTGCATGATTGGTGTGGCGCCGCCGGCGACGCGCGGGCGCCCTATAGTTGCAGAGATGTGACTTCGGGTTGACTGCTGAAAACGGTGGCGCGCACAACGGCTGCGCCGTGAATCGTTCGATCTTAGCCCATTTGCGCAGCGCGGGCGACGCTGTGCCGCCGCATGGACTCGCCCGCATCGGCGTCAAAACAAAACGGGCTCCGAATGGAGCCCGTCTGCATACCGGCGCGTCGCGCGGGTGAACCGCGCTACGCACTGCCGTGTCGATCAGCCGCCGTACACGTCGAAGGTGAAGTACTTCTTCTCGATCTTCTTGTACGTGCCGTCCTTGATGATCTCGGCGATCGCCTTGTCGACGGCCGCCTTCAGGTCGGTGTCTTCCTTGCGCATGCCGATGCCAGCGCCTTCGCCGAGGATCTTCTTGTCTTCGAGATCCTTGCCGACGAACTGGAAGCCCGCGCCGCGCGGCGTCTTCAGGAAGCCGATTTCAGCCTGCACAGCGTCTTGCAGCGCTGCGTCCAGACGGCCCGAGATCAGGTCGGCATAGACCTGGTCCTGGTTCTGGTACGGCACGACCTTCGCGCCCTTCGGTTCCCAGTAGGTCTTCGCGTACGTTTCCTGGATCGTGCCCTGTTCGACGCCGACCGTCTTGCCCGACAGCGATTCCGCCGTCGGCAGGATGTTCGAGCCCTTCTTGGCGACGAGGCGCGTCGGCGTGTTGAACAGCTTCGACGAGAAAGCGATCTGTTCAGCGCGTTGCGGCGTCATCGACATCGACGACAGCACGCCGTCGAACTTCTTCGCCTTCAGTGCGGGGATCATGCCGTCGAAGTCGTTTTCGACCCACACGCACTTTGCCTTCAGGCGCGTGCAGATTTCATTGCCAAGGTCGATATCGAAGCCGACCAGCTTGCCGTCGGAACCCTTCGATTCGAACGGCGGATAGCTGGCGTCGACGCCGAAGCGGATGGTGGTCCAGTCTTTGGCGTGTGCGCCGATCGATACGGTGGCGAGCAGGGCAACCGTCAAAGCCGCAAGCAGTTTCTTCACTGATGTACTCCCGGGAGTGGTTCAAAGTGTCCCGCATGCGGTTGTGCCGCTGCGCGACGTTGCCCGGCCGTTGTGCCGGGCTTGTCTATATTGGCCGCTGGCTCGGCAGCCAGCAACGCGCGCCAAGCTTAACAAATCAAAATATTTGCGGTGCTAGTGAAACACCGGATGGCACAGGAGTATTGCCTCTAAGTGGCATTTTTATGATATGGGGCAGGAAGGGGGCGGTGAAAGCAAAACGAAGGCAAGCGGGGTGGAGAAACAGGCGTTTGCCGCTTATGCGGCAGTGCGACAAACGCTTTTGGTTCAAGAGCTTAGATCAGCGGCGGACACAATTCGCGGTCAAACGATCCGCTCGCCGCCGCGATATGTCGCGCGCGGCACCGGCAATGCGTCGAGCATCGTGACGCGCACGAAGTCGGCGCGCAGCCCGGTCTCGATCGCGCCGCGGTCGTGCAGTCCCGCCGTGCGCGCCGGTTCCGCCGACACGGTGGCCATCGCGCGAGGCAAGCTCCAGCCGGCTTTCTCGACGAGTTCGAACGCGGCCGTCAGCAGGCTGGACGGCACGTAATCGGACGACAGGATGTCGAGCAGATTCGCCTTGGCCAGTTCCAGCGCCGACACGTTGCCCGAGTGCGAGCCGCCACGCACGATGTTCGGCGCCCCCATGATCGTTGCGATGCCGTGGCGGTGCGCGGCTTCGGCGGCGATGCGCGTGGTCGGGAATTCGGCGAGCACGATGCCTTCTTCGGCGGCCTGCTGCACGTGCTCGACGAGCGTGTCGTCGTGGCTCGCGACGGGGACGCCCAGCGCCTTGCAGCGCTCGACGATCTGGCGGCGGTGCTCGTCCGCGAAACGCTGCTGTTCGTCTTCGAGCTCGACGAGCGTCGCGGCCATGTGCTCGTCCGTCATCTTGCCGTGGCGCTCCTGGAAGCGGCGCCATTGCTCGCGGTCGTGCCACTGGCGCTGGCCCGGCGTGTGATCCATCACCGACGCGAGACGCAGCAGCGGATGGTCCTTCAGCGTATCGAAGAGTTCGACCACATCGGCTGTTGCGATTTCGCAGCGCAGATGCAGGAAGTGCTCGGCGCGCAGCAGCTTGCGCTCGGAGAAGCGCTGCAGCGCTTCGGCGCAGCGCGTTTGCGTGTCGGCGCGGCGCAAGCCGACGTTCGAGCGCGAGCCGATCGCGAGCGCGTCGAACACGGTCGTGATCCCGGCTGCGGCAACCTGCGCATCGTGAATCACGAATGCGGCATCCGTATTCCATTCGACGCCCGGCCGTGGCAACAGATGCTTCTCCAGATTGTCCGTGTGCAGCTCGATGAGGCCCGGCAGCAGATAGTCGCCTTCCCAGTCCTGCGCGCCCGCCGCCGACGTCGTGCCGCGCGCGACGTCGCGAATCACGCCGTCCTCGACGCGCACGACGCCTGTGAATACTTCGTCCCGCGTGACGACGCGGGCGTTCTTGATCAGCATGTCGATGCTCCGTATCGGATCGATATCAGTGTAATGCCGTTGCGTGACGCAGCGGTGGCGTCAATTCCAGCCTGCGTGTGGCGACTTTCGCGCGCGTGTCTTCATCGTGGAAGATGCCGACGATCGCCGCGCCGCGCTCGCGCGCTTCGACGATCAGATCAGCGACGATATCGCGGTTCTCTGCATCGAGCGAGGCGGTCGGCTCATCCAGCAGCAACACGGGATGCCCGGCGATCAAACCGCGCGCGATGTTCACGCGCTGCTGCTCGCCGCCCGAAAACGTCGCGGGCGCGAGCGGCCACAAGCGCTCGGGCACGTTGAGCCGCGCGAGCAACGCGGCGGCGCGCGCATGCGCTTCGTCCGCGTCGACGCCGCGCGAGACGAGCGGCTCGGCGACGAGATCGAGCGTGCTCACGCGCGGAATCACGCGCAGAAACTGGCTCACGTAGCCGACCACGCCGCGCCGCAAATGCAGCACGTCGCGCGGTTCGGCGCCCGTAATCGGCAGATGTTTGGCTTGCTGTGCTTCGTCGCGAAGCGCGATCGTGCCCGTGCTCGCCAGATAGTTGCCGTACAGGCAGCGCAAGAACGTGCTCTTGCCCGCGCCCGACGGACCGACCAGCACGACGCACTCGCCGCGTTCGACGTCGAGCGATACGCCCGCGAGCGCGTCGATCTGCACGCCGCCCTGGCCGTGCAGCGTGAAGGTCTTGCCGATACCGACCGCGCGCAGCATCAGCGCGTCGTTGTCGATGAACGATGTTTCGATTGACGTTGTCATCGCGTGAGACCTCAAACGGGAAGAACGGAGGAAACCAGCGTCTGCGTGTACGGATGCTGCGGATCGTCGAGCACCTGATCGGTGAGACCCGCTTCGACCACTTCGCCGCCTTGCATCACCATCAGCCGGTGCGCGAGCAGACGCGCGACGCCGATATCGTGCGTGACGATCAGCACGGACAGATGCAGCGTCGACGTCAACGTGCGCAACAGATCGAGCACACGCGCCTGCACGGATACATCGAGACCCGCCGTGGGTTCGTCCATGAACACGAGGCGCGGACCCGTCACGAGATTGCGCGCGATCTGCAGGCGTTGCTGCATGCCGCCTGAAAACGCGGAAGGCAATTCGTCGATACGCGATGCATCGAGTTCGACGCGCGCCATCCATTGCGTTGCCGTGTCGCGAATCTTGCCGTAGTGGCGCGCGCCGACGGCCATCAACGGCTCGCCGATATTCGCGCCCGCCGACACGGCGTTGCGCAGCCCGTCACGCGGATTCTGCTGCACGAAGCCCCACTCGGTGCGCATCAAAAGACGCTTGCGCGGCTCAGACAACGCGAGCAAATCGAGCGACTCACCGTGCGCGCTTGCATAGTGCAGCGTGCCGGAATCGGCGGCATTACGCAGCGCGAGCGTGTTAAGCAGCGTCGTTTTGCCCGAACCCGATTCGCCGACGATGCAAAGCACTTCACCCGGATACAGATCGAAGCTGACGTTGCGGCAACCGTTGCGGCCGCCGTACTGTTTGGTGAGCGCGCGTGCGCTCAGAAGCGGCGTCATGCGCTTTCTCCTTCGTTCTGTTCTGCGCCTTGCTGCTCGCGCCGGTCGTGGCAATAGTCGCTATCCGAGCAGACGAACATGCGCTTGCCCGCATCGTCGACGATCATTTCGTCGAGAAAGCTTTCCGTCGATCCGCACAACGCGCACGCATGATCCCAGCGCTGCACTTCGAACGGATGGTCGTCGAAATCGAGGCTTTTTACAGGCGTGTACGGCGGAATTGCGTGGATGCGCTGTTCGCGTCCTGCGCCGAACAGTTGCAGTGCGGCGTTCATGTGCATCTTCGGATTGTCGTACTTTGGGATCGGCGACGGCGACGCGAGATAGCGTCCATTGACGATCACCGGGTAGTCGTACGTCGTCGCGATGCTGCCGTGATGCACGATGTCCTCGTACAGCTTCACGCTGATCAACCCGTAATCTGCGAGTGCGTGCAGCTTCTTGCATTCGGCCGTGCGCGGCTCCAGCCGATAGAGCGGCTCGGGCATCGGCACCTGATAGACGAGAATCTGCTTCTCCGTGAGCGGCGTTTCGGGAATGCGGTGACGCGTTTGCACGATGGTCGCTTCGCTGGTCTTGCGGGTGGTGTTGACGCCCGTAGTGCGTGCGAAGAAGCGGCGAATGTTCACTGCGTTGGTCGTTTCGTCGGAGCCCTGGTCGATCACCTTCAGCGTATCGTCGCGCCCGATGATCGACGCCGTCACCTGAATGCCGCCCGTGCCCCAGCCATACGGCAACGGCATTTCGCGCGACGCGAACGGCACCTGATAGCCAGGTACGGCCACGGCTTTCAACAGCGCGCGACGGATCATGCGCTTGGTCTGTTCGTCGAGATACGCGAAGTTGTAGCCTTCGGCGGCGCTGTCGTGCGCGGCTGTTTGCATCGTCGTGTCGGGCGCGTTCATGCCGCTTGCTCCTGCTGGTCGTTGCCTTCGCTGGTGCCGTCGTCGCGTTCTGCATGCTTGGCGCGCAACCGTCGCACGAGTTCGAGTTCGGACTGGAAGTCCACGTAATGCGGCAGCTTCAGATGTTGCACGAAGCCCGATGCCTCGACATTGTCGCTATGCGACAGCATGAATTCGACGTCCTGTGTCGGCGAGCCGATCGTTTCGCCCAGTTCTTCGGCACGCAGCGCGCGATCGACCAAAGCCATCGCCATCGCCTTGCGCTCCGAATGACCGAATGCGAGACCGTAGCCTTGCGTGAAGGTCGGCGGCACTTCGCTGCTGCCCGCGAACTGGTTGATCATCTGACATTCCGTCACGTCGATCTCGCCGATCTCGACGGCAACGCCGAGTTCATCGAGTTCCATTTCGACCGCGACGGTGCCAAAGCGGATTTCGCCCGCGAACGGATGCGAGTGCGCGTAACCGCGTTGCGTCGCGTAGCCCATCGCGAGCAGAAAGCCTTCGTCGCCGCGCGCGAGGTTTTGCAGACGCGTCGCGCGGCTGGCCGGAAACGACAACGGCTCGCGCGACAGATCGCCGGGTTCGGGCGCATCTTCCGATACGCGTTCCTGTTCGATCAAACCTTCCTTGTCGAGCAGGGAGACGACGCGCGGCATCGCTTCCTGCGCGGCGGTTTCGATGCGCTTCGTGTGCACCGCACTTTCGTCATCGCCTTCGGCCAGCAGCGTGAAATCGAGCAGACGTTGCGTGTAGTCGTACGTCGCGCCGAGCATCTGTCCGCCGGGCACATCCTTGAAAGTCGCGGAGATGCGCCGTTCGATCCGCATGTCTTCCGTATCGACGGGGTGCGTGTAGCCGAAGCGCGGCAACGTCGTGCGATACGCGCGCAACAGGAAGATCGCCTCGACGAGATCGCCCGCGGCCTGCTTGATGGCCAGCGCGGCAAGCTCTTCGTCGTAGACGGAGCCTTCCGTCATGACGCGCGCGACGGCGAGCCGCAACTGCGTGCGAATCTGCGCGACGCTCAATTCAGCGAACTGCGTGTCGCCGCGGCGCGCCTTGTCGAGCAGACGCCACGATGCTTCGATCGCGCGCTCTCCACCTTTGACGGCAACGTACATTAGTTCAGCTCCACGTGGGTTGTGCGCGGCAGGCCGATCAGCGTGTCGCCGCAGACGAGATAACAGTCGATGCCGCACGGAAAGAGCGGCGCGAGTTCTGCGCGCTCGCGCCAGAAGCGCTCCGGCAGGCCGGCGGGTGCGATCGTGTGCGTGTGTTCGATGCCGGGGCCGCGCAATACGACGGGCGAGCCTTGCGTCAATGAATCGACGCGCACGATCAGCGTCACCGATTGCTCCGGCGTTTCCGGATCGCCGAGCGCGAAGCACGACAGCGGCGGCAACGTGCTCGCGTCATGCACATAGGCGAACGCGGCGTCTTGCGGTTCGTCGACGAGCGGCGCGCCCGTGTGAAAGCGCAAGGCGGAGCCGAGCACGGCATCGGGCTGCGCGAGCCAGACGGGCGTCGAGTAGTCGCACAGCGCGAGCAGCGCGGCGAACGCGGCGAGATCGGCGCGCGCGTGCGGCAGCGTGTTGCGCGCGTCGCTGCGGGAGGCGGGCAGCACGTTGTCGATCGTGCCGGTCTTGCCCGGACGCGACAGTGCATCGAGCAGCGCGCGAAACACGGATTGCGTGTCGTGCACGGGATCGGCGAAGCCCGGCGTCAGCGTCGACAGCGCGATCTGCGGGGATTGAGCGGAAGTGTTCATCAGTCGCCTCGGACCATCGTGAAGAATTCGACGCGCGTCGATGCGGCGTCCTGTTGGCGTTGCGCGTGTTTCGCCGCGAGTTGCGAAGCAAGCGGCGTAATCAGTTGCGCCTGCAACCGTGCGTGATGCTGCGGCGTTTGCAGCAGCGCGTCTGCGATAGCAGCCAGTTCGGCGCGGCGGCGGTCGCGGCCCAGATGACAAGCGACGCCAACGGTGGTGCCTTCAGCCGATTCGTCGCGCAGACGCAGCGTCGCACGCGTCACCGTCGCTTCGCCGAGATTGAACGCGTCGCCCGTGCCGCCGATGCGCCCGCGCACCATCGCCAGCCCGATCTCGGGCGGACGCAGCCAGTCGAATGCGGGAAGCGGCAGGCCTTCCATCGCGCGGCTCAGCGCGGCTTCGAGATCGGCGCGCGCGGAGCGGGCCATGACGGCCATCCACGCGCGGCGGGCAGGGTTGGCAGAAGTGGGGGAGTCGGCTAAAGGAGGGGAGGCGGCACTCATCGGGTTTCCTGGCGGTTTCCTGGAGAGGGATTTTTTACAGCGAGTCCAGACATTTGAGCATCTATTCGTCTAAACGTCTAGACGTTTAGAGCTAAACTGTCGGTGGCTCGTGACAGAAGGCGCGGTTTCATATTTCCGCCACGGCTTGCGGACTACAATGCACAGAACGCGTATTTGAACCGAAGGGAATGACAGCACCATGACATCGAACGACGGCGCAGCGCCGGGCACGATGCTAGAGCGGGGAGCGGGCGTCGCCGTGTGGCGGCAGATCGAACAGATACTCGCGAAGGAGATTGCCGCAAGCGGCTTCGGCGACGACGGACGTCTGCCGAGCGAAGGCGAACTGGCGAAACGCTTCGACGTGAACCGCCATACGATCCGCCGCGCGATGCTGGGTCTCGCGGCCCAGGGGCTCGTCAGCGTCGAGCAGGGGCGCGGCACGTTCGTGCAGCCAGGCGCGATCGATTACACGATCGGCCGTCGCACACGCTTCACCGAAAACTTGCGTCAGCAACATCATTCGCCGGCGGGCAAGATGCTGTCGGCGGCGCGCGTGAAGGCCGATCCGACTGTCGCGAAGGCGTTGGGTCTGCGCGCGGGCGCATTCGTCTATCGCATCGAGTCGCTGCATGAAGCGGACAGCGTGCCGCTCACGTATGCGCGCAACTTCTATCCGGCCGCGCGCTTCACTGATCTGCCTGATGTGCTCGAACGCGTCGGTGGCATCACGAAGGCGATGGCCGAGTACGGCGTGACGGATTATCTGCGCAAGTGGAGCCGTATCGGCAGCGTGCTGCCCGAACCGGAAGTCGCGCGGCGTCTTGGCATCAACCGGCAACAACCGGTGTTGTGGGTTGAGAACGTCGACGTCGATACGGAAGGCACGCCGATCAAATACGGCTTCACGCACTTCGCCGCCGACCGCGTGCAACTGATGGTGGAGCACGACGTATGAGCGCGCCCATTCAGCATGCGTGGAGCGCGCAGGCGCGCTTCGCAATTTACTACGCGCCTGCGCGTGCGTCGGGCTGGTGGGATGCCGGCTCGAAATGGCTCGCGCGCGATGCTGAAAGCGATGCGTCACTCGATCCGCATGACGCACCTGCGCTGTCGCAACCGCTAGCGCAACTGACGGCATCGCCGCGCCGCTATGGCTGGCACGGCACGCTGGTCGCGCCGTTTCATCTCGCGGAGCATGTGAGCGTCGCGGATCTGCTCGAAGTATCGGAAAGCTGGGCGCAAACACAGACGCCGTTTGCATTGTCCGTCGAAGCGGCGACGCTGGGCGACTTCGTTGCGCTGCGTCCGGCCACGCCATCCGGCGACGAACAGATGCGCGCGCTCGCCGCCGATGCCTTGCGCACCTTCACGCCGCTGCGGGTCGTGCCATCCAAAGCAGATCTTGCAAGACGCATGGAAGCGCCGCTTACGGAACGCCAACGCGAATTGCTCGTCGAATGGGGATATCCGTATGTGCTCGACGAATTCCGCTTTCATATGACGGTGTCCAATTCGCTCGACAACGCCGCCGATCGCGCCGCGATAGTCGATTGGTGGCATCGCGAGGCGCAGCGTCTCGGGCCGTTGACTATCGACGGCGCAGCGATCTTCGTCGAGCCTGCGCCGGGCGAGCCGTTCATGTTGTGGCAACGGCTCGCGTTCACGGCGAAAGAAGGACAGGAGAACGCATGAAAGGCCGCTTGATCTATGTGGTCGGCCCGTCGGGAGCGGGCAAGGATTCGCTGCTGCATTTCGCGCGCGAGCATGTCGCGGGCACGTCCGTCGTGTTCGCGCATCGCTACATCACGCGCGAGACAGGGCATAACGAAAATCACATTTCGTTGACCCGCGAAGAGTTCGAGGCGCGCTCGGCGCAAGGCCTCTTTGCGCTCGAATGGTCGAGTCACGAATTGCACTACGGCATCGGCATCGAGATCGATGCGTGGCTCGCGCGAGGCTGCACGGTCGTCGTCAATGGCTCGCGCGCGTATCTGTCGCGCGCGTTGAAGCGCTATCAGCATCTCGAAGTCGTGCATATCCACGCTGCGCCGCATATCCTCGCGGCGCGTCTGTCGGCGCGCGGACGCGAAACGCACGAGCAGGTCGCGGCGCGCCTGGCGCGTCAGGCGCCGTTTGCGCTGCCCGACGGCGCGCATCTGACGCATATCGATAATTCCGGCTTGCTCGAAGAAGCAGGCCTGGCATTCGTCAACGTGCTCAAGGGCTTTGCGCGCACGCGAGATCAGAAGCATGCCGCCGAGTCGGCTTCCAGTGAAAGCGTCAAGTAAGCTGAAGGCGTCGTCGTCTTACGGGAAGAGCCACGCATTGCTATAGTCTGCGGTTTAACGCTGCGCACGAGACGCAGCGGGCAAACCCCGGAGTACACCCGATGACCGACGCCACCCGCCTCACCGAAATCACCGACCTCGAACCCGCCGCCGCCGCGCTGCGCGACATTCGCCATCACATTCACCACCATCCGGAACTCGCGTACGAAGAGGTCGCAACAGCGGCGCTCGTCGCGGAAAAGCTGGAAGCGTGGGGCTGGCAGGTGACGCGCGGGGTCGGCAAGACGGGCGTGGTCGGCACGTTGAAGGTCGGCGACGGCACGCGCAGCATCGGCCTGCGCGCGGATATGGACGCGCTGCCCATCACCGAGCAGACGGGGCTGCCGTACGCGAGCGGCACGCACGGCAAGATGCACGCATGCGGCCACGACGGCCACACGACGATGCTGCTCGGCGCCGCGCAGCATCTCGCGAAGACGCGCCGTTTTTCCGGCACCGTGCATCTGTATTTTCAGCCGGCCGAGGAAAGCGGCATCGACAGCGGCGCGAAGAAGATGATCGAAGACGGCCTGTTCGAGCGTTTTCCGTGCGACGCCGTGTTCGGTGTACACAACCATCCGGGCGCGGAGCCGGGCAAGTTCCTGTTCCGCAAGGGCGCGTTCATGGCGGCGGGCGACAAGGCGACGATCACGATCGAAGGCGTTGGTGGCCACGCGGCGCGCCCGCATCTGACCGTCGATCCCATCGTGATCGCGTCGAGCATCGTGATGGCGCTGCAGACCATCGTCGCGCGCAACGTGAACCCTTCGCAGCCCGCCGTGGTGACCGTTGGCACGATGCATTCTGGCGTGGCGAACAACGTGATTCCGTCGAGCGCGAAGCTGGAATTGAGCGTGCGCTCGTTCAGCCCGGAAGTGCGCGCGCTGTTGAAGCAGCGCATCGCCGAACTCGCGGAAACCCAGGCCGCAAGTTATGGCGGCAAGGCGCACGTCGAGTATGTCGAGGGCTATCCCGTCGTCGTGAACACGGACGCGGAAACGGAGTTCGCGATCGAGGTGGCGCGCGAACTGGTCGGCGCGGAGAACGTCGAGCCGAACGCGGACATCCTGATGGGCAGCGAGGACTTCGCGTTCATGCTCGAACAGCGGCCGGGTTCGTTCCTGCGCCTGGGCAACGGCGTCGGCGAAGACGGCTGCATGGTGCACAACCCGCACTACGATTTCAACGACCGCAATCTGCCTGTTGGCGCGGCGTACTGGGCGCGTCTCGTGGAGCGTTATCTGGGTCGTTGATCGAGTGCGTTGAACGCAGGAGCGTTGCGCGCGAGCGTCAAGCGACGTCAGCCGCGCAACGCGACCATGTCCGACACCGACTGCGCGGCTTTCTGCAGCGGCTCTAGAAACGCCTTCACCATCTGCTTCGCGGAATTGCGCTGCGCGTTTCCGCTGATGTTCATCGCGGCGATGATCTGCCCGCGCCGGTTGCGGATCGGCGCGGACAGCGAGATCAGCCCGCCCTCCAGTTCCTGATCGACGATGGACCAGCCCTGGCTGCGCACCTGCGCGATCACTTTCTTCAGCTCGTCCTTGTCGGTGATCGTGCGCGGCGTGTGCGCGACGATGGGCGACGCGTTGAGGGTCGCGTCGAGCGTCGCCGGGTCGAGCGCCGAGAGCAGCACCCGGCCCATCGACGTGCAATACGCCGGCAAGCGGCTGCCGATCGACAGATTGATCGTCATGATCTTGTGGGTCGGCACGCGCAGCACGTAGACGATCTCCGTGCGGTCGAGCACGGCCGCCGAGCAGCTTTCGTGAACTTCCGCCGACAGTTCTTCCATGAACGGCTCAGCGAGATTCCAGAACGGCATCGACGTCAGATAGGCGAAGCCGAGGTCGAGAATCTTCGGCGTCAGGCGAAACAGGCGGCCTTCCGCTTCGACATAGCCGAGCGTCTGCAGCGTCAGCAGAATGCGGCGCGCGCCCGCGCGCGTGAGACCCGTCGCCGACGCGACGTCCGTCAGCGTCTGCTCGGGCCGCTCGGCGTTGAACGCGCGAATCACCGCGAGGCCGCGCGCGAACGACTGCACGTACGAGTCGCCCGGTTTGTCCGGGGCGTCCGTCTCGTTGGCGGGAACGGCTTGTGACGCGGCGGGTACTTTGCTCATGGGACTATGTGAAATCGGTGCAAAACGTCCGGACGTCGGGACGGGCGTTCGTTAGTCTGCGGAAAGCCGTGACGATAGCGCAAGCGCCAGGATTCGCCAACTTTGCGGCGGCCGTGCTGCTGGGCGCGTGTGTAGGCGTGTCGGCCGTCCGAAAGCCCGGCGGAGCGCCCATTCCTGCCGTTTCCGCCGCACCTTATTGCCGTTTTCGACGACCCACCCTCCCGCCGGCGAGCTTGACAGTCTTTCCGCGCCCCGCCTATTATCGAACCTGAAATGTTCGATAGATGATCGTTTGTTCGAGTATAGAACAAATCTTGCTTTATCGGCACGTTTTTCTGGCGCTACCCAATGCGCCGACGCTGGCGCCTTCAACGATACGCCGGCCCCGCCATTACTGGAGACATCTCATGACGGAAGCTTTCCTGTGCGACGCGATTCGCACGCCGATTGGCCGCTACGCGGGTTCGCTGTCGTCGGTGCGCGCCGACGATCTGGGCGCCGTGCCGCTCAAGGCGCTGATGGAGCGCAACAAGGACGTCGACTGGAGCGCCGTCGCCGATGTGATCTACGGCTGCGCGAACCAGGCCGGCGAAGATAACCGCAACGTCGCGCGCATGTCGCTGCTGCTGGCGGGGCTGCCGAAAGACTTGCCGGGCTCGACGGTCAACCGGCTGTGCGGCTCGGGCATGGATGCCGTCGGCATCGCGGCGCGCGCGATCAAATCCGGCGAGGCTGGGTTGATGATCGCGGGCGGCGTCGAAAGCATGAGCCGCGCGCCGTTCGTGATGGGCAAGGCGACGAGCGCGTTCTCGCGCCAGGCTGACATCTACGACACGACGATCGGCTGGCGCTTCGTCAACCCGCTGATGAAGCAGCTGTACGGCGTCGATTCGATGCCGGAGACGGGCGAAAACGTCGCGACGGACTATAACGTCAGCCGCGCCGACCAGGACGCGTTCGCGGTGCGCAGTCAGCTGAAGGCGGCACGCGCGCAGCAGGACGGCACGCTCGCGCAGGAAATCGTCTCCGTGACGATCTCGCAGAAGAAGGGCGATGCGATTGTGGTGTCGAAGGACGAGCATCCGCGCGAGACGAGCCTCGAAGCGCTCGCGAAGCTGAAGGGCGTCGTGCGCCCGGACGGCACGGTGACGGCGGGCAACGCGTCGGGCGTCAACGATGGCGCGGCGGCCTTGCTGCTCGCCAACGCGGAGACCGCGAAGCGTTTCGGTCTGACGCCGCGCGCGCGCGTGCTCGGCATCGCGACGGCGGGCGTCGATCCGCGCGTGATGGGTATTGGTCCCGCACCTGCGACGCAAAAGCTGCTCGCGCGCCTGAACATGAACATCAACCAGTTCGACGTGATCGAGTTGAATGAGGCGTTTGCGTCGCAAGGTCTGGCTGTGCTGCGTGCGCTCGGCGTTGCCGATGATGACGCTCGCGTTAATCCGAATGGCGGTGCGATTGCGCTAGGCCATCCTCTCGGCATGAGTGGCGCGCGACTCGTGACGACGGCGATGTATCAGTTGCAACGCACGCAAGGGCGCTTCGCACTGTGCACGATGTGCATTGGTGTGGGGCAGGGGATTGCGATTGCGATTGAACGGGTTTGAGTTAGGTTTGACTCTACGTGTGTAGGCATCGCGTGACGCGCCGTTGAAGCGGTTTGTCACGCGACGCGTGAAGGCTCGTACTGTGTGCGGGCCTTTTTTTATGGTTTTTATCAGGGATTGTTTGGGGGCTCGGCTTCGGATGTATCGGCTCGCGCAGATGTTGTGCGTGGTTTGGTCGGGATGATGCGGTGGTTTGCTTGTTGTTGCGGTGGCATCCGCGTTACGGTGTTTGCCTCTGCGTCGGCATCCGCGCTATGCCTTCGTGCTTCACGCGTCGCGGGGGTGTCTGAATTTTTGTGTGCAAGGCAGCTAAAAGCCTGCCATCTGGCAGGCTCATCAATTGCATTCTACAAA
>NZ_JAWRXV010000716.1:0-274 GCF_046534875.1 Paraburkholderia sp. SIMBA_054 | reverse complement strand
GGCCGGCGCGGCCCGTCAGCACGCCGATCAGCGCAATATGCCCGCCGATCCGGCAAGCCGTGATCGACTGCGGCAACGTGCCGGGACCGCCCACTTCGATTACATGATCGACGCCTCGTCCGCCGGTCAGCGAGCGCACTTCCTTGCCCCATTCGGGATTGTCGCGGTAGTTGATCGTATGATCGGCGCCGAGCGCGCGCAGCTTCTCGAGCTTCGCATCCGATGAAGACGTCGCGATAACCGACGCGCCCATGGCTCTCGCAAGCTGCAAGCC
>NZ_JAWRXV010000715.1:0-274 GCF_046534875.1 Paraburkholderia sp. SIMBA_054 | reverse complement strand
ACCAGAGTTGTGTTCGGCGAAAATCGAAACGTGCTATATGGGTTTATCGAAAAAAGCAGATAGGCTCTGATTCATCTTCGATTGATGACAGCGAGAATTATCAGTCGGTAGCCTTTGCCGTTAACGAAGGTAACCGCCTGAGCCTTATCGGCCCGGTGGGGGGGCTGAACGGACCTCAGGATCGATCGCTGGCGGACTTCAAGGATCGGAGGGAGGCAATCTTGAACAAATCCAGCGGCGGCCAAGGAATTCGTTACGTCACTGGGAAGGGGCC
>NZ_JAWRXV010000714.1:0-274 GCF_046534875.1 Paraburkholderia sp. SIMBA_054 | reverse complement strand
TGGCTTTGATTGCCGATTATCCAACCGTGTTTCGGTTGGCCGTGATGTTGAATCTCGCAGCAATCCTTGCGTTGATCGTACACTTCTTCCGCGCCCGGCGGCTTCTCGATGTACCGCACAGCCTACGCCTGCCAAAAGGGGTAATTCTGCCGCATCTTATCTATGCCGGTGAACCAATTCTCAGGAGATCGAAATGACACTCTCAGTTCAGGACATCACGCATCATGTGCTGGACGTGCGCCCTCTGATCAAGGGCGGCGTGGAACCGTTCAAT
>NZ_JAWRXV010000713.1:0-274 GCF_046534875.1 Paraburkholderia sp. SIMBA_054 | reverse complement strand
GGCCCGCGTGTGCGCTGCACGACGCACCCGAATATCAGGCGGCGTCTGGCTCGGGCAGCCAGGGACATAGGCGGCCCGGGTCAAGCGCGATGGCGATGCGTCGCTAGCATGGAATCTTCCAGTCAACGGAAGGCAACCATGAGTCTTGAAGACAGTCCGAGCGAATGCGTATCCGACCTCGCGAAAGCGGCGGGGCTACCGCTTCCCCCTGAGCGTGTGGCGCAGGTCGAGAGCGTGCTCAGCGCCTGGCGCGCGGACGCGCTGCGGCTCGCAC
>NZ_JAWRXV010000712.1:0-274 GCF_046534875.1 Paraburkholderia sp. SIMBA_054 | reverse complement strand
CCGTCGTCCTTCTGCTGCTGTTGCTGGCTTTGCCCTTTGGCGGGATAGGCAACCGGCTTGGCCTGCACGGCGGAGCCAAACAACACTCCGCTCGCAAGCACCGCGCAAAAGCAGCGTTCCCTGTAAGTGTTCACAGCGACTCCTCGATTGGGCGCGCGATGACGGCATCGGATTGCATCTGCCCGTGCGTGCCGCGCCGTCGGATACAGCGGCCCGCATGCGGCGCCGTCGACGCATATCGTCATGGACGCTGACGAACCTCACCGCCGCGCCG
>NZ_JAWRXV010000711.1:0-274 GCF_046534875.1 Paraburkholderia sp. SIMBA_054 | reverse complement strand
CCAGCTCGGCGGCAAGCGTGTACCCACCAATCCCAGCGACCTCCCGTTTTACGTCCCGCCATATTTCTCCGCTTCTACCATCCTCCGTCCAGCGCCCGGTCAGCAACCCTCGTACGTTCTCGAAAACAAATGCGCGCGGGCGAAGATGACCTATGATCTTGGCCATGTCCTTGTAGAGATGGTTCGACAGGAGATTCTTTTTATCCACTGCATAGGATCTCCGGTGCCCGATCCCGGAAAACCCCTGGCATGGCGGCCCGCCAACGACCAGATC
>NZ_JAWRXV010000710.1:0-274 GCF_046534875.1 Paraburkholderia sp. SIMBA_054 | reverse complement strand
CAACGCCTTGGGCTCGAACTCGCGCCCGGCCTGGTGCAGGTTGATCTTCTGCCCGCCGAAGACCAGCGCCCTGCGCCCTTCGCCGAAGCTCACGACCTGCATGCCCAGCACCCGGGCGTAGAAGGCGCAGGTGGCCTCGACGTCGGCGACGGTCATCACCAGGTGGTCGATCCGTTCGATATGCACGTCAGGCTCCGGAAGCGGGGGCAGGCGCGGCCGCGGGCGCAGGTCGCGGATCATCGGCACCGCGGCGCAGGACCTGCGCGGCCACCAG
>NZ_JAWRXV010000709.1:0-275 GCF_046534875.1 Paraburkholderia sp. SIMBA_054 | reverse complement strand
GCACCGCCGACAGCGGCAGGAAGCCGCCGGTCAGGCCCTTGGACAGGCACAGCAGGTCGGGCATCACCCCGGCCTGTTCGCAGGCGAACATGGTGCCGGTGCGGCCGAAGCCGGTGGCGATCTCGTCGGCGATCAGGAAGGCGCCGTGGGCATCGCACAGTTCGCGCGCGCGCTTGAGGTAGAGCGGGTCATGCATGCGCATGCCGCCGGCGCACTGCAGCCGTGGTTCGAGGATGACCGCGCAGATCTCGCCGGGATGGCGGTCGAACAGGTCG
>NZ_JAWRXV010000708.1:0-275 GCF_046534875.1 Paraburkholderia sp. SIMBA_054 | reverse complement strand
CGCACGTCAGCTCCAGTTTTTGACCTGAGTGCCGCGAGCCCCGCGGGCTCGTTCCCAACGACGAGGCGGGTCCTGCACAGCGGGTTTTCGCAGCACCAAACGGGGCAGCGAAGATAGTCACCATCTAGCGCTAGCGGGGAAGCGGGGTCGCGGCACAGCACCTCATCCCGTATCTCATCTCAGAGCCCAGGCGGTTCCGTGTCGTCAGTCTGGCTGTCGAGATATCGTCTTGCCCTTTCGTCCCACTCTCGCCGGTAACGCATGACGGACCCATC
>NZ_JAWRXV010000113.1:0-15129 GCF_046534875.1 Paraburkholderia sp. SIMBA_054 | reverse complement strand
CTGTTGATACGTTCTTCTTTTTTGCATGTGCGCACCTTACACGAGGAAGGTGTTGCACTTCAGATTTGATCGCGCCATCTATAAAATCAGCAGCGTGATGGAACAAAGATCATATCGATTGTATGCGCGGGCTTGGGCTTGTGCTTGCAATCGGGACCGATGCAGCCGAATCGAAGAAGGAAGCGTTGGCTGCAAACCGAATGCAACCGTCGCCGCCATAGACGTGCGTAGTCAATGACCGCGTATGAACGGAAAACTCGGCATTCGCGAATGGCTGTTTGCGTCGCAGCCGATTGGCTGCTAAGGCCGAAGACTTGTCCTAGATCGGCGTCACGGAATGACCGTTCCGCTCCGATACCCGCCCTTGGAACTCGGGAACTCGAACGGCTCGGGCGACAGCAATGGGGCGGTATGGAGCGTTTGCTGTCGGCCCGGATTCGGCCAGGAAGTGCCGATCGCCAGTCAGGCAACGTCCGTTCGGGCCGTGCCCACCGAGCAATTGATAGTCACATGTCGACAGACCCTCGATCAGGCAAACCGTCGCACGCATGGAAGATTCACTGGGAATAGGGGGCGACGGGCTGACGGGGACGGTGCGATCGCGCGGCTCCCCGAAGTGAGCAAGCCGCCGTCCGAATATCCGGGATGGGGAACGCTCGGGCCCTGGACGTTCGCGAGGTCCGCGAGACTGATGAAGGCTTTCGTTGCGTCGTTGTACGAAGAGATTTCCGCTGTACGGCCGCGATGCTGACCCTCTGACTCGCTGCCTTCCCGCTACCAAGCCGCGCTTTCACCAACAGCGCGCCGCAACGTCGCCGGCAGCGACGTTGCGGCAGCGCGACGAGTCGGCTCAGCGCGTGCCGATCGTCACCACCAGATTTGCCTGCGAGCTGAGCCCCGCCGAATCGACCGCGGTCAGCGTCAGCGTGTAGGTTCCGGTGACCGGGTGCCGCCATTTGGCAACTAAGCCCGGGCCGCTCTCGACGAACACCATGCCGGACGGCGCGCCCTTGATGTCGACCTTCACGTTGTCCGCGCCTGGGTCCTCGATATCGATCACGCCGCTGACCGCGCGGCCCTCAACACCGCCGATCGGCGCAGCAGAGATCGCAGGGCCCGTTGCCTCGGACGAGATCCGCACGCTCATCGTCGCCGAACCGGACTGGCCGTTGCTGGTGTCGGTCGCCTTGACGCTGACGCTATACGTGCCCTTCGCAGGCGTTCTCCAGCTGATCACGCCGGCGCTGCTGATCGACATGCCAGAAGGCGCGCCGCTGAGCGAGAACCTGACCGGATCGGCCGCACTGACGTCGACCTGATAGCTGAGCGGCTGTTTCGCCTGGCCCACGATCGTCGCTGCCTGCACGACCGGCTTCGATGCCGCGACGATGGTCACGTTCGCACTCGCGCTGCCCGTCGAGCCGGTGACCGTATCCTTCGCGGTCACGGTCACCTTGTAAGTGCCGGCGACCGGCTGCGCCCATGTCACCTGACCGGAGCTATCTATGCTCATGCCCTGCGGTGCATTCGCGAGCGACCAGCTGAGCGGGTCCGACGAGCTGGCCGCCACCGTGAACGACAGTGCGCTGCCCTCCTTGCCCTTGACCGTCGCGGCCGACACGACCGGCGGCGACGCCTTGGACACGACGAGCGTCGACAGCAGGCTGCCGACCACCGGTGTGCCGAGACCCGACGGCTGATCGTAGCCGGTATGGGCCGAGCAGCTCGAGCAGTAACCGTCGTTGCCCGAAGTGACGTCGTAGAACGCAGTCGCGTACAGACCCGCGTCGGTCGAGACGGTACCGTACAACTGCGCCTGCGCGAGGCCGAGTGCGCCGAGACTGTTGCGCGCCCGCTGTGCATTGGCGACGGCGACGATGCCGGCCCATTGCGGGGTCGACAGACTGGTGCCGCCGACGCTGTACCAGCTCGGCGCGGCCGCGTCGGGCGTGATGACCGCGACGTACTGACCGCTGAACGGATCCGCGTTGAACGACACGTCGGCAACCGAGCGCTTCGTCAGCGTGCCGAGTCTAGGCACCGACTTGGTCTGATACGCCGGTACCGAGGTGTACTGACTAATGCCGCCGCCGGTACCCGACCACACCGTTTCGTTCCTGGTGGTGCCGTCGTAACTCAGATGGGTGCCGCCGACGGCCAGCACGTTCGGCGACACGGACGGCCATTCGACGCCGGTGCCGTTATCGCCGGTAGCGGCCACGTAGGTCATGTTCGCGTGCTTGAACGCCGAATCGACGGAGCCGGTCCACGAGCCTTCGGGGGCGCCAAAGCTCATCGACACGACGCCGGGCCCCATCGCGTTCGCGAGGTTGACCGCCGTGATCAGGCTGCTGGTCGACGCATCCGGCGCCTGGATCAGCACGATGCGCGCGAGCGGCGCGGTAGCGTGGACCCACTGCACATCGAGCGCGATTTCGGTGGCCCAGCCCGAGTCGTACGGCGGCGCGTTCGACGTCATCGCGCCGCTGGTCGTCGAGCGCACAACCGAGAACTGGCACGCGTTGCTGCTAGGGGCCGCGAGCGGCAGCGACGCGTTCGACGCGATGGTGGTCGTCGTGCAGCCCGGCAAGCCGAATTTCTGGTTGAACGCCGCGAGTTCCTTGACGACGTTCGGATCGCTCATCGCGTCGATCACGTAATTCGTCTGGCCGGCGCCCATTTGCGCGGCCTCGCTCGCGCTCAGATTGCTCCACGACGACGGCAGCGGCGGTAGCTGATAGGCCGCGCGAATCTGCGCCGGCGTATACGTCGTCACCTGCGTTGAATTCGTCGCCGCCCGCGCAGTCCTCGTAGCGTGCCGTGCAATCGTTTGCGGCGTCAACTGCGCAAGCGACACGGCCGCCATTGTCGACGTCGACGCTTGCGCGGCAGGAGGCTGATTGGCCGACGCGAAAGGCGCCGCGCTGTCGATGTCGGAGGGCGGGTTCAACACCACCGGGGCCGTGTAGAACGCCGGCCTCACCAGCGTGCTCGCCACCGTGCTCGACAGCGGCGACAACGACACCGAACTCGTACCTGACGAGGTGCCGGCGAGCTTCGCGGAGCTCGTGCCGCTCGACGCCGTCGAGTCGTCACTGCCACCGCCGCATCCCGCAAGCAGTAGCGGCGCGAGCGCTGCGGTCACAAAGGTGGCACGCGCGAGCGTGCACCGAACCGGTCGGATAGTTTTCATTGGGATCGTCCTTCTGCGGGAGGCTGGACCGGAATTATCAGCACGGGTGGAGAAACCGCGGAGGCGGGCAGATCGGGCGCGCGTCGCTGCCAGCCGCTCGCACAGGTCTGTACGGACGGGTAATAGCCGGGCGGCTCGGCGCACCAGAGTCTGACGCTTGCAGGTGGCTGGGCAGAAGGTGGAACGGGCGATGTCTGCGCTTGCGAGCTGCATGCGCCTAATCCGGACATCAGCGCACAGGCCGCGCAGATTGCCGTGACGATGCCACGTGAGCGATTCAAGCCTGCCCACGCGTTACGTTTACCTAATGAAATGAAACGGGCTGCCGGCCTCGCGAGATAACCAGAGAATTGGGCGTGCTCGTCGGTTTCGACAAGGCCGATAGCAATCCGATTGAGCTGGATCATCGTTGTTCGCGTCACATTGGATACAGGGTTGGGGCGCACAAAGCGATGATTGGTCTGTCGGCACCGCGCGCGCAAGCTTGATGGCAATTCGCGGGTTAGTTGCCGGACAGATGGTGAGAGGACCTTACCATTTTTTTCTGCAACGGGAATATCGCATGCAGCGCGCGGAAACGGGGCCACATTTTCAGCTCCTACGGCGCGCCGCTTCCACGTCTGGATAGTAGGGAATGTCCTTAAAAAAGAAGGCCGCGCGGCGCATCACTAAAGACGATCGTTCGATCCCGCGCGGCGGATTGATGCCGCTGACTTCTCACGCGGCCTACCGCGCAGTGCTCATCCGCCGGCTTGCGTGTGCGCGGCAACCGCATCGAGCGTGTGCGCCGAGTACACCGGCGTCTCGCGCGGTACGTGTCATTTTTTAGAGGTCCGGGTCCGATCGGAAAACGCCGATCGGTCCACACCAGGCCGATGACGTACAGTCGCCTGATCATTCTCCGAACGGCAGAAAAGTAGCCTAAAGCCACCTCACCCCGCCGACAGCCGAACGTTCGCAATATCCGATGACTTGTCCTCGAGTGACGGTAGGGAATGGCCGTTCCACACAGATATCTGCCCCTGCAACTGGGACTGCTTGAACGGCGGTAACGGGTCGAAATTTGCCTGTCGACCTAGCTTTCTGGGCGATATCAGGAACTCAAAACGTATCGTCGCAGGGCAGGCCGAAGCTCGCAAGTTTTGGTTCCCACCGAAAAAATCGTCCAATTCCACATAATTGTGGCTCTCCGACCCTTCGTTTGCGGACATTGGTGGACGGGTCAACGATGAATTCGGCATGCGTTGGTGCAGAGTGCGACACTAGAGTCTCGGTCCACAGCTTTGCGAGAACCTGCTTTGAACGCGATGTTGCTGCTTTTTGGTTACGAGCCTCCGCCGTCCGATGCGTTGCGCGATCATGCACGCGCGCTTTACGAGCGTCGGCAAGAAGGCGTGATTGTTCCTGAAGTCGACGTGGGCACCGATGTGTGGCGGCCAGTTCCGCAGGACTGTCATGGAAACTGCGAGGCGTGGTGCGAACGGAATCCCGAGTACCAGCTCGTGAGGGGGTGGATCCTCATGCCCCTACTAGGGTTATTAGCCTATCGCAGATTCCTGTCACATTCAGTGGTCCGCCGGCCCGATCATGTGCTCATAGACATAACTCCACGGGGCCATTGCGCAAGCCGGCCCCGTACCTGTTCCTCGCCACCATCGTAAGCTACGACAAATACGAAGCGCTGGTTACGGATTTGTAACCCGGTATGCCGGCAAAAAACGCCGAGTCCGGCATCCACCAAAGTAGGGGAGTTGCAACATGACCAGGCCACGGATGATCTTCCCGAAAGCACGCAATGCTGTGGCCTCGAAACCCGAGTCGACGGATGATTATCAGATTTACGCAAGCTATCGCCGCACGACCGAAGGTTCGTACATGGGCCAGTTGAAGGTCGTGCGCAAGACGGACGGACGCCTGCTGTTTCCGTTCACAGGCGCGCCCGACATCGGCCCGTTCACCGACGGCGACCAGGCGCGCGAAGCGGCGCAACGTCACGGTGAAATGGTTGTGCAGTCGGATCTCGACAATCCTGAACCGTGAAGGCCGGGCGCTAGAGCGTGACGGAGATTGCCGGCCACACACAGGAGAAGATCTTGCGTGGCACGAGCCTTTTTGAGTACAGCACATAACGACTGGAAACTCCAGCCGAGATGGACAAGAACGCTCAGCATGGAGCTGGTTGCCACCTCGATATGCGCCCATTCACGTCGTTCAGTGGCCTCGTCTGCTGAGTCTGGTTCAGCGAGCTTCACTTTGAGCCAATCGATTACAGTCTGAAGGTAGTCTTGATGCAGCAGATGCTGCAACTCACGCGTAAAGGCCTCCGTGAGCGACTGCGATTCACCGAGTGCCGACTTCGACTTGCCCTTTTTCCCGGTATCGGACTGATTGCCAGCCCGGGCCTGAGCCTTCTTAGACGCATTAACTTTGTCGAGCAACCTCTTGAGCTCGGCACGCGCAGGGTTGAAATTCGGCTTGGACAGAATCAGGTCCTCGGCGAGAACGATCTTCGCCACGGCGAGACGAGATCTGGTCGCAGGGCCGGATGACCAGCGCCGAGTGGCGTGCATCGAACCGGCGACAACTTCTTTTAAAGTTTGTTCTCTGCCGCCGCCGACGGCTCATTGATCGCTGGATACGCGCGGAAGAACGCAATGATAGATGGGTGCCGGCGTTCGAACTCGCTGACCTTGTCCATCGCCGCCCGACGTACTTCAAGCGCTGCCACCATGAGCGCAGTTTGCTTTCTGGCTTCCTCTTCACCTTCCCGACCCGCTCTGTCCCACCGAGGCCCGCTTCACCGTTTTCCTCGCGCGCAGCCTCGATGCCCTTGAATGCTGCCGCGTCAGCATGTCTTAGCGCACCATACTCCGCGAGCAACTGCTTCCGCTCATCGGAGGAGTACAAAGCATCGAGTTCGCGGAACAGCGCGAGCCTTTCGAGCGACGAAGCGATGGTTTCGAGGTGCGCCAGCAACTTGCCTTCGTTCTTTTAATCCACGTTTATTTCCTCTCAGTCCGTTAGGATTTCTAGTTAATGTTACATAAACCAAATCGGCAGCGACTTGACATAAAACCCGGTGTGACCTGTTTTCACTGTCAAAGCCATTTTGAAATGTCCGCTTTCCACCCAAGTTCAAATGTCCGCTTTTGTTTAGGTTAGAAGTTTGTCTCTCGGGGTTTTAGTTCACGCAGTGTCGAAGGATGACGTTTGAACTGGCACGGCGCTTACGCCTGTTCCGCTGTCCCTTGCAGACCGCCGGCCAGGTTCGGCGACTGTCTTTCTGCGCTGGGCAAGATCCACGATCACGTGATCGATGTCGGCTTGCGTGAATTCGTGCTGCTTCTTCTTGCCCGGCTCACGTACATTCCGGCTGGTCCGGGTCGAGTCGCCCATATGCGCCCGGGACGGGGCTTTACTGATCCGCCGGTTGTCGCGTTGCGCCTGAATTGCCTGCGCGACCTGCAGCACGTGACTCAGGCGCTTGTGCTCGACGACCGAGCCCTGATCGATTTCAGCCAGTCGGTCATATTGCCTGCATGGCAATGCACGTCCGTTTCCACGCAGCTCGATGCGTCCATCCGGATACTCCCAAACCTCGACATACCGATCGATCAACTTCCGGTTCTCCGCAGTGTCGTCTAGCAGATACATCACGCGGTCGTACTGCACCGTGAGCGACTTCGTTACTTTCCGCAGTTCACGCCACGTCAGCACCTGATCAAGACTCTCGTCAGCACGCAATGACCGGTGCGCGTCGAAATCACTCTTCGGGGGCTTCGCGAAGCGTGCGTTGTACGCCGCGATGAAAGACGGCGCGTAAGCGTTGGCTTCCGCCATCGTGCTGATGCCACGCAGCCTCAACTCCTTCACAAGACGGTCCTGCAGCGTCAAGTGTGCGCGCTCGACGCGTCCCTTCGCGGGGCTGCTGTTCGCGCAGAAGGTGTCGATGTTCAGCTCGTACATCGCCCGGCCAAAGTGCGTCACGCTGTTGCCAGTCTTGTTGGCGGCGGTGCGGCGAAATACGCTCGCCTTGTCGCTATAGAACGCGCCGGGCTTGCCATGGCGTTCAACGTACGCGCGCGTCGCCTCGAAGTAACTGAAGGTCGACTCCGTCGCCGTGAAATGTAGTGTCATCAGGCGGCTCGTCGCGTCGTCGACATACACCAGCAGCGTGCATTGCGGCGCCCGCTCCTCGAACCACGCATGCTCGCTGCCGTCGATCTGGATCAGTTCGCCCAGGCATGCGCGCCGCGCTCGCGGCTGGTACACCTTCGGCGGACGCTGCCGGCGCGGCACCCACAGCCCGGCGTCCGTCATGAGCCGACGCACCGTTTCCTTCGACAGGCGAATGCCATGACATTCATACAGCTTCTCGCAGGCCAGCGTCGGTCCGAAATCCGCGTAGCGATCACGGATGATCGTGATGGCCCGATCGGCCGTCACCGCGTCCAGGCGGTTGTTGCTGGGCTTCGAGCGCCGACGCGACACGAGCCCCTGCGCGCCCTGATCACGCAGTCTGCCGACCAGTCTGCGGATCTGCCGCGTCGTCAGCCCGAGCCGTTCCGCCGCGCGCCACGGCTTGAGTGTGCCGTCCGCCACATCCTGAATGACCTTGAATCTGTCCAGCTCTCGCATCGTCATTGTTATCCGTTCTGTTACTGCCATCGAAGCTCCCAGTGCCGGATAACCGGCGGCCGGGTAGCTTACGCGGTGCGAAAGCGGACATTTGAACTTGGCTAAAAGCGGACATTACAACTTAGCCGCTACATTCACTCGCATCGGTGGATGCCATCGCCAGACGCACCTGTCGCCCGTCTAGTCGAAAGGAGAAGCTGTCTTGCCGCTCATGATGAAATGGGTCAGCCGCTGTTCCGCCTTGATCAGATCTCCAGCACGCGCGCTCGCAAGCTGCGAGTCGTGAACCTGGAGAACCACTTCCAGCGTCGCCACCGCCGATGGATCGAGTTGCCACGAGCCTTTTTCGTTGCCGCGCCGGATCCCAGCTTCGAGACCCGCCTCAGCCATGCGGTACAGATCAAGCGCGACGGGCATGTAGCCCATTTCGCCGAGATAGAAAGTCAGGTAGATCGCGCGGGTCAACTCGTTAAAAAGATGAGAGCTGCCGTGGACCCCGCCACACGCTGCAAGTGCGAGATGGTATCCCAAGGAAATTTCGGTGATCCTGGCTTGCGGGAGCGGGAGGAGGGCATTCTTCGACGGGATAACCCGGCGCTTGCCAGAACGTCCATTCTGTTTGGAGCGAGGCATCGTCAATCTCGTGGTATGAAAACGCGATATCGCGGGCAATTGCTCGGGCATATTGCCTTACGCCGACACCGTCACGTTAGGGGAGAATGTTCGGGACGGCAATCCCGCTTGACGGCGAGCAGGCCTCGTACTGCATCCATTGCGGGTTGAATCTTTTCGAAATCTACGCCTGCGGCGGCCGAATGGTCAGTTGATGTCAATCGAACTAAACATGCAACCCCCTCGGTGGCCGGAAACCCGCACCAATCAACGACCACCCCATAGGGGGTTGCAAGTTGTTGTCACTTTAAATTGACGTAAAGTCGCGACACTCATGGGAATTGAACTAAAGCTGCAACATTACCCGCTGCCAAGATGCGCTCTCTTGGACCAGAACGTTTCGGCGACGCAAACACACCAATGTCATAGGCTAGGCTAGGATCGGCGATCGATTGCAAACAGGGCACGAAAAACTGGCAGCGATGGCGCAACGACACCTGCCTGTTCGATCAACTGGCACAGTTTCTCACGAGCTTGCGCCAAAGGATGTCGCGTCCATTCCCGCCACCGCTCTCGCCAGATGAGCTGATGAGGCACCCTGCCATTCCGTCGGGGAATCCGCAGTTCCCAATTACGCGACCAGATGATCTTGTGCCTATCGACGACCTCGCGTGATCAAACAGACTTAGCCACGCGTCAGGCTCTTCACCCATGCCCGGGGTGTCCGCGCCGACGGAATTTTGAGCTACCGCGCCGATTGAATTCTGAGCCGGGGTGGAGACCGGTCTGAAGCAGAACCGGTTGTGGATAAGTGTATGGGTTTCGGGGGTCGTTGTCCTCCTTCGCATGCGGATGCGTTGCGCAGGGGAAGCTGCGAAGGGCGTAGCCCGTAGCAGATTCCCCTTGCCGGCGAACGACGTCAGGCTGATTCGGCCGCGCTCGCGCCGTCGCCTTTGCGCGCCGCTTCACGCGAGCGGATGCGCTTCTTTGCGCTGGCGCTGCTATGGCGGAAACGGTAGCTTTCGTTGCCGGTCTCCACGATGTGGCAGTGGTGCGTCAGCCGGTCCAGCAATGCCGTGGTCATCTTCGCGTCGCCGAACACACTGGACCATTCTGCGAAGTCCAGGTTCGTTGTAACCGCAACGCTCGTGTGCTCGTACAGGCGACTCAGCAGATGGAATAGCAGCGCCCCACCGGCCTGGCTGAAGGGCAGATATCCGAGTTCGTCCAGAATGACCAGGTCAAGGCGCAGCAGGCTCGCGGCGATCCGTCCGGCGCGACCCTGCGCCTTCTCCTGCTCCAGTGCATTGGCCAGATCAACCGTCGAGTAGAAGCGCACCCGCTTGCCGTGATGCATGATGCCGGACACGCCGATGGCGGTCGCAAGATGAGTCTTACCCGAGCCCGGTCCGCCGACCAGAACCAGGTTGTGCGCGCCCTCGGTGAACGTCATGCCGGCCAGTTGCACGACCAGTTGGCGATCAACCGGCGAACCGTCGAAGTCGAAGCCGGCCAGATCGCGATGCACCGGGAACTTCGCCGCGTTCATCTGATGGCTGACCGAACGCACGGCCCGATCGGCGACCTCGCCTTGCAGCAACCGTTCGAGCAACCACTGCGAGGACGCCACCTCAACGTTCCCTTGTTCGAGCAGTTCTGCCCAGCCGGCAGCCATGCCGTGCAGCCGCAACTGTTTGAGTTCGACGATCAGATCACGCATGACCGGCCTCCGGCTGTTGCAGCGCCGTGCGCAGCCCGTCATAACGCGACGTGTCGGCCAGCGGCGGTGTGGTCAGTTGTAGCGCTGTATCGATCTTCGGCGGCACCTGCACGCTGCGCATGCGCGACAGCACGTTCGCCACATGCTCGACGCTGACGCGCCCGGAGGGCGGCGCCTGCTCAAGTGCCAGTTCGACCGCAATAAGCACGGCGTCCAGACCGCTTTCCGGCACCAGCGCCAGAACCTTCGCCATCACGCGCTCGCCACCCGTCTCGCGCAGCAGCGCCCGGCGCAGGCGTTGCAGCGGCTCGGGCATATCCAGAAACGGCGCACCGTTGCGTAGTGCGCCGGGCTTGCGCTGGATCAGCGGGATGTAATGCTGCCAGTCGTAGCGCACCAGACCTTCGTCGGCCAGCCGGTCGTGTCCGGCCACCACGGCGTCATCGCCCACCACAACGACGCGGCCCGGATAGAGCCGCGTGCTGAGCATCTGGCCTGCAAATTCGCATGGTACCGAGTAGCGGTTGCGTCCGACCACCACCAGACAGGTAGACGACACCCGGGCCGCGCGCTCAACGTAACCGTCAAACGGTGTCGGCATCGGCATCAGATGAGCCCGCTCCTGCTCGAATACGTCAGCAACGCTCAGGTCCCGATAGTCCGGATGCTTCACCTGCTCCCCGACGTTGCCCGTAAATTTCGTATCCGCTAACCGAGTGCTTATTATGCCGCTGCCTTTCGCTGTGCGGCGTACCAGTTTTGTTCAAATTGCATCGGACTGACGTAGTTCAACGTCGAGTGCAAGCGACCATGATTGTACAAGCCGTCAACACAACGCCCATATCACCGAGTCAAGGGAAGTTCTCTATCGTTGGCACCCGTGGTACGGGCACACGGTATGGATTTTCACCACGATAGAGAGGAAGAACGCCGAGTCAGTGCTGCGCTGTGGGCGAGAGCCGTTCGACACGGCGGGCTTGCTGGAGGTGCCGCAATGGATGTTCGATCCCGTTGCCTGCTGTCGCATTACCTCGGCAACGTCTCCCGCCGTCAGCTGTGAAGCATTGAGCGAACTGAAGCACCTGCTGGCACAGGCGCCTGCTGCCGGGCAACGCGGTGTGGTACAAGCCGAGCACCATCCTTTGCTCCGTACAGGAGGTGCTGATGCGACGCCAGACCAGCCCGCAACCGGGCGCTCAACTCGACCTGTTTCATCCTTTTCCGAAGACGCCACAGTGGACGCACCTGCCGCAGGAGGTTCGGCAGGAGACGGTGCGTTTGCTGGCGCAACTGCTGCGGCAACACCGTCGTGGGCTGTTCACCGTCGTACACGAGCCGGAGGTGCGCGATGAATGAGAAGATTCGGGCACAGCATCTGACGCGCAAGGCCATGCTGTACGTGCGCCAGTCGTCGGCCTACCAGGTCAGCCACAATCTGGAGAGCCAGAAGCTGCAGTATGCGATGCAGGATCGTCTGCATCAGTTGGGCTGGAACGAGATCGAAGTGATCGACGAGGATCTGGGGCGCTCTGCGGCCGGAACGCAAACGCGCACGGGCTTCGAACGGATGGTGGCAGAGGTCTGTCTTGGGCACGTCGGCGCAGTTGCCGCTCGTGAGGTTTCGCGATTTGCGCGCAACAGTCGCGAGTGGCAGCAGCTGGTTGAGGTGTGCCGCATCGTCGACACGGTGCTCGTTGATCAGGAGACCGTGTACGCGCCACGACAGAGCAACGATCGTTTGCTGCTCGGCTTAAAGGGTAGCCTGAACGAATACGAGCTGGATCTGCTGCGTCAGCGTTCGCTCGAAGCTCGGCGGGAGAAGGCCAAACGTGGCGAACTCGTCGTCGCGGCGCCGGTGGGTTACTGCAAGACCGAAGACCAGCGCCTGGAGAAGGATCCGGATTTGCGCGTGCAGGACGCCATTCGCTCGGTGTTCCGCCAGTTCGGCGCGATTGGATCGGTGCGTCAGACATTGTTATGGTTTCTGGAGCACGGCCTGCAGTTGCCGGCATGCACGCCGCGCGGCGAAATCCAATGGAAACGGCCGAGCTACGGCACGGTGTACCGGATTCTGACCAACCCGATCTACGGTGGCGCGTATGCCTATGGCAAGACTGAATGCACGATCAATTACGAAGGCGGGGAACCGCGCAAACGTGATCGCCGTAAACCTCGGAATGAGTGGCTTGCGCTCATTCCCAATGCCCACGACGGGTACGTTCAGTGGGACGAATTCGAGCGGATCCAGTGCGCGATCAATGGCAACCTGCGTCTGGCCGGACACGCAGGCGCCCCAAAGAACGGCGAGGCCCTACTGGCGGGACTGTTGCGCTGTCGGCGCTGCGCGAGCAAGCTGACGCTACACTACACGGGTAACAGGCACGACGCCTTGCGCTATAGCTGTCATCGCGGCTGGCTGGACAAGGGACAACCGCGTTGCATTGCGTTCGGTGGCACGCGCGCGGACGCGGCCATCGCCGAGGCGGTCTTGCAGGTCGTTCAACCGGCGGCAATTGAGGCAGCAATGGTGGCGCGCGAAGAAGAGACCCTGAAGCAGGATGAAGTGCTGGCTGCGCTGCAGCGGGATCTGCAAGCGGCACGTTATACCGCCCAACGCGCGCAGAAACAATACGACGCTGCTGACCCTGACAACCGGCTTGTAGCCGACGAACTGGAGCGGCGCTGGAATGATGCGCTGCTGCGCGTGGAGGAAGTGGAATCGCGCATCGAGCAACAGTCGCGCACATCCGGTCAGACACCGCCTGCCCAGCCCGATGAGTTTGCCGATCTTGCTGCAGCGTTGGAATCGATCTGGCCGCAGGCCGACGCCCGACTGAAGAAGCGTATTGTGCGCACCCTGATCCATGAAGTCGTGGTCGACGTCGACAACGCAACGAGCGAAATCGTGCTCGTCATCCACTGGAAAGGCGGAGTACATACCGAGATTCGCGTGCCACGGCGGCGTCGCGGTGAGAACACCACGCATACGTCACGCGAAGCGATTGATGCCGTGCGCCAGCTCGTCCGTATCTGTCCCGATCTGGTCATTGCTGGCGTGCTCAATCGCAATGACCTGCGAACCGGCCGGGGTAACTTCTGGACCCAGGAGCGAGTCACCGCGTTGCGTAGCCACCATCAGATCCCTGTCTATTCGAGCGAGCGACGTGCCGCTGAAGGATGGATGACATTGACCGAGGCTGCGGCGTTCGTCGGCGTGAGCCCCGGAACGCTCAGGCTTGCGGTCGAGCGCAACGAGATCGTAGCCGAGCATCCGTTGCCCAATGGTCCGTGGATCTTCAATCGCAATTCACTGGGCGGGGACGCCGTCTCCGAACTCGTGGCCAGGGCACGTGCACGGCGCGGATACCCCACAAAACCAATGGCACAACAGGGCTCTCTAGATTTATCAAGCACATAGCGAGGTTGGGCAGTATGAAACACACTTGTAGAAGCTCAACCAGTCGATTACCTCGTCCATCGCTTCGCGACGCGTGGCAAAGCGTTGACCGTGGATGCGCGCCTGCTTCAGCGATCCCCACAGGCTCTCTGTCGGCGCGTTGGAGTCCGCAGACAACTGCGCCCGTGAGTGACGCTGGAAGCCGACGTTTTCAGGTAACTCATCCGTACCATCCCCTTCATTTGCAAGAATTCGAACTGGTCCTTCACGCCAAGAACTGGCATGAGGACAGGGTTTGGTTTCACGACGCGAATGGCCGACTGCGGGCGCTCCCCGCCAGCTGGACGAGCGTCGTCGGCGAGGACCCATTCAACGTCGTCGCTGCCGGGCGCGCCTTGTTTCGCGTGGAGGAGCTGCTTGAACTGGGGCGTTTGATCGCCACGTTGGAGCCGTGAACAGCGCGACCACGTGTAAAGCCAAATACGCCGCGTATGTAAAGTTAACTATGCCAGATAGCGCCCTCCACGGTCACCTTGGTCGTCGATATAATTGCATTATATCGGCCATATTTCCGCAAATATCCCAGACATTGGACTTGCATATTCAGATATATGGTACATAATTGTGGTTACACTGTTTTGGCCGCTTTCCCTGGAGTTTGTGCATGGCGACAGACCGACGCAAAGAGGACAAGCACCGCGCGCTGCGGCAGCAGGCGAGCCTCAATCCGCGCCCCGATGCCGTGACGCATCCGCTGTTTCGGGAGGGCGAGTTCTTCGATTCCTACGATCTGCTGCAGGTCAAGTACGAGATGCTGCGCGCGGTGCGCGTGGACAAGCGGCCGATCAGCGAAGCGGCCAAGGCATTCGGTTTCTCCCGCCCGTCGTTCTATCAGGCTCAGACGGCTTTCGAACAGGGCGGACTGGCCGCTTTGATTCCGCAGAAGACTGGGCCGCGCAGCGGCCACAAGTTGACCCCGGCGGTGATGGAGTTTCTGAACCGGGCGCGGGTTGCAGAGCCGACTGTGCGAGCGGAGCGACTGGCCAGTCTGGTGCACCAGACCTTCGGCGTACAGGTTCATCCGCGCAGTATCGAACGACAGTTTCTGCGCCAAAAAAAACCGTAACGAAACCGTCCGTGTCCACTCCGGACCGTGCGCTGTGCAATGACGGACTGATCTCCCGTTATGAAGATCTGAGGCAACAGGCACTTGGATTGCCGTGCGAGATTCCTCGCGGCCAGGGCCTCGTGCTGTTGATGCGCAGCGGCATGAGAGCGTGGATGCAGGCATGGGCCCAGTGCGCGACCACGGTTGTACGGCGGCAGCCGCCGCCTGGTGAGGCAGAGATCGTTCCCTTCACGCTGCATCAGGAGGCGACGTTGATTCTGGCTTCAATGCTTTTACACCGGCGTCAGGAGGCAACAGCATGAAGAGCGATCCTCATCAGAAGGTGCAGGCGAGCCATCTGAAGCGCAACGCCTATCTGTATATCCGCCATAATTCCGTGTAAAAAAATATGGCCGAGCATTTATTGATGATGTAATAAAAGTGCTTGTTTGTAAGTGCCG
>NZ_JAWRXV010000707.1:0-275 GCF_046534875.1 Paraburkholderia sp. SIMBA_054 | reverse complement strand
CCCGCCATGGCGACCCGAACCATGCCGGCCTGGCGACGTGGGAGCAATACGGACTGCCACGCCGGCAGACCCTGCGCTTCGATGCCTCGACGCGGCAGGAAGATGATCCACGCGGCGGCGAGCGCCAGCTGTACGCGCGCGTGCCCTTTATGCAGCGCGGTACTTTCTGACCTGAGATGCCGCCTTCATCGCATGGGCCTGCCGGTGGGGGCCTGGCTGGAGTTCATCGACCGCGACGGGCGGATCCAGCCCGGCAAGCTGTCCTGGATCAGCCC
>NZ_JAWRXV010000706.1:0-275 GCF_046534875.1 Paraburkholderia sp. SIMBA_054 | reverse complement strand
TACGTTTGAAGTTTTTCTTTACTAGATGGCGCGGTGTTGGCGTTGCGCGTCGCGGTCCTATGCCATCCGGCTAATGTCGCCGGCGCAGTGTTTGCGCTATGCTGGATCGTCGATTACGTCTAAGGGAGCCCGTCATGACGAGCAAGACGCACACTGCGCCGCCGTCCACCGGAAACCAGCCGGAGCGGGTGCTCGACTCAACCGAAAGCCGCCTCGACGAGGCACTGGAAGAAAGCTTCCCCGCGAGCGATCCGATTGCCGTCCACGAGAATCAC
>NZ_JAWRXV010000705.1:0-275 GCF_046534875.1 Paraburkholderia sp. SIMBA_054 | reverse complement strand
CTCGGCGACGCGGCTGCCGCGCTGCCGTTCCGCGAGGGCCTGTTCGCCACGGTCTACCTGTCGCCGAAGGACTACCACCGCGTCCACATGCCCTGGACCGGCACCCTGCGCGAGACGATCCACGTCCCCGGGCGCCTGTTCAGCGTCGGCCCGGACGCGGTCTCCCGCGTCCCGCGCCTGTTCGCACGCAACGAGCGCCTGGTCTGCCTGTTCGACACCGACTTCGGCCCGATGGCCTCGGTGATGGTCGGCGCGCTGCTGGTATCGGGGGTGGA
>NZ_JAWRXV010000704.1:0-275 GCF_046534875.1 Paraburkholderia sp. SIMBA_054 | reverse complement strand
CCGATCTGCTTCGGCAGCAACGTCGCCGTATCGCGCGCGGGAATGCCGAGCGACGCGGCCGGCCCGGTCAGCGAGAGCACCAGCCCGATCTTCACCTGAGCCAACGCCGCCGCGGGCGACAGGCATACAAGCGCCGTACACAATGCGGCGACACGAGCCGCAGCTCTGGCGAGCCGCCTGCTCAGCTTCAGTTCTTCCCGCTCCTCCAGCCATGCGCTCGCATTCAGAACACGCGCGCATGCGCTCCTCAATCCCGCGTCAATCGATCCAGCTCG
>NZ_JAWRXV010000703.1:0-275 GCF_046534875.1 Paraburkholderia sp. SIMBA_054 | reverse complement strand
CGAGCAGTGTTGCCAGCAGCATCCGCGCCAGAACCACCGGCAAACTGATTACATTCTCATGCGCAAATTCAGCCCAGAATTGTTCCATGCTTCACAACGGGCACCATTGGGTTTGGTTCCGCTATAGACGAACGTACCAACGACGATCACTCGCAAGCAAACGATCATTTCGCCGACGCTGGTGGGACCGATTCCGTCGTGGCGGGTGGCAGGGAGTTCTCGCCATTGGGCATATTCTCATCGGGAGAAATAACGGTGCCGTAGATTTCGACCAG
>NZ_JAWRXV010000112.1:0-15350 GCF_046534875.1 Paraburkholderia sp. SIMBA_054 | reverse complement strand
TTCTATTCGTTGGTGGCGTAAGGACTCCTTGTCATCGCGGAATTTTCTTGCCTTGCCGCCATTATCGCGACACAACCATACGATCTACGTCAAGTTGTTGGTCGAGCCGCTGATGGGAGGTAAGTACGGTGAACGTTGCGCGTCCTCGTGGTACGCATAGCCTGAGGGCAGCCGCCTGCTGCGCGACGCTGGTGGCCGCCGCCGGCTTCGCCGGGGCAACCCCGCTGCCAACGCCGCCGTGCGGGACACCGCCGGTGCCGGCCTACGAGTCGCTGGGCGCGCAACCTGCGATGGCGATCCTCCGCGCCGAGGACCTCGATAAAGGCGTGTGGCGGCCGTCCTCGTGCACCGGATGGCCTGCCGCGTCTCATTCCCGGGTTGTCGTCGCGCTCGCAGGCCTGGTCCGCGTCGCCGACGGTCCGGAGACGCTGTTGGCACGGGCCGGGGCGGTCTCCACCCTGCGCTCCGTGCGCTACTGGTCCACGACCGACAAGAAGTGGCGTCCGTTGTTCCTGGATGCAGCAGCGCTGGCCGGACCCGCCGAGGGCGCGGAACGGCGGGGTGATTTCCGCCCGTCGGAACTGCAAGCCGGTCGAACCTTTTACTACTGGGTGGACGACAGCCGCTCCGGCCCCTTGGTGTACCGGGTGCGGGTGCTGGAGCGCAGTCCGCACCGGGTGGCGCTGGCCGATGAAAATGTGTCGCCGGTCCGTGCGTTCGGACTGACGCTGTTTCAGCCGGCTGCGCTGCAGACGGTGGTGTTCGCACAGCGCCAGGCGAACGACGTATGGGGCCTGTACATTCTCGTGCGCATCGACCGACAAACCAGCAGTTTCATTGCGAGCGGGCACGAGGCATCTACGGCGAACCGGGCGCTGGCACTGTTCCGGCACCTGGCGGGCGTCCCGACCGACGCGGATCCACCGGCCGTGCGATGACCTGGATCGTAAGCGCGTGATCGTGACGCGACAAGCCTTTCGTCGATGCATCAACCGCCAGCGGCGCCCCGCGCGCTTTCGTGCAGTCCCCGGCTGCGGGCACGATGTACGCCTCGCATTTCGCAGTGCTGTTCGTCTTGGTCGGGAGCTGTCAGTGGGAATTCAATAGTCCCATTTGTGGGAACTGATCCACCCCATCAGACCACGAACAGTTCGCGCAAAGGGGGTAAATGCGAGTTGCCGAATCTTCATATCACAGATTCCTTACTTTGTTGTTGGAAAGCATCAGTGGGCTGAACCATAAGTGTAAGACATGTCAATTCCGTGTCGCCTTCGGGACTGCACCGGGAGGAGAGGCAATGATATAGTTCGGCCGATCGCCTTTGGCAGCGAGATGCAAGGCTGCGGCAGCGCAAAGGTCGCTTCATCGTCGTCTGCCTGCACCGGCCAGACCTTGACGTGTCACGGATCAGTGACTTCTGGAAATGTGTGAATCAAGAGATCGGGGGTTGCATGGCAATTTCCCCAGAGATCTGAAATCTCCCGTCTCGCCGGGCTTGATTGCGAGACCTAAACTTTCTTAAACCAAAAGGATCCCACCACGATTGGCGGGCAGACGCCTGTCACCGGTTACCGTGCGGACCGCAGGAGTATGACAGGAGTACTCCCACATCCGTCAGGACTCGCCAGGCTCAAATCCCGTCTCGCGCCCAAAGAAAATCGCGGCTTCACGATTGGCAAATTTGATAGCTCACTGCGCTGGTTTCCTTCGACGCGAACGCAACATCAGGAGGCGTCATTTCTCCTTCGTCGTGCACAAGAATCGCCGGTGAAAAAGCGACCGACGCCCGTCTGGTTGAACCTTAGAAGCGCGTGCGCATGCCGATGGTGGCGACAACCTGGTTCGCCGTCGACGATGCGCCGCCCGACGTGTTGATGAACGCGACGTAGCCGTGTCCGATCGCATGCTGATACATCGCTTCGGCGTACACGTCCGTGCGCTTCGAGAACGCATACTAAACAATTGTGGAGGGTCAACTTCCAGGAGTTGTGCGCGCCTCACGCGATCTTCCTGAGACGATACCCTACGCCGCGCACCGTCACGATCCGTTCAGCGCCAATCTTTCGTCGCAAGGCGTCTATACTCACTTCGATAGCATTGCTGCCGATTTCATCGTTCAGGTCGCAAACCTTCTCCTCCAGTTCTGAACGGGTGAAAACGCGAGCGGGTTCTTCGATCAGCGTCAGTAGCAGGCGGAACTCGCACGGTGCCAGATCGATCGCCTCTCCATGCAGGGTCGTCCCAAAAGAAACTGGTTTCATCACGAGACCATCGTACGCGTAAGCTTCCGCCGTCTGCACCGTTTTGCGACGCATCAGCGCGCGTACGCGCGCCGTGAGTTCATCGAGGTCGAACGGTTTGACCAGGTAATCGTCTACGCCTGCGTCCAGTGCGCCAATACGGCTTTCCACCCCGTCCCGCGCCGTCAGGATAATCACGGAGGCACGGCCGCCCCTGTTTCGATACTCGTGAAGCAGGTCGAAACCGTCGGTCCCTGACAGGTCAGGATCGAGCATAATCAGGTCATACACTTCGCCACCCAGCGATATCGCGGCGTTGCGAACGCCACTCACCCAATCAACGACATACCCCGCGCGTCGCATCGTATCGACGACTGGCTCGGCGAGCATCTCGTCATCCTCCACCAGCAGCAAATGCATGGCGCCATGTCTCCTGTACCGACCTGCATTGTCCGCTCCGTCCCTTAACGCGCGCTTAAGCGTCTCTTAAGTGCCTGCTGCCGACAATCCACGGGACTTTCGGACGCAATCTGCACACGAAAGTCATTCGTTCAGGAGCATGCTTTGCCTTTTTACTCCGCCGCCCATTTCGTGCGTGTGCGCATCGGCTCAGGACGAACACGCGTGGCGGCTCTCACGGGCGCTTACGCGCTGATGCTGTCCGGCTGCACGTGGTATCACCGCGAACCGTTGTCACCCAATACGACGAGCACGTCGGCCACGCAGGTCGAGCGCGTTCAGATCGACCCTTCCCGTATGCCGTTGCCAGAACTTGCGTCGCATCGCTTTGATCCTTCCGATGGCTTCGACATCGAAGAAGTCGCGATGCTTGCAGTCGCCAACAACCCTGCATTGAAACTGGCACGCGACGAATTGCATATCGCGTGTGCGCAGGCCTATTCGGCAGGTCTGTTGCCCGATCCGCAGTTGAGCATCTCGAGCGACTACCCGGGCGCGCTCGGCGCGACGCGCGCGTTCAACTACGGCATCAGCATGGACGTGATGGCGATTGTCACCCGCAGCGCGAACAAACAGTCAGCCGATGCGACCATCGCCAAAACCGATCTGGGTCTGCTCTGGCAGGAATGGCAGACCGTTGCGCAGGCCAAGCAGCTTTTCATCAAGTCGCGTTTTCAGGCGCAGACACTGCCGCTTTTGCAGCAGCAGCGCGACCTGACGCGCATGCGTTACGGGCGCATGGCGCAGGCGCAACGCGACGGCAATCTGACGGAAGACTCGCTAACGGCGGCGCTCACCGCGTATTCGGATGCGAACCGTCAGTACGCCGATGCGCAACGCGCGGCCCAGCAGACGCATCACGACCTGAACGCATTGCTGGGACTCGCGCAGGACGTACAGCTGCAATTGACCGGCGGCGACAACGACACGCCCATGGCCGACGATACGCTCGACGCGGCCCTGCGCGCAATACCCGAACGCCGTCCCGATCTGCTCGCGCTACAGGCAGGCTACGAGGCGCAGGAACAGAAGTATCGCGCAGCGATCCTGAGCCAGTTTCCAAGCCTTTCCGTCGGTTTCGTGCGCGCACGCGACACGTCCAACATCTACACGAGCGGCTTCCAGATCAACCTGAGCCTGCCCATCTTCAACCGTAACCAGGGCAATGTGGCGATCGAGCACGCGACACGCCAACGTCTGCGGGACGAGTACCAGGACAGGCTCAACACGGCCTTCGCGGACGTTGCGCAAATGCGCGCCGACACCGCGATCCTCACGCGCCAGCTGCAAGCGACGCAAGCGGCGCTGCCCGATGTCGACAGCGCAGCGAAGCACGCCGCAGATGCCTACGCGCAACACAACCTCGCGCTGGGCGCGTATGTCGATGCGCAAAGCGCGGCTCTCACGAAACGCATCGACGTGGCGACGCTGAGCGAGTCGCTGGCCGAACAGCGCGTCGGATTACAGGCGTTGCTCGGCAGTGCGATTCCCGACGCCTACTCCCCCGATCGAACCTTCACCGAATCTCATGCGAAATAACCGCACGCGGCTTCTTCGTGGCGCTAGCGCCGGAACGGCGTCCATATCAGCCGTCATCGCGCTCGTTTGCACGTCCGCCTACGCGGACGATGCGCCCGTCACCACCGTGCAAACCGTCACGCCCGCGCGTGGCACGATTGCACGGCCTGTTCATGCATACGGCGTGGTCGCGGCTTCATCGTCAAACGTGACGACCGTCGACCTGCCGTACGTCGCGCGCATCGAACAGATGCGCGTGCAGGCCGGCCAGGCCGTTGCGCGCGGCGCGCCGCTCTTTGTCGTGCAAGCCGATCCTGCCGCCGTCGTCACGGCGGCGCAGGCGAAGAGCGCAGCGCAGCTCGCGCAGGACGAACTCGCGCGCACGCAATCGCTCTACGACAAGTCGCTTGCGACGCAATCGCAGCTCGCCAGCGCGCGCAAGGCCGCGCTCGACGCGAAGCAGGCGCTCGCCGCGCAACAGCAACTCGGCATCGGCAACGGACGCACGACCATCGTCGCGCCGCATGACGGCGTCGTCACGCAAGTGTCCGTTGCGCAGGGCGACCAGGTGCAGGCGGGCGCGGCAATCCTGCAACTGTCGGCTGGATCAGGCGGCGGCGATACGCGGCCCAACGTGACGCTAGGCGTCGAACCCGCCGACGCCGCATCGATTCATCCGGGCGACGCCGTCACTGTCAGCGGCCTGTCGACGGCGCTTCAGACCGCGCGCATCACGGGACGCGTCGCGATGGTCGGCGCGTCCATCGATGCGCAAAGCCAGCTCGTCAATATCGGCGCAAGCGTGCCGTTCGGGCAAAGTGCGTTCATTCCTGGCACACGCGTGAGGGCCGACATCGCGACGCACGCAGGCACGCACTGGATCGTGCCGCGCAGCGCCGTGCTGAGCGACGCACACAGCGACTACGTGTTCCAGACGGGCAGCGACAACACCGCGCATCGCGTGAACGTCACGAAGATCGTCGAAGACGGCGACCGTTATGGTGTCGATGGCCCGCTCGATGCAACACGGCCGCTCGTCGTCGTCGGCAACTACGAGTTGCAGGACGGCGCGCCCGTTCGCATCGATGGCGCGAAGCAACCGGCTGCGGGACACGACGCAAAGCAGGGAACGCCCCGATGAACTTCGGCCAGTGGATGCAAAGGCATCGGCGCTCGTTGCTGTTCGTCGTCGCGCTGCTTGCGATCGCGGGCGCGCTCACTGCGTTCCGCATGCCGATCTCGCTGTTCCCGAACGTCGCGTTTCCGCGCGCCGTCGTCTCGCTCGACGCCGGCGACCGTCCCGCCGAACAGATGGCGACGCTCGTCACGATGCCCGTCGAGGAAGCGCTGCGCCGCGTGCCGAACGTACGCGACGTTGAATCGAAGACGAGCCGCGGCGCCGCCGAGATCTCGATCAACTTCGACTGGGGCACGGACATGGCACAGGCGACGCTGCAGGCCCAGTCGGCTATTAGCGAGATTCTCGCGACGCTGCCGCAAGGCACGTCGATGCAGGTGCGCCGTATGGACCCGACCGTGTTCCCCGTGCTCGCCTACAGCCTGACGTCACAGAATCAGTCGCAGTCGGCGCTGCGTGATCTCGCGCAATTCCAGTTGCGCCCGTTGCTGTCGTCGGTGGAAGGCGTGGCGCGCGTCGACGTGATGGGCGGCGCACAGGACGAATTCGAAGTGGCAATCGACCCGGCGCGCCTCGCCGCATACAAGCTGTCACTCGCGGATGTGTCGAAAGCGATTGGCGCGAGCAACGTGCTGATGGCGACGGGTCGCATCGAAGACCACTACAAGCTGTATCTGGTGATCGCGAATACGACGATCACGCATATCGACGAACTGAAGCGCGTGGCCGTATCGTCGAATGGGTCCACGCAGATCCAGTTGGGCGATATCGCCACGGTGCAGCAGGGTGTCGTGCCGCAATGGATGCGCGTGACGGCCGATGGCCAGGAGGCTGTGCTCGTCAACATCTTTCAGCAGCCGGGTGCGAACAGCGTGGCGATGGCGCACGCGATCCACGCGAAGCTCGCCGACTTCCAGCACAAGATGCCAGCCGGCGTGCATCTCGCGAACTGGTACGACCAGAGCGAGCTGGTCGTCGCGTCGGCATCGAGTGTGCGCGACGCGATCATGATCGGCGTCGTGCTGGCCGCAATCACGCTGTTCGTGTTTCTGCGCAACTGGAAGATCACGGCCATTGCCGTCGCGCTCGTGCCCGTCGTCATGGCAGCGACGATCCTGCTGCTCGACCTGTTCGGCATGGGCTTTAACATCATGACGCTCGGCGGCATGGCAGCCGCCGTCGGCCTCGTCATCGACGATGCAATCGTGATGATCGAGCACATCGTGCGGCGTATGCGCGAAGCGGGCGCACAGGCGTTTCATGGCCGCGTGATGGCGGCAGCGCTCGAATTCACGCGGCCGCTTGCGGGGTCGTCCGCGGCGACGCTGATCATCTTCGTGCCGCTCGCGTTTCTTTCCGGCGTGACGGGCGCGTTCTTCAAGGCGCTGTCGGTAACGATGGCGAGCGCGCTCTTCATCTCGTTCGTCGTCACGTGGCTTGCCATACCGATTCTGTGCGACCACTGGCTCAAGGCGAAGGACGCGGAAGAACACAGGGAAACGCGCCTCGCGTCGTGGATGAACAGGCGCTACGCGTATCTGATCGAGCATGTGACGTCGAAGCCTTTGCTTGTGCTGATCGGCGTCGTGCCGCTTGTCGCCGCCGCGGCGTTTGCGTTCACGCAGGTCGGCAGCGGCTTCATGCCGACGATGGACGAAGGCGGTTTCGTGCTCGACTATCACACGGCGCCCGGCACATCGATTGCAGAAACCGACCGGCTGATGCAGCAGATCGAGGCAATCGTGCAGTCCAATCCGAATGTCTCGACGTATTCGCGCCGCACGGGCGCGGGTCTCGGCGGCGATCTGAACGAACCGAATCGCGGCGACTTTTTTGTGCGGCTCAAGTCGGGCAATCGCGAGCCGATCGAAACGGTGATGGAAGAAATCCGCTCGCAGATCGAAAGCCATGTTCCTGGAGTGAGCGTAGAACTCGCGCAGCTGATGGAGGATCTGATCGGCGATCTGACGGCCGTGCCGCAGCCCGTGCAGATCAAGATCTACTCCGACGACCAGGACACGCTCGATGCCACCGCGCGCAAGGTCGCGGCGCGCATCGGCAAGATTCCGGGTATCGTCGATGTGAACGATGGCATCAATCCGGCCGGCGACGCGCTCGAATTGCGCATCCGCCCTGATGCGGCCGCGTCTGAAGGGATGGATGTGCAGTCGGTTGCCCAGGCTGTCTCTGACATGGTGGAAGGCAGCGTCGCCACGCAGTTCCAGAGCGGGCCGAAAACGGTTGGCGTGCGCGTGAGGGTCGCCAATGCGTTGAGCCTCACCGACACGCAGCTCGGCCAGTTGCTCGTGCGCGCGCCGGACGGCCATCTGTTTCCGGTTGCGCGTGTCGCCAACATGGTCAAGGTCACCGGTCAGCCTGAAATCAGCCGTGACAACCTGAAGCGCATGGTGGCCGTTACGGCGCGCATCGACGGACGCGATCTGGGCTCGACGGTCGCCGATGTGCAGAAGGCGCTTGGAGAACCGCAACTGCTGCCGCCGAGCGTCTACTACGAGCTGGGCGGCCTGTATCAGCAGCAGCAGATCGCGTTCAGGGGACTCGTTACGGTGTTCGGCGCAGCCGTCGCGCTCGTGTTCGGCCTGCTGCTCTTTCTCTATGAGCGCTTCCGCATATCCCTCGCAGTAATGGCGATGCCGCTGCTCGCAGCGGGCGCGGTGTTCATCGGGCTGTGGAGCACGGGCATCGAGCTGAACATCTCTGCGATGATGGGCATGACGATGATCATCGGCATCGTGACCGAGGTCGCCATCTTCTACGTATCGGAACTGCAGGGACTCGTGCGCGACGAAGGACTCCCGTTCGAGCGTGCGCTCGTCGAGGCGGGCCGCAACCGTCTGCGGCCGATTGCGATGACAACGATTGCGGCGATCCTGGCACTGCTGCCGCTCGCGTTCGCCCTGGGCCAGGGTTCCGCGATGCAGCAGCCGCTCGCAATCGCAATCATCTCCGGGCTCATCGTGCAATTGCCGCTTGTACTGCTCCTGCTTCCTGTGCTGCTTCAACTCATGATGAAGCAACGCTCGAGCCCCCATCAAAGAGCAGATGATAAAGCTTAAGCCTCAGTGCACACGTTGCTTGCCGGCGCGCTATCAAAGCCGCGCCCGGCAATGCTTTCCGTTCGGCAATCCGCTTCGCGGCTCCGGCCCGCTGCCCGCTGGTCGAGTTACCGTGGATCTTCCCGTTGCACCCGAAAGATCCCGACACCACGTTGCGGGTAAGCCAAAAGGCTACAGCGCCGTTCAGGTCATGCGACGACTACAGCGCTCTTGACGCTTGTTCCTTTGCGAGAAGCCGCCGAGCCTGAAGGTCGCCACGATTCGCCTCTTGCGCCGTTTGCACCGATGTCTCGGTTGCTTCAACCAGCGCAGCACGCGCGGCGCCGCTGATGCTCACAGTGTATGACGCCGACGGCGTCGAAGACGATGCCTTATCGGCTGAGGATGCAGGAGCGACAGACTGTGTCGGTGGACCTGCGGTTAAGGACTGCGTCGAATTCTGACCGACTGCCTGGATTGACATGGTTCTCTCCAAAAGTTACGCCGTAGTTCGGCAGACGGTCTAACGGCACTCGGAACTGAACACTTGACAAGTATATTTTTCAAAAAGTGGAGCGCGGTTAAGCCTTTCTTAATGTTCGATCGGGTGTCGATCGTGTCTTTCTTGCCCTGATCGTCATGCTGGTCACGCTTCACACGTCTGCGCGAGTCCGTCAGGGCAACGCAGAAAATGTGTAGAGCCCTGTCACTTCGCCTTGCTGACACAGGCACAGCACTTTCCAAATGGAGAACTTCTCATGAAGCGACACAGCATCATTCCCGTCCTCACAGTCGCCATCGTCTCTGCATTTGCGATTTGCAACACGACTGGCAGTCCCGCTCGCCAGCGCGTTATCGCCTTGTCGCCGATCTCGTTGGCGACCGCAGCGACACAGGCGTCTAAGCTGGGCGATCTGTCGGGGTTTCGGAGCATCGCAGTTGATAGCCGGATCAGGTACACGAGCGATCGCCAGCGGTGCGGCTCCACGCAAATTCGGCCGGCGTGCTGAGGTCTCACACGGGAGTTCGCGAGCGCGGCCTGGCGGTGCGATCCGGCGGGTACGTTTCAGCTAACTGCTTCTCAGGACCTCGAGGTGGGGCTTCGTCACGAGCACCTGGATGCAGCCGATCGCCACCGCGCCGCACACCAGGCCGGTCACTACGGTGGCCATCAGATAGACAACCGGTATCGAAAGCATGTCGGGCGGTGGATCGAAGGCGCCCGCGAGCATCCTGACGAGCACTGCGGCCAGACCGATTCCAGCAGTCAGACCCAGCACTGCGCCCAGTCCGACGACAGTCAGCCCCTCGCTCCACAGGAAACTTCGTGTTTGCCACGGGCGGGCACCGAGCGCCGCCAGAATGGTGAAGCTGCGACGGCGTTCGGCCATCCCGAGTCCGAGCACAAGTCCCGTTGCGACGGCGATCATCAGCACCGCGAATCCCAGTTCGAGACGTGTGAGGCCGCGCAGGTCGATGGCCGTCAGGCTCGAGCTGATGATCGCCTGCGTCTGGCCAAGCGTCGTCACCTTCATCTCCGGCATGGGGGCCGTCGCGACGCGTGCAGCCTGGGCGACGCGATCCGCATCTGCCTTCACCCGTATCAGGACCACCTCGCCGGCAGCCGCGCCTGTCTGCTGCGCGATGTACCCCGCATTCGCCACGAGGAATGAATCTTTGGGCGCTGTGGGAAATTCGTGCACCACACCGATGAGGCGAAACGGAACGACGTGGTATTGATGGTCCACCATGCTCTGTAGTCGCAGATTCAGCTGATCTCCGGGCTTGAGCTGGTAGTCGGCCACGGTCTCTTCCGAAACGAGCACACCGTCCGGCGTCGCAGCCAGCATTGCAAGTGTCTTTGCCGCATTGTGGCTGGCGAAATACGCATCGGAAAGCGTGGTCGCGCGGCCGATGCGAGCTGCGTCGATCCCAAATAGATCCTGCAGATCAGCGCCGACATACGCGTAACGATGCATCATCGGTTCGGCGTCGGCCACGCCGCGAATCGCGCGCAAGCGCGCAAGAAGTCCGGCAGCGGGTCGCGCGGTGGTGCCGGTCACGGTGACATCGGCACCATTGGTGAGTTCGGCGTCGACGCGAGACTGCGCGCCGTAGGTTTCGTTGAAAATCGCCGTGGACGTCGCAAACGCGAAGGCGAGCGAAACCAGCGCCACGCCCCTTGCGAGCCGGTCACGCTCCCGCGCCATCGAGCGGCAATCAGTGGCGCGACCTCATGGCCGAGCGGTGCAGCCATTGCAGCGACGCCACGCTGCCCGCGGTTCAACAACAGGCGTGTCAGCCGGATCCACAGCAGACCCGCGGCAATCCATAGGCAGAGCGGCGCGACGAACGTCTCGTAATGAATCGCCGTCTGCGGCACGCCCTCGGGCGCAAGCACAAGCTGATAGCCGTTTTGCCCGGAACCGAGGAATACGCCGATGCCCAGCGCCAGCAGCGCGACGTCGACATACAGCCGCTGCCACAGCGGGCCTGCGCTGCGTGCGTTCCCCAGTCTGGACCGCAGCACTGTCGACGTTGTCGCCTGGCGCCAGGCCGGAACAACAAAAGCCACGACCGCCACGATCAGTCCCAGCAACGCGGCGCCACCAAACCACGGCAGCGCAGGATGCCAGTCGCTCACCTGCCAGTCTGCCCTGGCAAACGCAAGCGCGAGTGCCACGCCCGCGATCAGTCCCAGGCCACCTGTCACCATTGACTCGACCCACGCGAGCCGCACGACAAGCAGAGCTGATGCGCCGCGCAGACGGAGCAGTCCCTGTTCGCGAAACCGGCGCTCAGCTCCCGTATCAGCTACCGCGAGTGTCATCAGCAGCGCGAGCAACACGCCAGGTGCGCCGAGAAAGAGGAAAAGCACCTTCGCGTAAATCGCATCGGCGCGCACCGCATCGAGCTGCGCCGCCAGATTGTTTGCGACCGTCGCGCGACCGGCGACGCGGGCCTCGAAGCTGTTTGCGGCGCGTTGCACGTGGATGAACGCTGCAACCGGATCGGGCGGGAGATGCTCGCGCGCGATCCTCACATGCAGTTGGGACACGATCGTGTCTGGACGCGCCTGGCGCTGGGGATCGAATATATGGTGCCACAGGTTCGTCGGCATGATCAGTACGTTGTCCGGCGGAGCGTGTGGCGCCAGCCCCCTTGGCTGGCCGACCGCCTGGAAAGTGGCATCCTCGTTTGGCAGCGCAACGACGCCGGACAGTCTGACCTGCGCCGGCGGAACGCCGATGCGTACGATGCTCACCGTATCGCCCGGCGAGACGTGCAGGTTGGCCGCCGTCTGCGCAAGTATCAGCACGCCATCAGGTGAACCCAGCAGCAAGCGCAACTGACCCGGAAACCCGGATGCGTAGCGCTGATCGACGCCAAGCACCTTTCCGGGGCCGGTCGTCTGCGTGGTATCGCCCGTCGTCGCCGCGAATCCGGCGGTATCCGCATATTCGACCGGCTGTATTGCGGTGTATGCAGTAGCGGCGCCGACATCGGCAATCAGGGCCGACACGTCTTCGCCATTTGCCGCCTGAATCTGCCAGTCGACGGATACACTGGCCGTCGCACGACGCGCCATGGTTTCCGATGATGACACCACGAATGCGCCGAGCGTGGCAAGCAGCCCCACCGTCAGCGCGAGGCCAGCCACTGCACCTGTCAGACGGGCCGCGCGGCCCGAAAAGATCAGCCTGATCCACAGTGCCGTCATGGCAACTCCGGACCGCCCGCTCGCACCCCGGGGTAACCTGCGTGCGGCATTCGCGCGTCCGGGATATGCAGGCGTCCGTGCTCGAGATGCCAGGCCGCGTGCATGCGTCGCGCAATGGAAGCATCGTGGGTGGAGACGACGAGTGCCATGCGGGTTTCGTCGACTGCCGCCAGTAACGCATCGATCGTCTCCTGTGCCGTACGCTGATCAAGTTGTCCAGTCGGCTCATCAGCGAGCAGGAGCCTCGGTTGCATCGCCATCGCCCGCGCAATGGCAACGCGTTGCGCCTGCCCCCCCGACAGTTCGTGCGGCAGTCTGTCCGCTATGCCTTCGAGGCCGAGGGCACGCAGCGCGCCTGTTGCCCGCTGGCCGGACGGCTCGCCGATGCCGGCGAGCCGCATCGGAAGTTCGACGTTCTCCCGGGCGTTCAGAGTCGGCACGAGGCATGGCGTCTGAAAAACGACGCCAATCTGCGCAGGGCGTAACGTGCCCTGGCCCCCCAGCGCGGGCCAGGCGAGGTCGCCGCCCGTTGGCTGGTCGAGACCGGCAATGAGATGGAGCAGTGTCGACTTGCCGCTGCCGGAACGTCCGACGAGCGCAATGCGGTCGCCACCGCGAATACTGAACGAAGCCTCCTGCACAGCGTCGATCAATGCACCACCCTGTCGAAACCGGCGTGTGAGCCCCACGGCATGAACGAATACATCAGGCATCGGCGATTCTCCCGTCCCGCAACTGGAGGAGCCGATGCGCCTCCCCACTGATTGCGGCGCTGTGCGTAGCGATCAGTACGGCGGTACCCTCGGTGCATTCGTCATGCAGCAGTCTGACGATGCTCGCCTCCGTGCGTGCATCAACCTCGCCGGTCGGCTCGTCGGCCAGCAGCACGGCGGGCTTTGCGGCTAGCGCAACGGCAAGTCCCGCGCGCGCGAGTTCGCCGCCCGAGAGCTGATGAGGACGGGCGTCGCGCCGTTCGAGGAGTCCCATCCGGAACAACAGCAGTTCGATGCGATGCAAGTCGATGCGGCGCGCAAGTCGCATCGCCAGCAATATGTTGTCGACGACCGTCAGCGTCGGAAACAGGTTGTCCGATTGCATCATCACGCCGATCGATGCGGCGCGCGCGCGTGCGCGCTCAGCTTCCGGTTTGCGCGTCAGGCACTTGCCGAGTAGCTCCACGTATCCGCCGTCCGGTTCGTCAAGCCCCGCGAGACACGCGATCAGCGTCGACTTGCCACTGCCCGATGGACCTGCGACGGCGACCATTTCGCCCGCCTCAACAGCAAGACTTACGCCACGCAGCGCCAGAGTTTCGGCCGCGCCCGCGTGGAAAAAACGAAACACATCGAATGCAGCCAGGACCGGCATGTCACTGCCAACTGAAGCTTCGCGCCATCAGTTGCCACTGGTCGGCGTTATCGGCACCGGCCGGTGCGGAAAGGGTCAGCGTGGCAAGCTTGCCGTCCTTCCAGAAAAAGTAACGCTCACTGTCGAGACCGATGACCTTGTTCGTGACCGGATTGCGCGCCGACTTCGACGCATAGGTGACGACGAACGCGTTGCCCGATGGGAGCTGCGTGGCCCTTACGCGGGAGACATGGACATCGTTGCCGGACTGCTGAAGTTCGCGGATTTCATGGGCCCGCACGTCATCGAGCGTCAGGGGCAGCCCACGCGAAGTCACGGCCACTGAGATGCGGTTGTACTTGTCGGCAAACTCGACGGAGTTCAACGTTTCTCGCCGCGCCCATCCCTCAGGCACCTTCAGCGAAAAGCCGAGCGGCGACCGGTACGTGACAAAGACCTGGTTGTCGGGAATATCGCCGGGCGGATTCTTCTCAACGACCGTCGGTGGCTGCGCTACCGGCATGATCTGGGCGCGCACTTCAGCCTGCGACACGCCAGTACGAAAGACGGCGCAGCACGCTGTCAGCAGAGACACGGCGAGGGTCTTCATCAGGGCATTCCATTGAGGAGACAGTGCGGCTGAAATACACAAGGAACAGGTATCAGAAGCGCCTGACTGACCCGCAACTCAGCACGACGACCGGGACACGCGTTCATGCTAGGCCTGGAATTCTTAAAGCATGCTTACCGCGGGAGCTTTTGTGTAGGCATTTCCGTGGGTCGCCCCGAGTGCTATCTGCCCGTGGCGGACTCCTGCGGCGCTGCGTCGGCGATCGATCTGCGCTGGAGATACGGTCCCTTCTGTGCAGGTTATCCACATTTTCTGTGGACAACCCTGTGCAAAGTTCAGGACGTCACCAACTCGGCGTAAATACCCGCAGGAAGCGCTGCTCGATAGAACCTTCCCTGCAGATGGAACAACGGCACTGGCTTTGGCGCCCGATGGACCAGCACGGCCGTATTGATTCGCAGCTCCTCAACAGGCACGACCGGCGAGCGAACGCTTGCCGGCCATGAAGAGACAGCCGCAAAGGCCCGCCGGTTGACTGAAGTTCGATCGAATGCAGCCATTACACTCAAGCGATCAGGCCACCACGCGACCGGCGAGGGTGTCCAATACGGCGGATCTAGCTAAACAAGTACATGCAGCCGGTCGCACCGCTGGATGCAAGCTGTCCAGTCGAGATGTTCGATGTCCGACGCACAGGGCTGCTACTCTTGTATTGAGTGCACGACGTCCAATGCCGTGGTGCCTTTCCGCACGGCTGTGCCGGACTACCGCGCTGCGCCTGACGCCTGTCACTATTTCGAACGCCGAGCTGAGCGTGGTCATCTCGATCCCGCTCCGCGCGAGTGCACTCACCCCGGAGAATTCTGATGAGCGAGAAATCCTCCTCCGACGATCTCGGAGACTCGAATGAAACGACCGAAGCGACGCTCACCGCACTGACAACGCAGATCAACGAGTTCGTCAGCGCAGGGACGCTCGACAGCCGGTGCGCCGCCAAACTGATCAAGCGATTGAAAAAGGAAGCTGAGGCACTCGGGGAAAGCGGCAAGGCAACGAAGACGGGCCAGAAGGAGCTAGAAAAGGCTTTCGGCACTGTCGATGCGGCACTGTGCGATCACGATGCGAAACTGCTGGTCACGGCTAACGCGGTGTTGCGGGCGACAGACGAGGTAGCCAGTCCCAGGAAGTCATCGGAACGAGAGCCTGGCGCGTACGGCATCACCCGGCCATGTGCGGTCGCTGGGTAGTGCGACAGCTCAGCCGCTCCAACGTCTTATCGCCTTCGTCAACAGCCGCTCAA
>NZ_JAWRXV010000702.1:0-275 GCF_046534875.1 Paraburkholderia sp. SIMBA_054 | reverse complement strand
GTAAAGATCGCCTTGAGCTCGGCCCCAGAGCGGTTTTTCTTGAAGCCCCGCAATGGCGCGCACAGCACGCGGTCGATGCCCGCATTCCAGCGAGGAACATCGGCGAAGGACGCATCGGCGGCCCAGTCAATCTTGACGCCAGGAAAGGCGCGATGCAGGTCGGCCACCACGGGCTGACCATGTACCAGGTCACCTAAGGAGGTGACTTTTACTATTAGAATGCGTTTCATTCCATTACCATTCAACAAGCGGACTTCACTTCAGCATCCGTGAGA
>NZ_JAWRXV010000701.1:0-275 GCF_046534875.1 Paraburkholderia sp. SIMBA_054 | reverse complement strand
ACGAAAGTTTGGTAACGTTTTGCAAAAAAACAGTAGCAACAAGAGTTCAATAATGGCGAATTAAGTTTCGTGTTTGTTTTGTAAAAGTGTGCACCAAAAGGAGCGCACTGCACACAAAGAAAGGTAACGTTTCATGAAAAAATGCAATGGTATCAAGGGTTCAATCATGGTGAATTAAGTTCGTGTTTGTTTTGTGTTGTTTCGGAAAAGTGTGCACACAAAAGGAGCGTTACTGTTTAAAAAATGGAGTGAAAAACATATGGCATGAGTCAACG
>NZ_JAWRXV010000700.1:0-275 GCF_046534875.1 Paraburkholderia sp. SIMBA_054 | reverse complement strand
CCTCGGCCTGCTGCCGCGTTCGCGGCGCACGCCGACCGGACACCGTCGCTACGGGCAGGAAGACCTTGCGCGAGTGCTGCGGCTGCGCCAGGCGCGCGACCAGGGCCTGTCGCTGCCGCAGATCCGCGAGCTGCTGCAGGCCGACGGCGCCACGCCGCCGGCCGCCGCTCCGACGTGACCGTGGACGGGCGCGGGCCCGGCCCGCGACAATCGCGGCCATGCCTTCCTGCTCCTCCAGATCCGGCGCATGAGCGCCACGACCGCCTCCGGCGACC
>NZ_JAWRXV010000111.1:0-15768 GCF_046534875.1 Paraburkholderia sp. SIMBA_054 | reverse complement strand
GCAATCCGCTCGCATTGCCTGAATTCAAGATCACACGACCGCCTTTGTCTTCAAACCCGATTTATGCAACAACGCCCGTACGCTGCCGTCCCCCGAACCCTTGAAGCATCGGATCTGTTTAATACCGACAGTGCCTTGGGGGTTGTGCACAAAGCCACTCTTGCGTTTGCGCAACGTGAAAGGCTGACCGTTGGTGCCACAATGGTCATTGCACTTGCCGACCACCCATTTACATGCTCATTTTCCGACGAGCATCACCGCCATTCACACCAGCCGCGAAACGTCGTCTGTTCGTCCGCTTTCCGCGCGAATGCAGCCGCCTGGCGTTTGAACATAAAAGGCGGCGATGGGGCGCTTGCTGTCCACCAAACGAGCGCAAAGCGACCATGCGACCCGATCGTATGCTTGACGTCAGCGTTGTTCACCATGACCACCGTTGGTCGATGGCCGCACCGGTGTCGGCAGTGGCGATGACTTATCTCACGAGGCACCAGAGGAATCCCGTGCGCTCTGGAAGCTGGCGTCGGTCTGTGCGCTGATGGCGGATTAGGGGGCCGGCGTCAACCCGTTGATCTACCGCTTTCCGGGTAATTCCCGCGATAACCAGGCAGTTATCGCGGCATATTGTTCTCCGTTGCGCGTTCAAAAAGGATATTGACGTGGACCTGATTCGCGGGCCGCTTGGCAGGACATTGAGCCATCCAGTCGATCAAAAAACACAGCCGTTAAGAAACGAATACTTATCTTAATAGTACGGTTTGGTTTCCCATTTTTCTGAAAATTTCACGCTCACACAACTAAAGTTGTGTCTAAATTTCAACTAAAGTGGTTGCTACCCGCGGTCTTCCCCGACCCCCGCCGAGGTGCCGTGCATATCAGGCGTCTTCGCCATGCAGATAGAGGGATGTCGTCGCGATGGATGGGGGGCGCAGGTTTTCGCGTACCGAGTCAGTTCCATCCTCGCGCCAGCGCGTGTGACGCGTGTGCACCGCATTTTAGTGCGCTGGGCCGACGCGGCTTGTCGGCGATGACCCAATTGGGCCGGATGGCACGGGTGCGGGTCCAAAGGCCGCTTGGAGTGCCCAACCGACCCTCGAACGCCATCGATCTGCTTTCGATCATGTTCATACGAGTAGTAACACGCTTCGTCTATCTGGCGGTCATCCTCCAGCCAGATCAGCGGCCCCGTCGACCAGCGAGATCGCGCTAAGCGTCGTCGCTCGCTCGTTGGAATACATCGACAGTGGCCTCGATCGTCATGCGTGCCTTTTCGCGCCGTCTGCGCGCAAGTCGCTCCTCGCCGACACGCCGTTCGGGCTCACCGGCAAGCAAAGCGTGAATGTTGGGGAGCGTATAGATGGCGCCACGACTGCCCCAGGTACCGTCGGGAATCTCCGTCGGGAAGACCCAGACGCGCGATGCGACCTCTTCGAAGGGGCGGTTCTCCGCGCGGGCTACCGCTTCCGTGACTTCTTTCACCAGCTTCCTGCGTGATGCGTCAGTGTATTGCCCTTCAGGCGCCGACGGAATGATCCGGTAACGCGCCGCCTTCGACCGTTCCCCGCCGACGAATACGGCAGCAGGTCGATGGAGATGAAGCACACTGACGCCCTGCGCAACTGGATTGCCGGGATCGTACCCTTCCACCCTGATCAGAATGTCAGTCAGCTCTTTGACCAGGCGTGCTTCGGCCTCAGGCGTCAGGGCATCTTCCGGCCACAGTGCATCGATCATTGGCATTTCACTACCCCTTCAGTCTGAATGAGCGCGATTACGACATTGATGTTGCCGCGCGTAGCCTTGGAATACGGACAGGTCTGATGTGCCCGGTCCACCAGCGCCTGAGCGACGTCACGCGGCAAGCCGGGAAGGCTCACGTTCAAACGCGCCGCGAGAAAGTAGCCGCCGTCAGTCGTCCCGAAATCAATTTCAGCGTCGACACTCGTTTCGGCCGGCAGCGTGACGTTCAAGGCGCGTGCGGCGCCGCCCATTGCGCCAATAAAGCATGCCGACCAGCCGGCGCCGAACAGCTGCTCGGGATTCGTCCCGGCGCCTGCGGAACCCGGTCGCGAAAGCTTGATGTCGAGGCGGCCGTCCGAACTGCGCGCGGCCCCTTCGCGGCCCCCCGTCGCATGGACCTTGCCTGTGTACAGCACGTTTTCGATTCGAGTCATGGTGGTTTGCTCCAGTTGGTCAATGGAAGTATTGAAGTGCGCAGATGTATTCCGCGTTTGTCGGAAAGCTGCGGCTTTGGAATCTCGGGTATCAATCAGCGTTGCAGATACCGTGCGCTACACGGCCGCGGCGCGCCAGATCCAGCGAATGCAACACCGGGCTGCGCACGGTAACTGCGGGTGTTGCACACCTATCCTGTTCGTCATAAGGTCTACGAACGGATAGGGCGGCGTCGCGCGTGATGGCGAGTGGCAGACGGGTGATGCTCCGTGATATGGTGCGCGAGGGGCACCGTTCCCGACTTCCCGGTATGCTCAGTGGCCAGCACTCTGGCCGCCGTCCACGTGCAGGATCTCGCCCGTGACGAACGAAGCGGAGTCGAGATACAGAACGGCGTTGACGATGTCGCTCATCTCGCCCATATGGCCGACGGGATGCAGCGATCCCAGTGCTTCGTGCGTTTCCGGCGCGTGCATCGGCGACTTGATGATGCCGGGCGAAACGGCGTTCGCGCGGATGCCCGACTTCGCGTATTCGATGGCGAGCGACTTCGTTGCGGCGTTCAGGCCGCCCTTGGTCAGCGACGCGAGAACCGACGGCACGCCCGAGATTGCGTGATCGACGAGGCTCGTCGAGATCTGCAGGACGTGGCCGCTCTTGTTCTTTTCCATCTCGGCGATGGCGAGCTGCGTGATATGGAAGAAGCCGTTCACGTTCACGTTCATCACGGCCGCGTAGTCTTCGGCGGTGTATTGCGTGAACGGCTTGGCGATGAAGATGCCCGCGTTGTTGATCAGCGTGTCGACGCGGCCAAAGCGCTTTACGGCTTCCGAAACGGCGCGCTGTGCCACTTCGCGGTCGCCGATGTCGCCGGCGATCGTCACGACGTTCGGATCTTCGGAAGGTTTGATCGAGCGTGCTACCGCGAGGACGCGATAGCCTTGCTCGCGGAAGCCCTTGACGATCTCGGCGCCAATGCCTTGCGATGCACCCGTGACGATAGCGACCTTTTGCGAATTGCTCATGATTGACCTCTGAAAGTGTGTTCGGCTTGCGTCGGAATCGACAGCGCCGTTAGGTCGTCAATCTAGGCTCCCTCGACCCGGTTGCGTACACCCGCAGTGGACAAACAGTTGTGATCGCCAGGAACAGATGCAGTTGGTGCGTCCGTACACTTCAAGCGCTGCCGAAGGGAAAATGTCCTCGGACGGCGCGACCAGTTTCGGCAGCGGCGCGTGGGTGCTCGAACGAACCAGGGTGCGGTCGCTGATGTCGCATCGGTTTGCGCGACCGGTTTGGGTCACGTGTTGGCGACCCCAGAAGACCCCGAGCCGCAGGCGGTTATGTGAGGTGCATGGGGCAGTGGTCGGCCAGCAGCGGCTGTTAGACAACGTGATCGCGCAGAAAAGTTCCAGGTGCGTCTCTAAGGCTACTTGAGTATTCCGTCGTGGAACTGCCCAAGGCTGACTCTCGCCAGATCAAAGGCCAGATGCGTCACGTAGCCAATTGCGGTTTGTGGCGAGTCGCTCGCATCGATACTGTTGGGTCTGAGCAGAAGGCGTGGACCGCGCTCCGCACCGGCAATCTTTCCGACGGGTGAGTAGACGCCGGTCACACAGAGACCGAGCTGCACGGCACGGAGACAGCCCGTCTCGAGCGCTTCCCTGAGTCCATCCATGCTACTCGCAGGTACATTGAGCGATGCCCACCATAGATCCGGTTCATGCAACTCATCGTCCTGGCGGTTGAATCCGACTCTGGCGGTACCCAAGGGAATATCGGAGAAGGCCGTACCGAGCGATTCTTGCAGGCTGCGAAGCCCATCGTGGTCTGCGCTGCTGATCTCGCGGCTCGCAAAGGTAAGGTGGACCGCGGGGGTGGTGATCCAGGGCTCACCAATGATCGACAACTCGCCGTCGTCCAGAGACGCGGTGCCGCAGATGGTGGTTGAAAGGGCAGCATGGGCCGCCCCGGTGACGGGCTCCAGCTGGCGCATGACACGGAGATCCTGCAGATGAAGCCAGATCGATCCCTTCAGTTTGAACGTCGAGATACTCCCATCGTCCCCCAACCATTCAAGCGCATTTTGGCCGGCGGTCCGAATAATGACGCTGCGAGGCCGGTCGGTCTCGCCGGTCGCCAATCCGGCAGATTTCTCGGTTTCGAAGCGTTCGTCACTACGTGGCGACATGTCCGGCAATTGCCGCCCAACGTCTCCAGTTGCCGTCACGTTATCGAGTATGTCCTGACGCATGCGAACGACGGCGCGCTGTCCATCCGACGGACATCTCGTCCCCGGCGCTGTTCGCGCTGTGTCGTGCGATAACGGTGGAATTTCCTGCGGGTTCCGTAGGTCACGAAACGGGCCGGGTGGGTCAATAAAACTGCCCCACGCCGGCATCAGACGAGTCAACAGGTTGCCGTACGGCACGAGCAGCGGCATGAACGCGATTGCCACGAAAACGTTGAACAGCGTATGAAAGTCGGCGACTACCCGCCCGTTGTCCGGCTCGATTACGACCATCATGCGGCCAATCGGCACCAGCGCTGCGAGCACTATAGCGACGCCCACTAACAATATCAGCAGGATTCCAACCGGGACACGCCGCGACGACGGTTCGCCTGGCGCCGCGCGGTCAAGCACTGGCCGGGCGGCCGTACCGAGATTCGCGCCTAGAACAAGGGCGAATGCCGTATCGGGCGGCACGACGTTCTTTGCACAGAGCGACGCTATCAGCAGCACGGCGGCCACGTTCGACTCCGCCGCCCAGCTCAGGCTTGCGGCCAGCATCATGTCGACCACCGGCATCGTGGACGCAGCGCCCAAAACCATCCGAAGGCTGGGAGCATCTTCGTAGTCCGTCATCAGATCGAGCAGCGCATGCAGCCCGAGCAGCATGATCCCAAGCCCGATGAATGCTCGCCCCAGATCATGGGCGCGAGAATTCGACGCCTTCCTGAACATCAGGACGCCAACAAGGATAAGCGCGGGAGAGATAGCGGGCTGATCGACAACCAGCAGTATCTGGACGACCAGGGTCGCACCTATATTCGCGCCGAGTACCGCTGCAAGTGGCGGTGCAAGGTCGGCCGGACGCGCGATAGCGGCACGCTCGGTCATCCATCCCATCACCGTGCTGCTCTGCTGGATAACGGATACGCCCATACCACCCAGAAAAGCATGTCCACGATCGCGCAGCGCACGCACGAGCAACGGCTCGAAGACCGGGTTCAACGCCCGGTATATGCCCGTCTGGAACATCTGCACACCCAGTAGCAGTAGCGCGACGGAGCCGGCGAGATCGATAAGGGTAAAGGTCTGCATTGGCATGGCGACTCGTGCTTCCCGCAATTGTCCTTGCCACTCCTGTCTGACGCGCCGACACCTCAGAAAAGGGCTTGAGGCGGATCAGGGCTGAACAACCGACAACGCACAACCGAACAGAATTTTCCACGAGACTGCGCGCGCAATACGTGCGCCAACGAACAGCGCAATCAGTTGTTTGGGCTAACCGGCGAAATAGACGGGTTAATGGGGTGCCCCGGTCGAAACTACCGTGCTGAGAGCGCGAGCTCTTCGCTGCCAGATGCTCTGAGATCGATCATGGGTTCCGCGAAAAACGAATGGTTGTGCCAGATGGGGCCATGATTCGGACCCGGAACGCCTGAACGGTGAGTAGTGGGGACGTAGAGAACCTCAAAACGTGTCAATCCGTTCCAGAAGACGATGCAGGCGCTGCTGCTGTTTTGGAGCCAGTCCGGTTGTAGCGGAGGCCTGGAGAACCCGGTCACGCCAGTATGTCCGGGAAAATAGTGAGCTTGCACCGTCGGTATCAAGCACGGTTTCCAGGTGGGCGATTGCAGCGTCGATATCACGGAAGGTGTATGGACTGGGATTGCGTGTCTTGCTATTACCTGAAGCCATGACCACGTTTAGGTCGTTATTTAGGTTATATGGATTACTAATTAGATCCGCGTTATCAGAACGGTGAGCCACAAAATAATACGATCGGCCGTTCATGGATTTCCTCAGACGACATCTTCCCCAGCGACGGATGTCGAGGGTACTTCATGGCGGAAATCGATACGTCTGCTGATTGTTGCAATGCAGCAGGTTTCTGATTCTAAGGGACCGCGTGTGATTGTCAAATCCTTAGATACATGGCGACCGCGTCGGGAAAGAGAGGACGTCGGTCATCCTTGTGCCATCCCTTCAGGCGCGGGTCGTTTGGGCCGTTAAACAGATTGGGGAATCTGTTGGTATATCGCGACGCCGACCCGTCGCGATTTCTGAGGGTAAGTGATGAAGCAGACTGTGAGTCTGTTCAAGGACCTGCGCATCGGCGCGCGTCTCACGTTTTCATTTCTTACTGGTGTAAGCCAGCAGAACGCTTCGGCACACTTGTCCTGACCAAGACGTCTTGACGGCGACTTTCGCAAACGGCTCCGTGCCGACGGTCCATTTCGAGGCGGGTAAATGCAACGACTATGGCGTGTGGCTCGACATTATAGGCAGCACGGGCGACTTCAAAATCTAAGACCCGACCTGAAGATCTCACCACGGCTGGCCGTCCGCCGTAATTCTGATCGGAGTGAGATGATGAGAAGGTACCGCTGTCTGATCAATTCGTAATGCTAAACGCCTTTTTAGCGGGGCAGGACATTGCGGCGCAGGGAAATCATGCTCCATGGTCCGGTTTAGGAAATTTTTGCACTTTTCAAAAGCGGTGGACGAGCGTCGCGTCGGAAATTGAGCCGCTGGATCAGCGTCGTACACGTCCGGCTTCCGGTGCCGTGTGGCGTCCGGGTCGAACTTCCAATCAGGGACGTGCGGTATCGGCCGGTCGTTCGATGCACGCTGCAGACAGAAGCGCTGCTCGGTCGGAGGGGTTCCAGTCCGAAGCACTATGCCTGGTAGCGGCGTAGGTGATTTGATAGGTTGAAAGTCATTCATGTACGGCCGTTCAAAACCAAAGGACAGTTCTGTGCGATTCGGCTCGTCAGGGAGACAGGGATTTGATACGACCACGCGCAATAGCGAAAAACATCTAAAGCTAATTGGGGATCGAGCCGCATATGTTGGGCAGTGGAATTGATGAGCTGTTTGAGTACCACATCACGTCGGTACTGACTCATAAAGCAGTCGGCGAAAATCTTGGTAACTTGATTGTCCGCGACATAGCGATGGCGATACCATAAACTGATAAATCTAAGAGAGTCGAGAACGGTCCTGTCCAGCCTATCTGTCTCGACCAACGTCCATTCAATTCCCTGCTCAATGCACCACTGTTGCTGGATCCGCACCAAGGATTGTTCCCTGCGCTTGAGATCTGCTGCGCGAGTGACTAACGAAACCGCACGAAAGTGCAGCCCTGAGGAGCATTTTTCAGTAATCAGGAAGTCAGCGATTAAGGGCTCTGGGAATATGCCGTGAAGGGGATGGTTGACACCGAAATCCTCCGCGAGCCGCAATGTGCGGTTGATGTCGAGGATAGGTCATAGCTCCCGGATGTCGACGATCTCGTGAACCCGTTCAAGGAGGTAAAAGTATGTTTTCGACCGCTGGTCAGGGATTTCATAGCGGCGCCCAACTCGGATGCCGTGGACGAAGCCAATTGTTCCCACGTTGCCGCTGTTCCTGAGATTACGCCAGGCTCGATATTCTGTTTGCGCGCCCGTCCCTAAACCTTTGCCTACGCGGGCGCGCAGGTGCGGTGGGTAAAGGGAGGGGTTGCGTTTTCATTCCATCAAACAAGAATAGGGCGCACAGCCAGAAAGTCCACCGAATTGGCCAAAATCCCAAAACTTTAGTCTACTGACGACAGAAAATTCCATCGCCCTGCCAATTACCCATCAGCCCAAAAACTCCAGCGCGCCCGTGCTCAGGTTATACATCGCGCCGACGATCTTGATCGTGCCCTGGCTTTCCATTTCGGCCAGCACGGGACTATCGCGACGTATGTTGCCGATCGTCAGTTCGACGTTCTTGCGCGCCACGGCATTCACGAACGCGTAGTTCGTTGCGGAGCGCTCGCCGTTGTACTCGGTGGCCTGCACGGCGGGTTTGATCTTGTCGAGCAACGCGGTGAGATTGCCCAGCTCGGCGTTCGCAATGGCGCCCTTGATTGCGCCGCAAGCCGTGTGGCCCATCACGACGACGACCTTCGCGCCCGACAGCTTGCACGCAAACTCGATGCTACCGAGGATGTCGGTGTTCTCGACGTTGCCCGCAACGCGGCAGTTGAAGATGTCGCCGATACCGAGGTCCATGATGACTTCGGCGGGTGCGCGTGAATCGATGCAGCTCAGCAGCACGGCGGCGGGATATTGCCCGGCTGCGCTCGCGCGTTGCTCGCGCAGATAGTTGCGCGGCTTTCGCTCGCCCTTCTGGAAGCGCGCGTTGCCCTGTTTCATATCGTCGATGATTTCTTGCGGCGACATCCGGTCGCGCTGCGCCCGGGTCAGCGCATCGGCGCGTGCCACGCCGGACAGGAACGAGATCTGGGCAAAGCCTGCAACGGCCACAGCGCTCGTCAACCGCAGAAATTGCCGGCGGCCCGAGCCTTTGTACTGTCGTGGATATTCATACGTATTGCACATGAACGGGCTCACTGGTTTTTGCAACGTCGTTATGACTCAAGGCACTGCGTTCGATGCGTCACGCATGAGTCGAATATAGGCGATGCCGGATTGCGTTCAAGAGAAATGAAACCGCACGACGCTTTCGTTCGCTACGCCTTGCGGCCGCAAGTGACTGTACAATATGGGTAATTTTAGATAAAACGTCTATCATGAGAAAAAGCACGTTGGAGCGGGAGCAGGCGTCGCTTCTCGATCAGGTGAAGCAGATCGCCGACGGTCTGGGGCAGACGTTCGCCCCATTTTGCGAAGTCGTCGTCCACGATCTGCGCGACCCGGGGCATGCGATTCTCGCGATTCACAACAATCTGTCCGGGCGCGCGGTCGGTGACCCGGCGACGGAACTCGGACTCGCGCGGATCGCGGACGAAGACTATCCGCAGTTGCTGACCAACTATCCGAACCAGTTCGGCGACGGCCGCCGGGCGAAGAGCACGTCGGTCGGGATCAAGGATTCATCGGGACGCTATGTCGCCGCGTTGTGTCTCAACGTCGACCTGAATCTGTTTCGCGGCATTCAGAACGTACTGGAGCAGTTCTGCACGGCTTCAGGCGTCGGTGCAAAAGAATCGCTCGATCCAGCGAATGCCGAGGCGATCCGGGAGCGCATCGACCAGTACGCGATGTCGCTGTCCACCACGCCGCAGGCGCTGAAGACGGAGCATCGGCGTGCGTTGATGCAGGAGTTGAAGCAGGCGGGCTTTCTGGAGGTGCGCAAGTCGATGGAAATCATTGCTGCGCACCTGGGCGTATCGCGTGCGACGGTGTACAACGATACGAAGTGACGCGGCCTTGCGGCTTCCGTCCGCTTACCAGCCATAGAATCTCGGCCACGCGGACACACCGCCGTCGCGCGGCAGCGCGTGATACTCCGGGTGTTGAGCACCCGTTGCACATGCGTGGTTGGGCAGAATACGCAACCGTGTGCCGACCGGGAAACGCTGCGCGATCGACGTGTCCGGCTCTCCGACTTGCGAGACGATGCCGTGCTCCTGATTCGCGGCGCTCATCACAAAACCTTCGACAGGCACGCCGTCTTCGGTGCATACCAGCCCGTAACCGAAGTCCTGCTTCTGGCGCTGCGTGCCGCGGTCGCGGCTCATCGCCATCCAGCCCGCGTCGACGATTGCCCAGCCCTTGCTTTCCTGATGACCGATCACCGTGGTCAGCACGCTGAGCGCGATCTCGTCGATGCCGCACACGCCAACGTTGTGCATCACGAGATCGAAGAACACATAGACGCCCGCGCGAACCTCCGTCACGCCTTCGAGATGCCGCGCGGCGAGCGCCGTTGGCGTCGAACCGATGCTGACCGCGTCGCAAGGCAGGCCGGCTGCGCGCAGCCGTTGGGCCGCATGCACGCAGCCGGCGCGCTCCTGTTCCGCGATTCGCTCCAGTTCTGCTGACGTGCTGTAGTCGTAGCTCGAGCCTGCATGCGCGAGCACGCCGCCCAGCTTCATTTTTCCTTCATGCAGAATGCGCCCGACGTCGAGCAACAGGTCGTCATCCGGCGCGACGCCTGAGCGATGTCCGTCGACGTCGACCTCGATCCACACCTCGAACGTCGCCGCATGCGCGTTCCCGAACGCCACGATGGCTTGCGCCGAATGGACGCTGTCCGTGATGATCTTCAGGCGGCAGCCACGGCGGAGCAGTTGCAGCGCCTGTTCGAGTTTGCTGGGCGCCATTGCCACTGCATAGACGATATCGCCGATGCCTGCGGCGAAAAACTGCTCCGCTTCTTTGAGCGTCGAAACGGTGATCCCTTGCGCGCCGGCGGCAAGCTGCGCGCGCACGACATGCTCGCATTTGGTCGTCTTCACATGCGGCCGGAATGTCACACCGTGTGCGTCCATCCGCGTTTGCATGCGCTGGATGTTGCGCGTCATGACATCGACGTCGACGATGGCGGCGGGCGTATTGAGCGAGGCGAGATTCACAGTGCTTTCCTTGTGACGAAGAGTGCGCGGATTCACTGTAGAGTCTTTGGACTATAGTGTGGTTAATGGTCCATCAACGTCTCATTTAATCCAGTTTAATGGTCGATCTCGACGACATGCGCATGTTCAGGGCGCTCGGCACGACGCATTCGCTTGCGGGTGCCGCGCGGCTGCTCGACGTCACGCCACCCGCGCTCACCGTGCGGCTGCAAAAGCTCGAAGAGCGCCTTGGCGTGCATCTCGCGGTGCGCGAGGCGCGCGGCATCTCACTCACTGACGAAGGCACGCGGCTGATGCTCGAAGCAATCGATCTGCTCGAACGACTCGAAACGCTGCCTGAGCGGATCGCAGCGGAACATCAGTCCGTATCGGGGAGCCTGCGCATCGTCGCGCCGCTGGGTTTCGGGCGCGTTCACGTGGCGCCCGTTCTCAGGGACTTTCACCTGATGTATCCGAACGTGAAGGCCAGCCTGACTCTCTCCGATAGCCCGCTCGCCGACAGCGCGGGTGCGGACATCGTGATCCATATCGGCGAAATGAAGGACTCGTCGTGGGTCGCGCACGTCCTTGCGCCGAACGAGCGCTATCTGTGCGCGAGCCCGCGACTGGCGGCCAGTCTCGAGGCGCTGGAGCATCCTCACGAACTCGCGCATCTGCCTTGTCTTTGCCTGCGCGAGAACGACGAGGATGTATCGCGCTGGCGTTTCGAAAGGGCGTCGGGCAGAAACGCGAAACAGGGCAAGGCGGTGACTGTGCGCGTGACAGGGGCGCTATCGTCGAACGATGGCGGCGTGATCGGCGATTGGGCCATGCGCGGACTTGGCATCATGGTGCGATCCGAATGGGACGCGGGCGCGCTGATCGCAAGCGGAAAGCTCAAGCGCCTGTTGCCGCAGTGGCGGTTGGCGCCTGCGCCGATCGTCGCGCTCGTGCCGACGCGAAAGGGCGTGCCTGCCCGAGTGCGGCTTTTCCTCGACGCGGCGCGGGCCGCGATGGATCCGCCTCCGTGGCGCAAATAGCGCGCTGCGTGGCTGTCTTGATGGCGAGAATTTACAAAATGTATTGACATAGACAATATGTCTAATCACAATTCGATCAATCCAGCGGGATAATTGCGCGTCGCTGCAGTTCGCGCGTTCCACGCCCGCGTCGCTCAACATTCGATATCCCGGACAATCATGCTCACTTTGCCCACTTATGACGACGTCGTCGCCGCATCGAAGCGGCTCGAAGGCGTTGCGCACCGCACGCCCGTCCTGACTTCGCGGACCGTCAACGAAATGTTCGGCGCCGAGGTGTTCTTCAAATGCGAAAACCTCCAGCGCATGGGCGCGTTCAAGTTTCGCGGCGCGTTCAACGCACTGTCGAAGTTCGATGAGCAGCAGCGCCGTCAGGGTGTGGTCGCGTTTTCGTCGGGCAATCATGCGCAGGCCGTCGCACTGTCCGCGCGTCTGCTCGGCATGCCCGCTACGATCGTGATGCCGCAGGACGCGCCGCAAATCAAGGTCGAGGCAACCAAAGGCTACGGCGGCAACGTCGTCCTTTACGACCGCTACAAGGAAGACCGCGAGCAGATTGGCCGCGATCTCGCGCAGAAGCACGGCCTGACGCTGATTCCGCCCTACGATCATCCCGATGTGATTTCCGGGCAGGGCACAGCGGCGAAAGAACTGTTCGACGAAGTCGGGCCGCTCGACGCGTTCTTCGTGCCGCTCGGCGGCGGTGGATTGCTGTCGGGCTCAGCGCTGTCGACACGCGCGCTGTCGCCCGATTGCGCGCTTTACGCTGTCGAGCCGGAAGCGGGCAACGACGGGCAGCAATCTTTCCGGTCAGGAAAGATTGTTCACATCGACACGCCGAAGACGATCGCCGACGGCGCGCAAACGCAGCATCTCGGCGAATACACGTTCCCGATCATCCAGCGCGATGTCACCGATGTGCTCACGGCGAGCGACGCGGAACTCGTCGATTGCATGCGTTTCTTTGCGGCCCGGATGAAGATCGTCGTCGAGCCGACTGGTTGTCTGAGCTTCGCCGCCGCGCGCCAGATGAAGGACAAACTCAAGGGCAAACGGATCGGCGTGTTGATCAGCGGCGGCAATGTCGATGTGCAGAAGTTCGCGGAGCTGGTTTCGGCGAGCTGAAGGAAGCCGGCGCTCTGGCGACGGGGCTAACAGTACACGCCAAGATGCGCTGACATCGACGGCCCGCCGGCGTGAGGCGGAAAAACGCACCAGCCGCCGTCGTGATGACGAAAGAAGAAGATCGCCCGCGCACCGCACGTCGTTGACGCCTCGACGTGCGCGTATCTCGTTCCGTCCCTGCGCCTATGTCCAAACCGCACGACCCGAATCTGCCCTTGTGGTCCGGGGGCGAGCCACTTTTCGACCTGAGAGTGCAGCGATTTGGCGGCGGTGTTCATGATCAACTCCTGTTGCTCGTCCCGGTATTTCGCATCGCTGCTTGAGCACGATGCCGTGGGATGAACTGAAGGGTAGGACCGCCGTTTCATTTATGATAGTTAATGTTTTTTATGTTTATCATAATCTTTTACGAATATATTCTGCGGCGACGTGGGCGGCTGCGAGGCATGTCAACGTCACGGCAAGAATTTGCGCCAGCTCATAAAATCGTCGCGCGCCCGGCAATGCGGGCGGCACTTTTTGATGAACATAGCTGGCACGGCATGCGAAATGAAGCTTTCCATGTGGCCGCAGCGGGAAGGAAGTACCCGACATGGAAGAGGTTTTCACATCGAGATCGAGCGCAGTTGCACGCATCGTGAGTGCGCGTGCGGCGCTGTTGAAGGATCCGGACGCTGCCGCCGTGAGCGGCGGCGAAAAGGCGGCACGGCTCGAGCGCCTGGAACGCCTGCTCTTCGACGTGCGCGCGGGCCGCACGAATGACTTCACGATGCCGACGGCGAACGGGGAAGTGCGAATTTTTGTGTCGCCGGATTAGCGCACATCAGGCGGCAGAGCGTCGCGGCGAGACTTGTCGAGTGGTTCCAATAATGGAACCATCTGCAGATGACAGAAAAAATTATCGAACCAATGAGTCGCAAACCCGCGAACGTCAGACTGCCCGCTGATCACTACACCTACCGCGTCACGTGGTCGCCGGAAGACGGCGAACACGTGGGACTATGCGCGGAGTTTCCATCCCTTTCGTGGCTTGCCCGTTCGCCCGACGCCGCCCTCAAGGGAATACGCGCAGCTGTCGCGGAAGCCATCGCAGACATGATCGAACAAGGTGAAGCCGTACCTGATCCACTTGCGGAGAAGCGCTATAGCGGCGAGTTCAGAGTACGCATTCCGCCTGAGCAGCATCGCGCGCTGGCGATGCAGGCGGCCGAGCAGGGCGTGAGCCTGAACCGGCTCGTCAGCATGAAGCTCGCAGCCTGAGTTTCACTTTTCACCCATCCCCACCAACAAAAACGCCCCGCAAAAAGCGGGGCGTTTCCAGTCCTTCTGCAAGCGTGCAAGCAAAGCGCCCGAAAGCGCTTTGCCCTGCAACACCGCTTAGAACTTGTGACGCATGCCGACGCGGAACGCCAGCTGGTTTTGCGAACCCGAACCCGACGTGTTGAAGTACGACGTCGACGAACCGATCTGAGCCTGAATCGGCGCACCCGAAGCCGTCTTGCCCGACGCGTCCTGATAGATCACCAGGCCGTAGACGTCGGTGCGCTTCGACAGCGCGTAGTCGACGCTTGCGTCCACCTGGTTGAAGTGGCCCGTCGTCGCACCCGTCAGACGCGAGTACGTGTAGCCGAGACCCGTCGTCAGCGCCGGCGTGAATGCATACTTCGCGCCGCCTTCGAAGTTGTTGAACGTCGTCGATGCGCCCGTGATCGGCTCGAAGTGCGTGTTCGTCCACAGCGCGTAGAGCGTTGCCGGTCCGATGATGTAGCGGCCACCCAGGCCGAACGTGCGCAGGTCGCGCACGGTGCCCGTCGTGACGTTGGCGATCGACGTCGAGAATGCCGGCGTCGCCTGGCCCGGGAAGCGGATGTCCGTGTACGCTGCGCCCAAACCGATCGGGCCGTTCGCGTAGTTCACGCCGAAGCTGTAAGCGCGCGACGAGCCTGCGACGGGAGCCGCTGCCGTGCCCGTTGCCGGTGCGCCGCCGAATGCGCCAGCCTGGTTCGAGAAGCCGTACATTGCGCCGAACGTCAGGCCAGCGTAGTTCGCGCTGCTGAACTTGACTGCGTTGTTGATGCGGCTCGACGTGAGCTGGTCGACGTCGTTGATGTGGTAAGCGTAGTTACCGGCGACCGTCAGGCCACCCGTCGAATAGTTGCTGCCCAGATAATCGGTCGTGAACGCGTATTGACGACCGAACGTCAGCGAGCCGATGCCGTCCTTCGACAGACCCACGAATGCCTGACGGCCAAACAGTGCGCCGCCTTGACCCGACGTGCCGTTGCCGCTGTTGAAGCCGCTTTCGAGCACGAACAGTGCCTTCAGGCCGCCGCCCAGGTCTTCCGTGCCGCGCAGGCCCCAACGGCTGCCTTGCGCCACGCCGTCGTCATACTTGAACAGCTTGTCGCTGCCGCCTGCTGCGTTCTTCGAGTGGTTTGCGTAGCTGATACCTGCATCGATGATGCCGTACAGCGTGACGCTGCTTTGTGCGTGTGCGGTCCCTGCAAATGCCGAGGCGAGTAGAGCGGTGGTAAGTACTTTCTTGTTCAAAACTTTCTCCAGATTGAAAAATGGCAATCGCGAGCCAGACTCTGTGGCAGGTCGCGCGACGGGCGCAAATGTAACGAGGAGAAAGGAAAGGAATATGACAGCAAATCTTTTTGCTAAATATGTAGTACAAATACGACAACATTTGCTTTGCGTACAAAAGGGTCGCGCGCAAATCTGTGCATATGCTTCATATTCGCGGCACCGCTAAGCGAATGACAAGCAGGTTTGTTTAGTGTCCGTCACGGCGTTGTTGCATAAATCGGGTTTGAAGACAAAGGCGGTCGTGTGATCTTGAATTCAGGCAATGCGAGAGGATTGCG
>NZ_JAWRXV010000699.1:0-275 GCF_046534875.1 Paraburkholderia sp. SIMBA_054 | reverse complement strand
AATGGCTCATCCAGTAAAAGAATTTCAGGGGACGTAACGAGCGCCCGGGCAATCGCCACGCGTTGGGCCATGCCTCCTGATAATTCTCTTGGGTAGAGCGCTTCACTCTCAGCTAAGCCAACACTTTTCAAATACTTTCTTGCGATGGCATTTTTGTCCTCTTTTTTTCCTTCCAGCCCGAACCTGACGTTTTCAAGAACGGTCAGCCACGGCAACAGCCTAGGCTCCTGAAAGATAAAGCCGGTTGCCTTGTGGACCTGTTTGGCCGTATCCCC
>NZ_JAWRXV010000698.1:0-275 GCF_046534875.1 Paraburkholderia sp. SIMBA_054 | reverse complement strand
CTGCAAGGTGCGCTCGGTCAGAAAGACGGCGCCATCGTTATTCTCGGCACCGGCTCGGTGTTCGTCAGAAGAGAAGAAGACGCCTTCGAGATTATCGGCGGGCGCGGCTTCATGTTGAGCGATCATGCGGGCGGCGCGCGGCTTGGTCGTGAACTTCTTGAAGAAACGCTGCTTGCTCTGGACGGCATGACGGAGCACACGGAACTTGCCGATGCCGTGCTGGCACGGTTCAACGGTGACATGCGCCAGATCATAACCTTTTCGCGCACGGCGAC
>NZ_JAWRXV010000697.1:0-275 GCF_046534875.1 Paraburkholderia sp. SIMBA_054 | reverse complement strand
AGCGGCGGATGTAGCCGCCGCATTGCAGGAACGCGACGAGCGCATCCAGCAACTCGAGGCGCAAGTGGCCGAGCTTAAACGCGAGGCAGCGGTTCGCGGCGATTGATGCGCGCGCACTCGTTCCGTAGAATCGTGGCGCTTAGCGCGTGACATATGACGCTTGCTTGCAAGCGCAACGATTCGCGCGATCACGAGGAGAATGCGCATGAGTCTGCACACCACGGAGCCGATCGCGGCGACCGTTTATCGCGGCAATTCTGTTGAAAACACGCACC
>NZ_JAWRXV010000696.1:0-275 GCF_046534875.1 Paraburkholderia sp. SIMBA_054 | reverse complement strand
ATGCGCACGGGAAAAAGCAGACGGAAACAGGAAGGGGCAGTGGCCGTCACTGTCGCGCTTTGCATGCTATTCCTGTTGGGGATTGCAGCTCTTGCCATCGACATCGGCAATCTGCTGGTTGCACGCAGCCAGCTTCAGAATGCGGCTGACGCCGCGGCGATGGCCGGCGCCGGATGCCTGATGCGGCGCACGGAATGCGGGAACACCACTGCCACGCAGCCGGATTGGATCACGGCATCCGCAAAGGCGTCGTCGTTTTCGACGTCGACCGCGAC
>NZ_JAWRXV010000110.1:0-15784 GCF_046534875.1 Paraburkholderia sp. SIMBA_054 | reverse complement strand
TTTGCCTACTTTTCTTTGCGGCGGCAAAGAAAAGTAGGTGCCGCCCCGCACAGGGGCGACGCGTGAAGTACGAAGGCGTAACGCGGATGCCAGCGAAAGACCAGACCAAACCAGACCAACCCGTCAAAACCACCAAAACCCTAACAGCAAAAGCCCGCCCCGGAGGCCAAAAACGAAACAATCATAACAACTTCCGATACGATTATTTCAACCATCCAAGAAATCCCTAATAATACAGAGACCAAATGTTATTGACGCACCATATCCATGATGCGAAGATCACAACACACACACCGCGATTCAATCGCGAAACATAAGAATTCGTCATACCGACGAAGGAGACTCCAGGATGAGTGAGCCGGTTGCGGTCGCGGCCGCTTCATCGCCCCGTGTGCCATTGATCCGCGTTGCAGGCGTCACCAAGAAATTCGGTGGCGTGCAGGCGCTGCGCGGCGTCAACCTGGAAGTCCTGCCGGGTGAAGTCCATGCCCTGCTCGGCGAAAACGGCGCAGGCAAATCCACTCTCATCAAGATACTGAGCGGCGTCCACACGTACGACGAAGGCTCGATCGAAATCGCCGGCCAGAAAGTCGCATTCGAATCGCCCGCGAAATCGCGCGAGGCAGGCGTTGCCGTCGTCTATCAGGACCTCAGTCTCGTCGAATCGCTGTCCGTCGGCGCCAATCTGATGCTCGGGCGCGAGCCGCGCACGCGGCTTGGCTTCGTCAGGCAGCGCGAACTGATGGCGCAGGTCGGCGCCTTTCTGCGTGAACACAATATCCCGCTCGATCCGCGGGTGCCCGTCGATTCGCTGCCGTTCGCGTACCGGCAAATGACGGAAATCTGCAAAGCGCTGATGGGCGACGTGCGCGTGCTCATCCTCGATGAACCGACGTCGGCGCTAACGGGCGGCGAAGAACAAATTCTCTTCGACGCGATCCGCACTGTGACGGCGCGCGGCGTCGGTGTGATCTACGTGACACACCGGCTGAACGAGGTGTTTCGCATTTCGCAGCGCGTGACCGTGTTCCGCGATGGTGCGAACGCCGGCCATTTCGCCACGGCCGACACCGACATGAAACAACTCGTCGCGGCGATCGTCGGCCCGCGTCATGCTGCGATGCAGGCCAGACAGGAAACGACGACGGGCGCGTCGGCGCAAAGCGCAGCAGCACAAACAGCAGGACAAACCGGAGCGCAGAGCACCCTCGATGCTCCCGTGCTGAGCCTGTCGAACGTGAGCAACGCGCGTTTGCATAACGTGAATTTCGCCGTGCGCAAGGGCCAAGTGCACGGCCTTGCGGGACTGATCGGCAGCGGCCGCACCGAGATATTGCAGACCATCTTCGGCCTGCTGCCGATTGACGCCGGCGCGATCGAGCTCGACGGCCAGCCGCTCGCCGCGCGCCGCCCAGGCGATGCAATCCAGCGCGGCATCGCGCTCGTGCCGGAAGACCGGCATCTGCAAGGACTCGTGCTAGATCATTCGATCGAACGCAATCTGACCTTGCCGCGCCTGCCGCAGTTTTCGCGCGGCGGCTGGTTGCGCGCGCAAGCAGCCGCGCAACAGGCACGCACGGCGATGAAGCAGCTTTCCGTGAAGGCGCCCGACGCATCGACGCACGTGAAATTTCTCTCCGGCGGCAACCAGCAGAAAGTCGTGTTCGCCAAATGGAATCATCCGCGGCCGAAGGTGTTGCTGCTCGATGAGCCGACCGTCGGCGTCGATGTCGGCGCGCGTGAAGAAATCTACGGCGTGGTGCGCGACGCGGCGCGCGCGGGCACGGGCGTCGTCGTGGTGTCGTCGGATCTGGACGAACTGTTGCGGCTGTGCGACCGCATCTCCATCGTGGTGGACGGCTCGATCGTGCGAACCATCGAGCGCTCGCAGCTACGCACCGCCGAAGAACTGCACCATCTCATTCAACTTCCCCGGCCTACCGAAGAGCTTGCAACATGAACGAGTCAGTTTCGCCGATGCCCGCAGAACAACAGGCCATTCAGCGTCACGGCCGCGCGCGGCGCATTGCGCGGCGTCTGCTACAGGGTGATCGCCCGTACATGCTGTACATCGCGTTTGCAATCCTGCTGGTGGTGTTCAGCTTTGCGTCGCCGTGGTTCCTGTCGATCGACAACTTCCTCAATATCGGGCGGCAAACGGCCCTCGTGTCGATCATCGCGATCGGCATGACGTTCGTCATCATCGCGCGGCAGATCGATCTGTCCGTGGGCTCGGCGCTCGCGCTGTCGGGCATGTCAGCCGCGCTCGCGATGTCGCACATCAGCGATACCTGGATCGTCGGCGCGATTGCGGGCATCGGCACAGGCGCGATCGTCGGCGCGATCAACGGTTTCGTCACGACACGCCTGAACATTCCTTCGTTTCTCGTCACGCTCGGCACGCTGAGCGCGGCGCGCGGGCTCGCGTTGATGGTCACGACGACACGCCCCGAGATCATCACTAACGACCACTTCATCGCGATCTTCGGCGAAGGCGATATTGCAGGCATCCCCGTGCCAATCCTGTGGACGCTGCTCGCCGTGATCGGCGGCATCCTGCTGCTGCACTACAGCGTGTTCGGCCGGCAGATCTACGCGGCAGGCGGCAACCCGACAGCGGCACTCTATTCGGGCATCAACATCCGGCGCGTCACCACGCTCGCTTTCGTGCTGACGGGCGTGCTCGCCGGTCTCGCCGCGCTCGTACTGTCCGCGCGCTCGCATGCGGCGCGGCCGGACGTCGTGCAGGGCATGGAACTCGATGTGATCGCATCCGTCACGCTGGGCGGCTGCAGTCTGTTCGGCGGACGCGGCTTCATTCTCGGCACGCTGCTCGGCAGTCTCATCATCGGCACGCTGAATAACGGCCTTGTGCTGCTCGGCGTGAGTTCGTCGCTGCAACTCGTCATCAAGGGCGTCATCATCGTCGCGGCTGTCGCATTCACCCGCAAATGAGCATCGAGCGGTGAGAGTCAATCGGCCTTTCGCGCATGCGGCGTTGCGCGCGAGGCCACAAAGGGCAATTCCAAAAACGGCAGGAGACGCAGTACATCACGACCAACGGAGGAAAACATGAACGATCGTCGTGTATCAGGAGCGAAGCTGGCGAGTGTGGTGGTGGCGGCGACTGCGCTGGCCATCTGCTGTTCGCAGGCGTTTGCGCAGGCTTGCACGAGCCTGCCTGCGAACTCGATTGGTCCGACGGGCATCGTCGGGCAGGGACCGAATGGCGAGAAAGCGGCATCCGCCGATGCCGTCAAACTGACGGATGCCGAGGCGGCAAAGGTCAAGGCCGGCAAGTTCAAGGTCGGCATTTCGATGCAGACGATGAACCTCGACTGGTCGCAACTGCAGGTCGCAGGCATCACCGATACGCTGAAGAAGTACGGCGTCGAAGTGATCGGCACGGCATCGGCCGAGTATCAGGTCGACAAGCAGATCGCCGACATCGAAAACACGATCCAGCGCCATCCTGACGGCATCATTTCGATTCCCGTCGACGGCACGGCGACGGCTGCGACCTACAAGAAGGTCTCGCAGGCAGGCATCAAGCTCGTGTTCATGGACAACGTGCCGACGGGCCTCAAGCATCCCGAGCAATACTCGGCGATGGTGTCGGCAGATAGCGAGGGCAACGGGCAGATCGCGGCGAAGGTGCTCGCATCGTGTGTGCCGAAAGGCGGCACGGTCGGTCTCGTGAACTTCGGCGTCGATTACTTCAGTACGACGGAGCGCACGAAGGCCGTCAACGAATGGCTGAAGAAGAATCGCCCCGACATCAAGGTCAAGCAGGTCGCGTTCACGGACCCGTCGAAAGTCGGCCAGATTGCGGGCGACTTCCTCACCGCGAATCCCGATGTGAAGGGCGTGTTTGCCGTATGGGACCAGCCCGCACTCGATACGCTCACGTCAATGCGCGCGCAAGGCATCAACACGCCCGTGACGACGGTCGACCTCGGCCTCGAATCGGCAATTGAAATAGCCAAGGGCGGTCCGCTCAAGGCGACGGGTTCGCAGCGTCCGTATGACCAGGGCGTAGCCGAAGCGATGGCGATGATGAAGGCGCTGATCGGTCAGACGCCTCCGGCGTGGATCGGCGTGCAATCGCTGCCCGTCGTGCAGTCGAACGTGCTCGAATCGTACAAGACGGTGTTCAAGAAAGATCCGCCGCCGCAACTGGCCGATGCGTGCAAGAAGGCAGCGCCTGCTTGTGGATGATGAATTGAATACGCTTTAGTACGTTAGCGTAAGAGCGAAGCCTTTGCGGGCTTCGCTCTTTTTTATGGCGCGCGCAGCAGTTGCAAGCGTGGAGAACTGGCGCAACGCCTGCGTTCATCCCTCTTCCCTGATTGTGCATGTTGCGCTAGCCACGGTAGCAGTTCGGCAACAGGCATGGCTTTCGCGAAGTACCAGCCCTGTCCGTACTGCACGCCTTTGCGCAGCAGATACTCGGCCTGCGCGGCCGATTCGATGCCTTCGGCGACGATTTCCATTCCCAGGTCGTGTGCCATCGCGATGATGTGCGGCGCCACCACGCAGCTGGCGTGAGCATTCTCGACGGGGTTGACGAACGCCTTGTCGAGCTTCAGTGCGTCGACGTGGAATGTCCCCAGATAAGAAAGGCAGGAATAGCCAGTCCCGAAGTCATCGATATAAACAGGATGCCCCGCCCATCTGAGTGCAGCAATGACGCTGCGCGTCGCGTCCGGATGCATGAAGCCTCTTTCAGTGGCTTCGATGCCCACTTGCGAAGCGCGGACGCCCGTCCATTTCAACGCTTGCGCGAGAACATCCAGAAAGCGGACGCTGCGAAGATCGTCGCTGCCCACATTGATCGAAACGCGAAACGACCGGTCCGCGCTCAGTACGCACGCCAGGTCATCAAGGCTCTTGTGGAGCACGAGATCGGTCAATGGTCCCATCAGCCGATGCTGTTCGGCCACACCAACAACGATCTCCGGCGAGATCTCCTGTCCATGCAGCCGCCATCTGAGCAGTGATTCGACACCGACGCATTTGTTGTCGGCGAGCCTGATTACAGGCTGATAAGACACCTCCAGTGTTTTACGGGAGATGGCCAGCCTTAGCTGCTCGGGTAACGCGAGTTCGGAAATCATAAAATCGTGCGATTGACAGGCAGAGTACATAGCATGCCGTCCAGTCGCTGCTCTTCCATGACGCGGACATGATAAACGCGTCATGGTCGGCAATCCGGCGCAGCAGAATCAATTGGCAAACTGTGCGAACAAGCGCCAGAAAAACACCGGGATCACCGTTCAAGCACTCAGTGGTAACAGTTGATTGACAACGTGGCGCTCACGGCACGCCTTACTGGCTCGATGCCGGATGCGAAAAGCGCGCCACCTGTATCAAGAATTCAGAACGCGCTGGCGGCGCCGGCACCCGGGTTCACGTCAGCGTGCGGAAAGCGAAGCCAGAACGTAGTGCGCACACCCGGACAGCTTTCCACACCGCATTGGCCACCATGGCTTTCCATGATCGATTTCACGATCGCCAGGCCGAGGCCCGTTCCAGAGCCAAGATTGTGCCGCGACGGATCGACGCGGTAGAACCGTTCAAAGATACGATCGACGTGCTCTCCCCCAATGCCCTGGCCCGTATCCGTGACAGCGATTTCCGCTGTACCGCCTTCCTCGCGGCACTTGACGAAAATAGTCGACCCGCGAGGCGCATGAGCGAGCGCATTGGAAAGCAGATTGCTCAACGCACGCTGGAAAAGCAACAGGTCCGCGCGAACTTCGGCGCGCCCGCTCAACTCGATGGTGACTCCCGCATCGGATGCCATGGGCTCGTAGTAGCCCGTGACCCGTTCGGCCTCCACTACGGCGTCAAGCCGGCAGACCTTGACTAGCGTGTGCGCCCTCTCCGACCGTGCAAGGAAGAGCATGTCTTCGATCATTCCCGACAGACGCTGGTACTCCTCTACACTCGACTCGATGACGTCACGGTATTCCTCCGTGCTGCGCGGCAGCGACAGCGCCACCTGCGCGGCTGCCTGCAGATTCGTCAACGGCGTACGCATATCGTGTGCGAGGTTCGAGGAGAACTGGCCGAGGCGCGTAAACGAATCGTCCAGCCTTTCCAGCATGCCATTAAAAGCGTGCTCCAGTTCCTTCAGTTCTTCCGATGTATCGAATCCCGACAAAGGTTGCGCGAGACGGCATGACGACATCTCCTCTGCGTACGAGACGAAGCGTCGAAGCGGGCTGAGACCGAACACGGCAATGACATAGGCAAATGCCGCTGCGATCCCCGCGCCCACTACTTCGATCAGCGCGATCGTCCATGCATGCGCGCGCAACGAGGCAAGGTTGTCCGATTTGTCGTACTGGACCACGACACGCACAGAAACACAGTCTGATCCCGCGAGCCGCGCCAGCGCCGTGATATAGCGAAACATCGCGCCTCTGGTATCGAACGCAGCGTTCTGACGATCCGGCGGCAGGTCGCGGAGCAGTGCAAATGGCTGAAAGCCGCTCGTGCTGACAAGACGGTTTCCGGTCATATCGTAGATGGCCATATCTATGTTCTGATGGCCATCCATCTGATCGGTCCAGACATGGGGATGGTTCGAGATGTGGCTTGTCGCACGCACGCTCGCGAGATCGACCTGCAGTGCCTCTAGCGTGGCCTGCATATGACCGCCTGCCGCCATGGACATACGGCTGCGCAAGGCCTCGTAAAGCGCGGCGCCGCTCAGCGCCAGAATGACCGATGTCGAAAGAAAGATCAGAGCGGTTAATCTCGCCCCCAAAGTTCGCGGCAAGAATCGATTGTTCATCGGTTTCGCAATTGCTTCGTTCTTATCGATTTCACCCGTGCCGCGAACGTCATTGTCATTGCGTGTCCATACGCTGCTTACAGGCTCGCGCTAGTGTGCGTTAACGCGCGTTAATGGGCGTCACCCGTGTCGCATAAGCCGACACAAACACGGCATGGACGGTATCGCCCACTTTCAAAGTCTTGAAATCGATATCGGGACCGACTACGAGCGTGACTGTCCGATAGGCGCCTCGCAACCGCATCTCGCGCTTGCTGGCGTCCATATCCAGCACTGTGGCCTGAACCTCGACCTGGCGCGCGGCGCTGTATCCCGACGGTGTCGACTGATACACGCTGGAATCGACACGTTTGCGAATTCCCTTGTCCGCGCCCGCGATCTTGTCAACGGACACGAGCAACGCGTTTTTGTAGAGCACTTCGACGTTATCGCCCACGCGGAGCTGATCGAAATTTTCGACCTGCGGCCCCATCGCGACATCGATGTCGCGCCCCTTCGGACCATGCAGAGTAATGATGCGCGAAGCACGGTCGATATCGGATATCCGGGCCTTGATCTCAACGGGGGGCGCTGTGGCGAGAAGCGCCTGCACCCGCCCGGTGAGTGCGGATGGTTCTTGCGCACTCGAAGCGGGTTGAGCGGTCTGCGCGCTCGCCCACGGTGCAACGCCCATGATCACGATAACTGCCACTGCCAACCTGGTAGCTTTACTCATCTGCATTTTCCTGTGTCAAAGGGATTCTTTTGTCGAGGTGAATCACCCCGGTTTATTCCGACATCGGTTCACGCGGCACGCGCCAGACAACTTTCCCTTCTCGCCTGCGCTATCGGATCAGGTTGACCTGGCTCAGAGGGTGCGTTGCGCATCTTGCGTCCACGCTGTGTCGACGGAACTCGAAGGGCAATCCTGTTCCCTTCCTTCCCGGCGCATGGGCGCCACAATCAGAATCGCGACAATTGGTACGGCAACGGGAAACAGAAGAACAGCACCGACACGACCGGTGAGTTCGCAAACATCGATAGTCAACCCCACGATGTGTGTGCGGATCGAGCGCCAAAGACTGCGGTCAACCAGGAGGATCGGGATCGCCCTGGCCGTATGTATCAACACATGGCAATAACTCATTGGCAGTTCCTTGGGTTCTCTTCAGGTGCTAACGGTCAGCTCGGCTATAGGAAACGTAACCACACGATGTCTAAGCTTTCGAAGCGCTTCATGGAGTCTGCAACGAAAACTAGAAGGCGTTTTATCACGACTCGCAGCTTCAACTTCAAGTAACAGTCAAATCTTTGACTAAACATAAATTTCATCATTCGAATAAAACTCAATATCGAAAAATGACCAATACGGACGGCTCATTTTTTGCAACAACGGTAGAGTAAAAATTCCTGAACAATGCGCGGCGAAAAACGCCTCTGGAAAATAGATTTCATGTCGTTTCAATTTTTCAAACATGTTCTATTTAGTAAGCATGCCTATTCACTAATGTCACATCTCATCATCTAGCCCGGAGGCTACGTCATGAACAGCAACTTCACTTGAGATTTCCACCTTTGAAGACGAATACCGACGCTTGATCTTATCCCCGGCCACCAATACTGCCCGCCGTCACCGCAGCTATCCGCAACGGCGCACCGACCCTGCGTTCAAGCGGTTGCCATAACCGCAGTTGTTACGCACCTGACGAGTCGCGACGCACAGATGCCGCACCCCCACATGGATGTCCAGACGTTCGACCGCCATTGTCAGTTCTGACCTTCCTATCGATCATTCAAGGAATTATTCATGCGATATCTCCACGTCGCAGCCGCGCTAACCATTGGCGCGGCCATGGCGACCCCATCCAGACCTGCTTACCCGGCCGAGACCTCGCTTGGCGCGCAAGTCAATGTCATGCCCAAATACGACGGCGCCGCATCGTACCGTGCACTGCCGTTGCCTTTGTTCGCCTATGACAATGGGCTCTTTTTCGTTTCCGGGCTCTCAGCCGGAATACGCTATCCGCTCGGAGCCGGCATTTCGACGGGTTTGATTGCGCAGTTCGACTTTGGGCGGGACGCCGACGATTCGTCTCGCCTTACCGGAACCAACGACATTTCCAACACGGCCCGCGTTGGCGCGTTCGTGGATTGGCGTCACGGCAAGTGGCACGCGTCGCTCAACGCGCTGCAGGCGACGCACAGTGGATATGGTCTGAAAGTCCGTCTCGCGGGTGGTTTCACCGCTTTGGCGACGCCGAAAAACACAGTTAATCTGACAGTGGGTGCGACTTTCGGTAATGGCGATTATATGAATACCTATTTCGGCGTTACCGATCAGGAGTCACTCGCAAGCCAGTCAAGGCTCGCCGGATATTCGCCCTCAGCGGGCATCAAGGGTGTCGACGCCAGCGTCACGTGGAAGCACCAGCTCACCCCGCATTGGAGCACGGCTGCCGTGCTGGGCGTGTCCAGTCTGGTGGGTGACGCAGCCGACAGCCCCGTCGTCGAACACAAGGCTGCTATCTTCGGATCGGTAGGTCTGGCGTACCGGTTCTGATTCCGTCGCTGCGGTATGCATGTGCCAGCACATGCATCCGGACATTCATGGGGCGCAGTCCGGTACTCGGGCGGCCCAGTTTCAATTCACCTTCCTGAAAGGCGCTTACGCGCACAACGTCCCGCTACGCAGGTTCCGCCCGTAACGAATCGACCCGAACCTTAAAGGTTCGTGAACGGCTTCGAACAGTACTCTGCCTGCATTTCCAGGCGGGCCTTCGCCGTCGTTCTACCTGACGAAGGCCCATGAGCCATGCGAGTGGATCTCGACTTCGTGCTCCCCTCGCTTCCCAGAGGGCAGACAACGGATTGCGCTATCTGCCCGATGTCCCTTCGATCAGAAGCGGTGACGCAGTCCGATCGTTGCTGCAACCTGGTTGTTGGTTGACGACGGCGACAGCATGTTGATGGATGCCACGTTCGCGATGCCGTTACCGTTCGCGTCATAACCGAGCGAGCCGGAAGCATGCTGGTACACGCCCGCCAGGTACACGTCCGTACGCTTGCTGAGAGAATAGTCCGTACCTAAAACGAACGTGTGCCACGTCGGCGAATTGCTGCTGTTGCTGCCTGTCACCGTGCCGTCAGTGAACGTGTAAGAGCTGACGACTGCCAGTGCCGGTGTAAGCCTGTACTGGCCGTTGATTTCATAATTATCAAGATGCAGGTTCATCCCCGTAAGACCGGGCAGTGCAGCGCCGCCACTCGACAGGCTCGCGAGACCGTCGATCTGCGAGTGCGTCCACACGAGACCAACCTGTGCCGGGCCGAATGCGTAGGTGGCGCCCAAACCGTAAGTACGCTGAAGCGTCGCCGAAATGTTCTGGCTTGCCGACGCCGCGCTGTTTGCGCCGCCCAGCCCACCCGAGTTATCCGACTGTGTGTAACCCGCCGCGACGCTCAGCGGACCTGTACCGTACCTGGCGCCCAGGCTCCACGTGCGGCCGTTCGCAAAGCCGTTCGCGTCGTTGCTGAAGCCATACATGCCGCCGAACTGGATGCCCGCATAGTTCGGGCTGGTGTACTTGACCGCATTTTTGGTCGAGTACGTCTGCGCCAGGTTGTCGTTGTCGAACGGATGGCCGGCGAGATTGTTGCCGAAGCCAGCACCTGCGGCCGACAGCGGCCCGAGATACTCCGAAGTCGAGTCGTATTGACGTCCCAGCGTCACAGCGCCATACGCGTCACTCTTCAGGCCGACGAAGGCTTGACGGTTGAACATATCGTCGCCGTCATGAAAGCCCCCGTTGTTCAGATCAAAGCCGCTTTCCAACGTAAAGATGGCCTTCAGCCCGCCCCCGAGATCCTCGGCACCGCGCAAGCCAAAGTAGTTGTTCGACAGGTTGCCGCTACCCTGCTGCCAGACACTCTTCCCGCCGACATTGTTCGCATAGGTGATGCCCGCGTCGATCGAGCCATACAGGGTAACGCTGCTTTGTGCGTGCGCACTCACCGCAAAGGTACCCACTGCGCAGGCGAGAATGATATGTTGTTTCATGCTTCAAACTCCTAAGTACATGGAAATCTCCCGACCGCTGATAAAGCATAAGCAATCGGTAATCTGACGAATCAGATCGCTGAGTATTCCATCGATTTGAAGCACTTTCGTTTTAGTGTGGCACCCCAGTACATCCCCGAAATAGAACTGCTACGTGACCAAAACGCATAGAAGATTGTTTTCAATAAAATAAAAGATCAGAGTGCGCTTCGATATCGGGTGTTCGACATTGTCTTTGTCTCGCAGAAACCACGTCTGGATGATTCGTGCACGGTTCAATAGTGTCAAAACTTGCCTATCTCACGTGCCGTGTCTGGGATTTTCGCTCTAGCATCAAGGCAACCACACGTGCCATGCCGCGCATCAATCAGGTTTGTCAGGAGGGTGAACCCACTGTCTTTTCCGGTAACACGAACCGTAACCAGAATGTCGTGCCGACGGCAGGATCACTTCTCACACCGCACGATCCGTGGTGCAAATCCATGATCGATTTGACGATGGCAAGCCCGAGCCCTGTACTGCAGGAAATGGCGTTTTCCCGGGTCGGATCGGCGCGGTAGAAACGTTCGAAGATCCGTTCCACATGCGGCGGCGCAATCCCCGGGCCACGATCGGACAACAGAACCACTACCGCGCCCGGCTGCTCCCAACATTCAATGTCGATAGTCGAATTGCGTGGCGCGTACGCGATCGCATTCGCGAGCAGGTTGCTGACCGCGCGCTGATACAACAGCAAATCGGCATGGATGATCCCCTGCCCGCGGACGTCGATGGTGACATCTGCCGCTTGCGCCAGCGATTCGTAAAAACGGGTGACGCGACGCGCTTCCGCCGCCGCGTCGAACTCGCAATTCGATAGCGACAGGTCAGCTCGCTCTGCGCGCGCAAGAAATAGCATGTCGTCGATCATTCGGGACAAGCGCTCGTATTCGTCTATGCTCGATTCAATCACTTCGCGGTATTCGGGCGCAGCACGCGACTGCGCGAGAGCGACCTGAGCCGCAGCTCGCAAATTCGTGAGCGGGGTGCGCAAATCGTGTGCAAGATTGGAAGAGAACTCGCTCAAGCGTGTGAACGAGTCGTCCAGACGCGCCAGCATGCCGTTGAACGCCTGTCCCAGTTCCAACAGTTCATTCGAGCTGGTGAGCTTCGGCAACGGTTGCCCGAGCCGGCTGATCGACATCTCTTCGGCTCGCGTGACAATGCGGCGCAGAGGGCTCAGCCCGAGCAGCGTCACGCCGTAAGCCGAGATTGCCGCAAGCAGAATGCCGACCATCTCCGTAATAAAGATGATCTCTGTGTTCGACCTTACCAATTCGCGCTCTTCACTGCCGTCGTACTGTACGACGACACGGACAGCCCCGCTGTCACGCCCGTCGAGCGGCACGATGGTCACGAGATATCGTAATGCGGTAGTGGGTGTGGAAAGAGTGACAGGATTGTGGGGCGTCTGTACATCCAGAACCGGCGAGTAGTTGCGAAAGCCGCGCGTCGCCAGCAGGTCCTTACCTGCCATGTCAAAGATAGCGAATGCCATGTACTCGCGCCCATGCACGTGCTCCTTCCAGGTATCGGGATCGCGGGTAATCCCGGCCGTCGATTTCAGCCCGGAGAGGTGAACCTCGAGAGCCGACATCACTTCTTCCATCTGGTCGGCGGCATTCGCTTCGACACGGCTCATCATCGCTTCATAGACCGCGAATCCGCTAATCGCGAACGCAATCGATGCATAGAAAACGATCAGCACGGTGAGCCGTACACGCAGGCTACCCGGCAAATAACGAAGCATGATTAGCTGTCGCCGGCTATTGCCGCGAATTGCAAGCCGTGACGCGACAGGCTGCCGATATTGCGCCCGCGTCTTTCCGCCAGCATGCACAAGCTGTCCACCTCAGAATTCCGCATCCGCGACACATTTGAATTCCCTTTCCAGTGACAGACAGGTGCCCGGTCCAGCCACTCACCTTGCCATCCGGCATCGGTCGATTCCTGATGGTGCAACGACTCGCGCGGGCGGCTCACATTCGATACCCATCGCAATGCCAACCTGGCCCTCGGTATTCGCGCTGTCGACGAGAGAATAGTACTGCGCCCGCTGCGGCCATGTGATTAAGCACGCCGACAGCAGGGGCAACTTTGAGAAAGCACAAAAAATTCGCGATACATATCAGGCACGCGCTTGTCCGCACAACGGCTCTATTGAAATCTCCTATGCGTGCTTCATGAGCGAATCACGGTGTCACCTGGCTTCGGACTTCCAGAACGTAGCCCATGCCTCTGACGGTATGAATCAGCCTGGACTCGAAAGGGTCGTCCAGTTTGGAACGCAGGCGGCGGATGGCCGAATCCACCACGTTCGTGTCGCTGCTGAAATTCATGTCCCACACTTGTGACGCAATGATCGCGCGCGGGAGGATTTCCCCTTCGCGTCTCATCAAAAGCCACAGCAGCGCAAACTCTTTTGCCGTCAACAGAATGACTTTTCCCTGTCTCGTGGCCTTACGACGTGTGAGGTCGAGTTCGAGGTCGGACACTCGGAGCGTGTTCGAATCGTGCTGCCGCGCGCGACGAAGGATCGACTTTACGCGTGCAGTCAGTTCAACAAAATCAAAGGGCTTCGCGAGATAGTCGTCAGCACCGAGTTCCAGCCCCCGGATGCGGTCTCCCACGTCGTCTCTCGCGGTGAGAAAGAGAACCGGCGTCGACTTGCTGCGTCTGAGATTCTGCAACAGCGTCCAGCCGTCTTGCCCTGGCAGCATCACATCCACGATGAGCAGGTCGTAGTCCTCCGTTTCAGCCTGATGCTGCCCGGAAATGCCGTCCTCCACCCAGTCGGCGACATATCCCGCTTCCGTCAAACCCTTCCGTAGATATAAGCCCGTCTTGCCCTCGTCTTCGACAATCAGAATTCGCATTACCTGTTACCTCGTTTGAATCACTTGCAGTCCGAAGCTCCTCCGGCAGGCGCACAACGATATCAAAGCGACGGTTTCCCTGGAAGTCTGTCCGCGCTTTGCCGTTTTCCACATGACTTACGCCGCGTCAAACATGACAGGAATGTCATGTTCGCCTCATGCAGACGCAGCACTCAAGCGTCAAGCTACCTGAGTCTAACTGGCGTCCAATGAAGCTATTTCAATGCAATGAGTACATCGCAACGGTTTGACGAATACCTGGAACATCTTTCTCAAGGATTCCGACACAAGCATCATATTGTCGGCCTGCGTGACTATTGCACGGGACTGATGCGACCGTTGGAGCGAAAGAGCACCAATGCCATTGCGGAAAATCTTCAGCCCGCGCGCGCGGAAGCAATGCGTCAGGCGCTACATCATTTCGTGGCAAGAGCGCCGTGGTGCGATGAGGAACTGCTGACACAGGTCGCCCGCTGGGTGACCCCGCAAATGGCGGGTCTGTCCCGGAGCGGCTGGTGGATCATCGGCTGTAACACTTTTCCGAAGCGTGGCAGCCAGCCAGTGGGCGTCGCGAGACAAAATCACGGAGCATCGGCCAGATATGACAAATGTCAAATTGCCGTGAGTGTTTCGCTAGCCTGCGAAAGTGCCAGTCTGCCTGTCGGCTGGCGGCTGTATCTGCCGCGCGCATGGGCCGACGATCCGATCCGGCGCAGGAAGGCAGGCGTCCCCGCCGACGTGCAGTTTGCGACCAGGCCGAAACTTGCGCTTCAACAGATCGAAAGGCTGCTTGCTGCGGGATCGCCCTCACGCCCCGTGCTCGCCGATGTCGGCTACGGAATGGATCCCGACTTCAGGCAAGGGTTGATCGACCTCGGACTGCCGTACGTATTGGGTGTCACGTCGCAAGCACGCGTCTGGCGCCCACAAGCCGAATCGCTACCGTCAACGGGATACAGGGAAACGGGACGCCTGCCGTCGCAGACGTGGCGTACGGCCGGGCACTACCCCATCAGCGTCAGAGCACTGGCCATGGAATTGCCTGCGCACGCGTTGCAGACGATCAGCTGGCGTGAAGGGAACGGCAATCTGAGAAGCAGCCGCTTTGGCGTGGCGCGGGTGCAGTATGCCGACAGCTACGCATGCTGGTCGCGACTGCAGCCACTGCAATGGCTGCTATTGAAGTGGCCGCTGGGTGAGCCGGAGCCTGTCAGATACTGGCTTTCGACGCTGCCGGAAGACACGTCGATCAATGAACTCGTCGCGGCCGCACATTACCACTGGCGCACCGACCGGGACCACGAGGAACTTCGGCAGGATTTCGGACTTGACCACTATTCGGGCCGTGGCTGGAGAGGATTTCATCATCACGCCACGCTATGCACGGCTTCGTATGGTTTCCATCTCGGCGAACGGCTGGCGAGTGAGCGGGACCTGGCTTCCCGAAGGCTGTCAATCTACCCGGAACCTGGCGTGTGATACGGGTCACTTCGGGCATCGAGAGGCCCTGTCACTACCTGGAGCATTTTCTTTCGAAAATCTAACCAACAACCGCTCCCACATTTAAATGGATGATCGCAATTCCGCGATAAAGGATAATTAATGTCGAAACGTTTTCGTTTGTTGGCAGGTATCGCCACCCTCATTCCTGCATTCGCTCTCCTTGCGCAAGACCTCCCCGCCAACCCGAAACCCAATCCTTATCTGGCGGCAGAAAAATACGCCATTACCCATTTCGATTCGTCCCAGAGCGATTCCTTTCCGTATGCCGTTCCGCGCGGCACGTTCGAAGTCGATCTTCGAAAGGAAAAACGGATTGTTGCGGGCCCCGTCAACATCATGACGCTCGCATCGACGTCTCCGTCTTATATGTGGGGTGTCTCCAGTGAAGGTGTCACCTACATCGACGTGTCGAATGGCGGGTTCAAGGAGGTCGCCCGCATGGAGGCTCCAGACGGCGTTGTTGCATAAATCGGGTTTGAAGACAAAGGCGGTCGTGTGATCTTGAATTCAGGCAATGCGAGCGGATTG
>NZ_JAWRXV010000695.1:0-275 GCF_046534875.1 Paraburkholderia sp. SIMBA_054 | reverse complement strand
ACCCGCGACGGGCACGTGCGCGCCGACGTGATCCAGGTCGCGCCGGACGTGTCGGGGCTGATCTCATCGGTTCAAGTACTGGACAACCAGCAGGTCAGGCAAGGCCAGGTGCTGTTCGTCATCGACCAGGCGCGTTACACGCTCGCGCTTCGTCAGGCCCAGGCCACCGCGCAGCAACGCCGCGCCACGCTCGATCAGGCGCGCCGCGAGGACGTGCGCAATCGCAACCTCGGCAATCTGGTCGCCGCCGAAGTCGCGGAAGAAAGCCGCTCGCG
>NZ_JAWRXV010000694.1:0-275 GCF_046534875.1 Paraburkholderia sp. SIMBA_054 | reverse complement strand
CGCACCGGGCACAGGCCCGCGCCGCGCCGGCCGATATTGCCGCGCATCATCATCAGGTTCGACAGCAGCTGTACCGTCGGCACCGAATTCTTGTGCTGCGTGAGGCCCATGCCCCATGTCGAGATTACCGCGCGGCCCTTCACGTAGATGTCGGCGAGCTTCAGCACGTCCTCGAACGGCACGCCTGCTTCGGCGACGATGGTCTCCCAGCTTTCCGCGCGCAGATCTTCGGCGAAGGCCTCGAAGCCGACCGTATGTTCAGCGATGAACGCGAC
>NZ_JAWRXV010000693.1:0-275 GCF_046534875.1 Paraburkholderia sp. SIMBA_054 | reverse complement strand
CGATTGTGCGTATGCTGCCGTTGTCATGCCGGCTAGCATCGCGGTCCCCACTACGGCCTGTTTTAATTTCATATGTGCTCCTCCAAAAAAGGCCCGCTCATTATGAACACAACGTTTGAAACTAACCATACGCGGCGGTTAGAGTTTTCTCCCTAAGCCACGCGCGCTTTCTGGCCTGGCCGCGCCGCGCCGAATCTCCGGCGCATGCGGCTCTTCGGACCTTCGGGTATGTACCAACGCGACTATCGGATACTTCAGCATGGCACGGCTTGCAC
>NZ_JAWRXV010000692.1:0-275 GCF_046534875.1 Paraburkholderia sp. SIMBA_054 | reverse complement strand
GATTGAGCGATGGATACCGCATTCGGCTCCATATGGGCTTTTTGTTCTTGTGCTACTTCCAATACACAACAAGCGTACCAGTTGTCATTGTTCACTTCAGCAATACTTACATTCGTTGTTATCATCAGTTTTCCCCTTTCGATTTTCGGGGAACGCAAACTAGCTAGATTAATTCGATACGATCCCCTTGCTGCCATTAATAGTGAAGATCATTGCATGTGTCATAATGAACGCCTCCTAAATTCGTAGTGAAGGTCCTGCTTTAGCAGTGGACC
>NZ_JAWRXV010000691.1:0-275 GCF_046534875.1 Paraburkholderia sp. SIMBA_054 | reverse complement strand
CCGGAGAACTCGATCACCGCGTAGGGCGTCTCCGGCCTGAAGCATTCGAGCATCCATGTCAGCACGACTAGCCGGTCGTTCGGTGACACGTTTACGATCGCCCACAGCTTAGCGAAGTCGCCACCCGGAGTCGGCTCCGGCAGGGGGCGCATGCTCGATGAGCGGACAAAGAATACCGGCGGTCGGTTCACGATCTCCCAGCCGGCGGGTGTGATCCTTATGGCCCGCCATTGTTCGTCGCACAGGTCGATCCAGTAGGCGTCGTCGTGCAGGGC
>NZ_JAWRXV010000690.1:0-275 GCF_046534875.1 Paraburkholderia sp. SIMBA_054 | reverse complement strand
AGCACGAACGCGGTTACGGCATGAATCACAGCCGCGACGCGCACCACTTCAATCGGGAAATAGAACGCGAAATACGCTCGCCAGATGACGATGCCGCTCAGCAGCAACAGCAGCAGACACAGCACCAGGACAAAGAACAGCAGCTTCTGTCCGGCGTTGTATCTGCCGACTTCGGGCAGCCTGTCTTCGCGGTTCGTAAGCACATCGTTGATCTGTCGCAGCCATTGCCGGTCGTCGGCATCGAGATAGTTGTGATGCCAGAAGCGCAGCGCAAG
>NZ_JAWRXV010000010.1:0-255282 GCF_046534875.1 Paraburkholderia sp. SIMBA_054 | reverse complement strand
TTAACAGGGGTGCCGTCACTACCGTTGCGCGTAAACGTCAGATCGGCGCGCGGTACACCGATTTATGCAACAACGCCCATCCTTACCGCAACGTCGCTTATGTCAGCGATCTGGGCGGCACGATCCGTCGCGTTTCGTTCGACGGCTCCGACACGCACGTCGTGCTGCGCGACGCCGGTAATCTGACGGGAATCGTCGCGGTCTGAACGACATCATGCGCTGTCACGAAACCAAGGTGGCTTCCTGTGCAGCAAGTCGCGCGCTGAGTTCGTCCTTGAGAAAGTCGACGAACGTGCGGATCTTCGCATCGACATAGCGGCGCGAAGCGTAAACCGAATAGACGTTGCGAGTCGGCAACTGGAATTGCGGCAGAACGCGAACCAGCGTGCCTGCGCGAAGATCATCGATAGCCGAATAGACTGCGAGCGCACCGATGCCCGCGCCGGCGCGCAGCGCCACGCGCAAAGCCTCGGGATCGTTGATCCTGTAGCGGGCCGCCGACGCATTCAACAGCACGTCGCCGTCCGCGCCTTCGAGTTGCCATCCATCCGTCGACGAGGCGGGCGACTGCAGCCGCACGAATGCGTGTCCGTCCAGATCGTCCGGCGAGCGCAGAGGCGCGTGCTTCTCCAGATACGACGGCGCGGCGACCAGCATGCTGTAGCTCGTGCCCGTCACTTGGCTGACGTAACCCGAATCGGGCAGCGTTCGCGCCGTCACGACGGATACGTCGAACTGTTCCTCGACGAGCCGCGGCATCGTCGATGACAACACGAGTTCGATCTCGATGTTCGGATAGCGCGCCTGATAGCCGACGATGCATGCGGCGAGATGAGTTTGTCCAAGGCCCGGCATCGCGTGCACGCGCAGTGTGCCGTGCGGCTCGTTCATCGCGTTGCCGGCTTCGGCGTCGGCGTAGTCGAGATCGGCGAGAATCTGCTGGCATCGCTCGTAATAGCGGGCGCCGGCATCGGTGAGCGTGATGCGCCGCGTCGTGCGATGAAAGAGCCGCACGCGCAGGTCGTCTTCGAGCTCCGAAACGGCACGTGAGACGCGCGCCACATTGCTGTCGAGTACATTGGCTACGGCAGTGAAACTACCGGTTTCGACGACCCGCGAAAAAACGCGCAGGCTGTGAATCTTGTCCATGAAGCGATTTCCGTCTGTGGTGATGCGCCGGCATTCATGCGCTTCGAAACGACACGAACGCGCGACCGATAGACCGCACCGGTCGCGCGCCCAGCACATGATTGCAGGCTTGATTCAGGCTTTCGACAACTCACCGTCGGTGAGTCGCCAGATGCCGAGCGGATTGTCATGCTTCAGCGCCTCGGGCAGCAGATCGTCCGGGAAGCCCTGATAGCAGACGGGGCGCAGGAAGCGTTCGATGGCAGTCATGCCAACCGAAGTAAAGCGGCTGTCGGACGTTGCGGGAAACGGCCCGCCATGAATCGACGCGTACGACACTTCTTGCGGATGCGAGAACGCATTGACGACGATGCGCCCCGTGCGGCGTTCGAGAATCGGCAGAAGCCGCGCGGCGAGCGGGTGATCGGCGGGATCGAGTTGCATGGTGGCGGAGAGCTGTCCGCCAAACTGCTTTGCGATTGCGATCAGTTGCTCGACGTCTTTCACGCGCACCAGCAACGCGGCCGGTCCAAAGACTTCTTCGGACAGCGACGGATCTTCGAGCATTCGCGCGCCGTCGACTTCGAAAAGCACCGACTGGCCTTCCCACTTGCCTTGTGGTTCGCCGCCGGCGGCAATGCGTTCAGCGCCTGCGTCGCGCTGCCGCTCGACGTTCTTGCGATACGCAGAATTGATGCCCGGCGTGAGCATCGTGCGCGCGGGCGTGTCGGTGATGCGCGGGAGCATCGCCTGACGCAGTTCGCCGTAGCCGGGACCGTCGATGGCGAGCAGGATCGCCGGTTTCAGGCACGCCTGGCCGACCGTGACGAGCATGCGTTCGGTAAAACCGTCGCCGATTGCAGCGCCGCGTGCGGCGAGTGCCGCCGGCAGCACGAAGGTCGGATTGACGCTCGTCATTTCGGTGAAGACGGGGATTGGATCGGGACGCTGCTGCGCCCGTCGGAACAACGCCATGCCGCCCACTTCCGAACCCGTGAAGGTCACGCCCTTGATGAGGGGATGATCGACGAGCGCCTCGCCGATTTCATTGCCGCCGCCGCGCAGCAACGAGAACACGCCTTCGTGCAGTTGCGCATCTTTCACGGCCTGCTGGATCACGCGGGCCTGCATTTCGGAAGCGCCTGGATGCGCGTTGTGCGCTTTCAGGATCACGGGGCAACCGGCAGCCAGCGCCGAGGCCGTATCGCCGCCCGCGACCGAATAGGAAATCGGAAAATTGCTGGCGCCAAAGATCGCAACAGGACCAAGCGCGATCTTCTGCAGCCGGTGATCCATGCGTGCGCGCGGCTGGCGATCGGGCTGAGCGGGATCGATAGCGACCTGACGGAAGCGCCCCTTGCGCACGACAGTAGCGAACTGGCGAAACTGTATGGCCGACTTGGCCGCTTCGCCTTCCAGCTGCGCAACGGGCAAGCCCGTTTCCAGCGACGTGCGCTGCGCGAGTTCGGACGCGATGGCGTCGAGCCCATCGGCGATGCGTTCGAGGAACGCGGCGCGTTGTGCGAGGCTCGTATGGTTGTAGCTGTCGAACGCTTCATCGGCGAGGCGCGCCGCGCGATCCACTTCCGCGCGGCCGCCAAAGGCGAAGGGCGGTTCGATCTCGGCATTGGTCGCGGGATTGAGCGCCTTCATCGAGCCCGCGCTGGCGGGCACTTCCTGCGCGCCAATGAAGAGGTTGCCAGTGAGCGTCATGAGCGGCCTCCCTGTACTTCGGCTAGCGCTGCGACCAGTTCTGCCGTTCTCAGGATTTCATGCGCGAAAGTAGGGCCGTTCAGTTCGTGGGCCGCGTGCATCATTTCCTTCGTGAAAGCGGCTGTTGCATCGCGCACGAGCGTGACGTGATAGCCCAGTTCCATCGCGAAGCGGCACGTCGACTCCATGCAGGTATTCGCCAGCAGTCCGATGGCGATCACATGCGTGACGCCTTGCTGCTTGAGCTGAAAGTCGAGATCGGTGTTGGCGAAACCGCTTTGTGCCCAGTGTTCCTTGATGATGATGTCGCCTGCCTGCGGCTGGAAGTCAGGATGAAATTCGCCGCCCCACGTTCCCTTCTCGAACGTGTGACGTTGCTGCACGAGACGTTGCGTCGGATTCGGATGATCCCAGTTGTCGTAGTCACCCGGTTCCCAGCGGCGGTGCGGCACATAGAACACCTGGACGTTGGCCTTGCGCGCGGCAGCGACCGCCGCACGAAGGTTGTCCAGCAATCCGACTTCGGCGGCGATCTCCTTGATCATGGGGAAGACCTTGCCGCCTTCCGACAGAAAATCGTTGTACGGATCGACCAGCAGCAAGCCGGTGCGTTCCGCGCGATAAACAGGATTGGACATTGCAGTTCTCCATTCGGAAAGGGTGCGAACTGGTCGCGTCTCGCTGTCGGCGCCGAGCCACTTTTGTCGAACGAACCGTGACGTCTCACGTCATGCATCGCGATGATGCAAGATATCACTATGAAAAGCATAGTGTCAAGCGCCGTGCACTTCCGGACGTTGTTCAGGTGTCGGATTCAAGCAGCTAGCCATCCTCGAAAGAAACGCCTTGGGAAGTGCCGCAATAGCATACGACCAGCTATGAAGTGGCTGCATCGGAAGGGGCACGTGCGTGCATTGGCTCACTATCTGGGTCACGCAAGGCGAGTTGTGGTGCAACAATCGAGCGCATTTTTTCTGTCGCGGAAGAGGCGGCTGTTTGCAAATCGCTTTCAAACAGGGGGCGAAATGCGAGTTTGCGACTTGGTCTGTTACGGCGTGAACGCGGCGCTATCGATGCGTTAGCGGCACCTTGATTGGAAGGCGTGTACTTGCGCTGCGTGACATCGGCAAGGTCATTAAGATCACGCATGATCACGAACTCGTCGCCGTAGTTCTATCTCCGGAACTGGTCATGTTTTGGGTAGCACTACTGCCATTCCTGTGAGCAGGCGCGCGGTCGCCGCGAAGCGCCAGGCGATCCGCGGCATCGGCTATGAGTTGTTCATCGCCGACACAAGTGTTGTGCCGCCGCTGGTATTTACGTCATGTGCCCGCGTTCACATAATCCGCTCACTTGCTGCGAAACATGAATCACGATTCGCGGATCACGAATTTCGATTCGCAGCGAACCGGTGACGATATGAGCTTTGCCGAATGGCTTGACGTATGGGCTTTCAGACGGGCAGTGATAAGCGGTATGCCCGGGATATCAATCGCTGCGGCGCTCATCGCTCCACCTACTCGTGCTTATTGCCAACAGGAGCTTCCATGCAAAACGATATCCTTCCTCAAGTCCCGTCGCGTCGCCGCTTTATCGGCGTGGCCGCAGCCGCGATCGCCGCAGGTTCGTTGAGTCGATTCGCCTTTGCTCAAACCAGTCAGACAGTCACTGAAATCACGCCGGCGGCAGGCGGGGACAAGACGGCCATTCGCAAGCTTCGCGTGCACGTGCCGGAATCGCAACTGACCGATCTGCGCCGACGCATCAAGGCGACCAAGTGGCCCGAGCGCGAGACCGTCACCGATGCATCACAAGGCGTGCAACTCGCGACGATGCAAAAGCTCGCCACCTATTGGTCGACCAACTACGACTGGCGCAAGGTGGAAGCGAGACTGAACGCGCTGCCGCAATACGTCACTGAAATCGACGGGCTCGACATTCACTTCATCCACGTACGATCGAAGCAGAAAGATGCGTTGCCGATGATCATCACGCATGGATGGCCCGGCTCGATCATCGAGCAAATGAAGGTCATCGATCCGCTGACCAATCCGACAGCGCACGGCGGCAGTGCATCGGATGCGTTCGATGTCGTGATTCCGTCGCTTCCCGGCTACGGGTTCTCCGGCAAGCCGACGGCAACAGGTTGGGATCCAGCGCGGATTGCACGCGCGTGGGTGGTGTTGATGCAGCGTCTCGGCTACACGCGATACGTCGCGCAGGGCGGAGATTGGGGCAATGCAGTGACGGAGCAGATGGCGCTTCTCACGCCGCCGGGACTCATCGGCATTCATACGAACATGCCCGCCACCGTACCCGACGACATTGCGAATGCGCTCAAGTACGGCAACCCGCCGCCCGCCGGTCTGTCGCCCGATGAACAGCACGCCTTCGATCAACTCGACTACTTCTACAAGCACGGTCTGGGTTACGCGCAAGAGATGGCGGGCCGGCCGCAAACGCTGTATGGCATCGAAGATTCGCCTATCGGTCTTGCCGCGTGGATGCTCGATCACGACGCGGCGAGTCAGGCGATGATTGCGCGCGTGTTCAACGGTCAGACGGAAGGATTGTCGCGCGACGATGTACTCGACAATGTCACGCTGTATTGGGTGACGAATACGGGCATCTCGTCGGCGCGTCTCTATTGGGAGAACAAGCTCAACTTCTTTGCGCCGAAGCACGTCACCATTCCCGTCGCGGTCAGCGTGTTCCCGGATGAGATTTACTCGGCGCCGAAGAGCTGGACAGAGAAGGCGTATCCGAAGCTGATTCACTACAACCGTTTGCCCAAAGGCGGGCACTTTGCAGCCTGGGAACAACCGCAAGAGTTCACGGACGAGGTGCGCGTGAGCTTCCGCTCGCTGCGCTGACGGAAGACTCGGACGACGCGATCTGCGCGTCGTCCGCATCGCGTTCGCTACTCAGCGGTCGACGCGTTGCTGAAGATGCGCGGGATAACGGTCGCCGACAATCGCGATGCCACGCAGCGCCGTGTCGATTTGCGCGAGTTCCTCCGCTGACAACACGATCGAAGCCGCGCCGATATTTTCTTCGAGGCGAGACAGCTTCGTGGTGCCGGGAATCGGCGCCATCCACGGCTTTTGTGCAAGCAACCATGCCAGCGCGATCTGCGCGCGCGTCACGCCTTTGCTATCGGCAATCGCGCCGAGCGCTTCGACGAGTGCCGCATTGGCCTTGCGGTTCTCTTCCGTGAATCGCGGCACGATGTTACGGAAGTCCGTTTTGTCGAAGGTCGTGCTGGCGTCGATGGCTCCCGTCAGGAAGCCTTTGCCCAGCGGGCTGAACGGCACGAAACCGATGCCCAGTTCTTCGAGCGTCGGCAGCACGGAGGCTTCCGGCTCGCGCCACCACAACGAGTACTCGCTTTGCACGGCGGCGACGGGTTGCACGGCGTGTGCGCGGCGGATCGTGCTTGCGCCTGCCTCGGACAAACCGAAGTGCAATACCTTGCCTTCCCTGATGAGATCGCGCACGGCGCCTGCCACGTCTTCGATCGGCACGGCGGGATCGACGCGATGCTGGTACAGCAGATCGATGCGGTCTGTTTTCAGTCGCTTGAGCGATGCTTCGGTGACGGCCCGGATGGTTTCCGGCCGGCTGTCGAGACCTTTCGGCGGCTGGCCGTCAATGAAACCGAACTTGGTGGCGATGACGACCTTGTCGCGATTCGCCGACAGAGCGTTGCCGAGCAAGGTCTCGTTCGTGTGGGGGCCGTAGGCTTCGGCGGTGTCGAAGAAGGTGACGCCCTGGTCGAGCGCCGAGTGAAGCAGACGGATTGCCTGCTGCTCTTCCGTCGCGGGGCCGTATGCGAAGCTCAGTCCCATACAGCCCAGTCCGATGGCGGATACCTTGAGACCGGACTTGCCCAGTTCGCGCTGCTGCATGATTTCCTCTTTGATAGTCAGGTGCGGACACACAGAATAGGCTCGATAATTGCGCTCAACAATCCGCCTGGGTTTGCAAGACCTTATGAGAGATTTTCACTAATGCCGCGTCCCGGTCTGTCGGAACTATCGGCCTTCGTTTCCATTGCACAACACCGCAGCTTCAGCGCCGCTGCGCGCGCTATGGGCGTGACGCCGTCCGCGCTGAGTCACGCCATGCGCGCGCTGGAGGGGCGTCTGAATGTGCGGCTCTTTACGCGCACGACGCGATCGATGGCACTGACCGAGGCCGGCGAGCAGTTGCTGCGCCGCGTGAGTCCCGCGATCCGCGATCTCGAAGACGCGGTGGATGAAGCCACGTCGGCGCAGCACCGGCCTTCGGGATCGATTCGCATCAATTGCTCGGAGAATGGCGCAAAAGAAGTGATCCAGCAGGTGCTGCCGACGTTTCTCGAGAAATATCCCGAGATTCATGTGGAGTTCGTGGTGGATACGCGGCTCGTCGATATCGTCGCGGGTGGCTTCGACGCGGGTATTCGCGTGATGGAAGACGTGCCGCGCGACATGATCGCGATCCGCTTCGGACCTGAGATGCGCTTTTGCGCGGTTGCGTCACCCGAGTACATCGAGCGACATGGCATGCCGCAAAATCCGAATGATCTGCTCGATCACCGCTGCATCCGTTTTCGCTTCGAGAGCGGCGCGCTATTCCGCTGGGATCTCGAACATCGCGGCCGACGCGTATCGCTCGATGTCGGCGGTTCTGTCACCCTCGGCAACCTGAATCTGATGGTGTGGGCCGCGCTGTCGGGAATCGGCATTGCGTGGGTGCCCGAGACGCTGGTGAGCGAGCTGCTTTCGGCAGGCGTGCTGATCGACATGCTGCCGGCGGCGGGGCCTTCATTCGGGCAATGGTGCCTCTATTACCCGGCGAACCGGCATACGCCGCCCGCGCTGCATCTGTTCGCGAACGCGGTGCGCGAGTGGGCGCGCGAGCAGAACGAGCGGACGCCCGATCCCGCCTGACCCTCGCGCGCAGGCAGCGCACTGAGCGCGAACGTCAGTGCGAACGTCCGTCGTAATGCGTGACGGGCAACGCATCGATATCGATATCTTCGAGACAGCGCACGTTGATGGCCGCCATCGGGCGGCCGTCGGGCGCGGTGCCTTCGCCGTACGGATGCATGCCGCAAACGGGGCAGAAGCGGTGACGGATCACGTGCTTGTTGAAGGTGTAGGTGCTGGCGTGCTGCTCGGGTGTCGTGAGATGGAGATGGTCGAAGGGAACGAACCACATCAGCGCGCCTTTGCGCTGGCATATCGAACAGTTGCACGCCATGACGCTGGTTGGCTCGCCTTCGACCTCGAAAGCGATGCGTCCGCAATGACAGCTTCCCTTGTGCGACATGGCGATCTCCTGATGTGGATCGAATGATGCCGTCACGCGTCGGTGATGGCAACGTACGAACGTCCGTGTTCTATTCTCTTTACGCAGTGTGGCATAAAGCCACCTTCAGCCGCTCGTTGGTTTGCCGTAAACAAGTTGTAACCAACAACGGGCCACGACTGCAATGAAACTGCGCAACCTGAATGTCTCGACCCGCTTGCTTGCCGGATTCGGCTTGTTGACGGGCTTGCTGCTCGCTGTGGCGCTGATCGGTTTCTACGGCCTGTGGGCATTGAACGGCAAGCTGGACGAGATTGCGCGCGTCAATGGTACGCAGGCGCGTCTTGCCAATGAGCTTCGCGCATCGATTCAGGACCGCGCGATAGCGATGCGCAACGTCGTGCTCTACACGACTGCCGCGGACAGACGAGCCGAAGCCGAACGGATTGCGAAGCAGGGCGAGTTATATGCGGACGCGTATCAGAAGCTCGATCGCATGTTTGCCGATGAAGCCGGAACCGACCCGCGCGAACGTTCGCTGATGGCCGCGCTCAAGCAGGAAGAGTCCGCCGCCGTGCCGCCGATGAGCAAGGTGGTCGAACTCGGTCTCGCGAACGACACGATCGCCGCGACGCAATTGCTGCTCGAACGCGCCCGGCCGACGCAACGCACCTGGCTTGCGCGCGCGGCGGAGCTGGCGGACTTCGAAGACCAGTCGAATCTCGTCGCGCAGCAGGACGCGATCGCGACCTACTCGCGGATTCGCGTGCTGATTGCGGTGATCGTGGCAGCATCGATTGCGCTTGCGCTGGTCACGGCGACGCTGATTACCCGCAGCATCCTGCGACAGCTGGGCGGCGAGCCGCGCACCGCGCAGGATATCGCCGCGCAGATCGCGCAGGGCAATCTCGCCGTCAAGGTCGATCTCGCGAACAGCGATCCCGACAGCCTGATGGGATCGTTGGACACGATGCGCGCGCGGCTCACGTCGATCGTCGCCGACATCAAAAAGTCGGCCGAGTCGATCTCGGTTGCGGCGAGCGAAATCGCGCAAGGCAATACCGATCTGTCGCAGCGCACGGAAGAGCAGGCGGCTTCGCTGGAAGAAACGGCGGCGAGCATGGAAGAGCTTACGTCGACGGTCCGGCAGAACACTGAGAACGCTCGCCAGGGCAGCACGCTCGCGAGCAGCGCGTCGCAGACGGCGACCACGGGCGGCGACGTGGTACGCAAGGTCGTCGCGACGATGGATGACATTTCATCGAGTTCGTCGCGCGTGTCCGAGATCATTTCGGTGATCGAAGGCATTGCGTTCCAGACGAACATCCTCGCGCTCAATGCCGCCGTCGAAGCGGCGCGTGCCGGCGAAGAAGGCCGCGGCTTCGCGGTCGTCGCGGGCGAGGTCCGCACGCTTGCACAACGCAGCGCCAGTGCCGCGAAAGAGATCAAGGCGTTGATCGAAACATCCGCTGCACATGTATCGACGGGCTCGACGCTCGTGCATGACGCGGGCGAGACGATGAACGATGTGGTCCGCTCTGTGAAGCGCGTGACGGACATCATGAGCGAAATCGCGGCGGCGTCGGCGGAACAGTCGACGGGCATCGAGCAGGTCAATACGGCTGTCGCGCAGATGGATCAGGTGACGCAGCAGAACGCCGCGCTCGTCGAGCAGGCGACGGCGGCCGCGCAGGCGATGGCCGATCAGGCCGCGAGCCTCAAGGCGGCCGTGGCGATGTTCAGGCTTGATGGCGGGCAGCAGGGGATGTATGCGGCAAACGTGCACTCGAAGTCGTTGCCGGCTCGTGCGACGGCTGTAAAGAAAGCGGTCGTGCAACGCGAGCCAGCCGTTCAATCGCGGGCCGAAGCCGACTGGCAGACGTTTTGAATCGTCGTATCGTAAACTCCTGAGACGTATTCAAGGAGTGACTACCATGACCCCGGAACAACGTTACCTCGCTGAGGCGATCGAACTCGCCTACGGCAATGTCGAAAGCGGCGGCCGGCCGTTTGGCGCTGTGATCGTCAAGAATGGCGAAGTCGTCGCGACAGGCGTGAACGAAATTCTGCATACGAACGATCCAACTTCGCATGCGGAATTGAACGCGATCCGCGCAGCGGGCCAGAAACTCGGCTCGCCGAATCTCGCGGGATGTACGGTGTACGCGAGCGGTCATCCGTGTCCGATGTGTCTTGCCGCGATGCGGATGGCGGGCATCGGTGAAGTGTTTTATGCGTACTCCAACGAGGATGGCGCGCCTTATGGGCTATCGACAGCGGCTGTTTATGCCGACCTGGCGAAGCCGTTTCCCGAGCAAACCATCAAGATCCGTTACGAGCCGGTTCGGCTGGAATCGCATGGGGATCTCTACGCTGATTGGAAGCAGCGGCAGGGTGCGAAGTAACAACCCTGCCTTGCCTTCTTGAACGTGCCTGTAGCTTTCCCCGCTACAGGCATCGAAAAATTGCGACTCAGCCGCCAAATAATTGCGTTTGTCGTACTCGTGTTTCGCCGATAACCTGCCCTTGTCCCCAACGACAGCGTTATTCGAGGAAAGCAAGTCATGAAATTGCTGAGAAACACGTGGTACGCCGCGGCGTGGAGCCGCGATGTCGGCGCCGATTTATCCACCCGCGAGTTGCTGGGCGAGCCGATGCTGCTGTACCGCAAGCAAGATGGCGCGCCCGTCGCAATGATCGACCGCTGCCCGCATCGCTTTGCGCCACTGTCGATGGGCAAGCGTGTCGGCGACGGCATCGAGTGCGGCTATCACGGGCTGCAATTCGACTGTAGCGGCGCCTGCTCGAAGAATCCGCACGGCGACGGCCGCATTCCTCCCGGCGCGCGTGTGCACAGCTTTCCGGCGGAAGATCGGCATGGGCTCGTGTGGATCTGGGCGGGCGAACCATCGCGCGCCGATGCAAGTCTGATCCCGGATTTTTCGCATCTGGTGTCGCCGCGACTGAAGACCGTCGGCGACGAGATGACGCAAAAGGCGCACTACGAACTGGTCGTCGATAACCTGATGGACCTCTCGCATGTGAACTATCTGCATGCGCCGTATCAGCAGGTCGATGATTTTCTTCAGGCGAAACACGACGTCGTGCAGGATGGCAGTGCGCTGGAAAGTCGGCGCACGGTGGCCGGCACGCGCGCGCCACAATCGTTCCGCCCATTTCTCGACGATCCCGATGCGCCTGTGGACTACTGGCTGAACATACGCTGGCATGCGCCGGGCTGCTGCCTGCTGGAGACGGGCGTGGTGCCTGTCGGCAGGCCGCGTGAGCAGGGTCTCGTGCGGATCGGCACGCACATCGTCACGCCGATCGGCGCGGCGTCGACGCAATATCTGTACGCGAGTTCGCGCAATTACCGTCTCGACGATCCTGGCGCTGACGACGAAACAGCACGCTGGCAGCAAATGGGCTTTCACGAACAGGACAAGCCGATGATCGAAGGCGTGCAGACGCGCATGGGCGAGCGCGAGCTGCTCTCGATGCGTCCCGTCCTGCTCGCCACCGACGCAGCCGCGATCCGCGCACGGCGTCTGCTCGCGGCGATGATCGACGCCGAGGCGCGTAGCGATCAGCCCGTGCCCGCAGCGATAGCGTAAGCGACGCAAGAAACCAGAAAAAAGGGCGGGACGCATAGCGCCCGCTTCAAGGAGACAGACATGCAATCGTCCGCAACGCCTGGCGCTGCCGCCGCGCTGATCGACAGCCGGCCGCTCTCGGCCTATCAGCGACTGATCCTCGTGTTATGCGGATCAGTCATCTTCCTCGATGGTCTCGACACCCAGTCCATCAGCGTCGCCACGAAAGCGATGGCCCATGCGCTCGACGTGCCGCTCGCGAGTTTCGGCGTGGTGTTCTCGGTGCTGCAACTGGGCGGCCTGATCGGCACCTTTGTGTTCGGCTATCTCGCCGACCGCGTCGGCCGCCGGCCACTCGTGATTGCCGCTGCGTTGCTGATCGGCGCACTTACGCTTGGAACGGCGTCCGTGGAGAACTACACGCAACTGCTGATCGTGCGCTTTCTCGGGGGCATTGGCCTCGGCGGCATCTTTCCCTGTGTGCTCGCGCTCGGTGCGGAATACGTGCATAGCCGCTCCAGAGGTCTCGCGGTCGCGGTGCTGTTCGCCAACTATTCGCTCGGCGCGGCAGTGGGCGCGGTCGTCAACGGCTATGTGCTCGCGAACTTCGGGTGGCGTGCGGTGTATGTGGTGGGCGGCGCGCTGTCGATCGCAGCGGCGCTCGCAATCGTCGCGTGGCTGCCGGAGTCGCCGCATTTCCTGATCTCACGCGGCAAGACGCACAAGCTGCGCGCCGTGTTTGCGCGGCTCTTCCCGAACGAGACCATCGACGTCGAGCAGTTGCGGCTGCACGCGGCGGAGGGTGCCACGCAAGCGGCGCGCAAGGGTGTGCCCGTGCGGGAGATATTCAGCGAAGGCCGCGCGGGCATCACGTTGCTGCTGCTCGGCATCCTGATGCTGAGTTACGCGACCATCAAGGTGATGACCGTATGGCTCACGCCGCTCCTGCAGACGGCGGGCATCTCGGTAGTGCACACCTCGTATGTGCTCGCGAGCCTCGATATCGGTTCGATGCTCGGACTCGGGTTTGCAGGATACCTGGTGAGCCGCTTCGGGCCGACACGTTCGCTGTTGCCCGCGCTGCTCGTGCTCGCCGTGACGACGGTTGTCGTCGCATTCGAGGTCACGCGCTTCGCCGCGCTGCTACCAAGCGGATTCGTGATCGGCTTCACGGGCGGTATCGGACAGTCCGCGCCGCTCGCGCTGTTCGCGCTCATCTTTCCGACGCGTGTGCGTTCCACAGCGCTTGGCCTCGGCGGCGCGGCGGGACAGATCGGCAAGATCGGCTCGCCGATGCTGGTGGGTGCGGTGCTCGCGAACGGCTGGAAGCCGGACACGATTCTCTTTGCCGTCGCGCTGCTGCCTGCCATTGGCGTGCTGCTAATGCTGCTCGTGAGACTGTCGCGCCGCTATGCGGTGGCAAGCGTGAGCCAGAGCGCCTGACGACATCAACCCGAATCCCCTATGAAAACAGGCATCAAAAGGATCGAAGAGATCGCGGACGGCATCCGTGTGTTCGAGCTCGCGCCGCTCGACGGCACGCCGCTGCCGCAATACACGCCGGGCGCGCACATCGACGTGCATCTGCCGACAGGCCTCGTTCGCCAGTACTCGCTATGCGGACGTCCACAACAAAGCGACGCTTACGTGATCGCTGTGCAAAACGCCGCTGCATCGCGCGGCGGTTCCCGCGCGATGCACGCATTGCAGGTGGGAGATACGTTGCGTATCGAAGGGCCGCGCAATCATTTTCCGCTTGCGCACAACGCCCGGCATTCGGTGCTGCTCGCCGGCGGCATCGGGATTACGCCGCTGCTGAGCATGGCCGAGCGGTTTGCGCAGACGCAGGCCTCGTTCGAGTTGCACTATTGCGTGCGCAATCGCGAGCGCGCGGCCTTTCTCGACCGGCTCGATGCGCCGCATCTGAAAGGCCGCTGCACGCTCTACACCGACGACGCACCCGCCGATGCGCGAATCGACGTTGCGCGCATCGTGCGCGATCCGTCGCCCGGTTCGCATCTTTATGTGTGCGGCCCGTCTGGCTTCATGGATCACGCATTCGATGCCGCGAAGCAGGCTGGCTGGACGGACAGCCAATTGCATCGCGAGTACTTCAGTGCGCCCACGGCCGACACCTGCGGTAACGCGCCCACGGCACACGCATTCAGCGTACGGCTGGCGCGCAGCGGCAAGGTGGTGCGCGTGAGCGAACAGGAAACGGTGGTGCAAGCGCTGGCCGCGCAGGGCGTGCGCATCGAGACATCGTGCGAGCAGGGTGTATGTGGCACGTGTCTGACGCGCGTGCTGGCGGGCGATCCCGAACATCGCGATCTGTATCTGACCGACGACGAGCGCGCCCGCAACGACCAGTTCCTGCCTTGCTGCTCGCGCTCGCGCACAGACGAACTGGTCCTCGATCTTTGATCGCGGCAATCCCGGATTGCGACGCGCGGCGCGGCTGGGTACGATGGGTTACGTCCATCGACGGAGCCTTTCCCCTTGAGCACACAAGCGCTGCCATCGATCAATCATCTGCGCAGCTTCCAGGTGATCGGCCACCATCTGAACCTCGTGCATGCGGCACGCGAACTGCATCTGAGCCCATCGGCGCTCAGCTATCAGCTTGGCGTGCTCGAAGAGCGGCTCGGCACGCGGCTATTCACACGCACTGGCCGTGGACTCGCGTTCACGGAAGCGGGGCGACTGCTACACGGCGAAGTCGATCAATGTCTGCAACGGCTATGGTCGGCGTGGCAGCGCGTAGCGGCAAACGAACGCTCGGCGCCGCTCGTCGTGAACTCGCTGCCGACGTTCGCGATGCACTGGCTCCTGCCGCGGCTCACGGCCGTGCAGGAGCAGTTCGCCAATGTCGAGATTCGCGTATCGATTGCCCAGGTGGATCTGGAACGCGAGGCGCTCGATTGTGCGATCGCCTATGGCGACGGTCACTGGCCCGGTGTGCATTGCGACTTTCTGCGCGAGGAGTCGCTGATCGTCGTGTGTTCGCCTGAAACGCTGTCGGCGAACGGGCCGCTGTCGAGCGTCGCCGATCTCGCGCGCTTCACGCTGCTCTCGGCGAAAACGCGGCCAGACGATTGGGCTTTATGGGCCGATGCCGCGCAAGACACATTGCCGCCGGGTGGACGCCAGTTGCTGCTCGCATCGCGCAACATGGTGATCCAGGCCGCCTGCGAAAGCCTGGGTGTGGCCGTCGTGGACCCGGCGATGGTGCGGACCGAGCTGTCGTCGGGCCGTCTCGTGCAGGCCTTGCCGCAGACCGCGAAAGGGCAGGGTTCGTATTACCTCGTTTATCCGGCGGGCGAGGAGTCCCTTGCGCGTGTTACGGCATTTCGCACATGGCTACTCGCCGAAATGGCGCGAGACACGGCTTCGGGCTTATCCGTTTGAGCCGTCGCGGGTTCAACGCTACAGGCGCTATAGGCGCTACATCCGCAAAGCCGCAATGTACTTGGCCCGCGGCCGCAGCAGAAAAGCCTGCGCGCGCTGCTCCAGCACATGCGCCACCCAACCCGCTGTGCGGCTGATGATCCATAAGGCCGTAGCCGTGCCATCCGGCAAGCCGAGCGCACGTGCAAGCACGACGAGCGCAATCGCCACGCCGGGATGCATCGAGAGCTTGTCTCTGGCGAGCGTGAGAAATTCGAGTGTCGGGACCGTCTCCGGCGTCGCATACTGCAGCGCGCGCACCTGTTCGAGAATCAGATTGGCGCGTACGTCGCCTTCCGGATACAGCGGATGGTTGAAACCGAACAGACTCGCACCGACCTCGCGAACCATCTGCAGGCGCGGTGCCGTATCCGGATTGGCGACGTCACGCAACAGCAGCGTTTCGACTTTCTCCGTCGCCGTGCCCGTCGAAAAGCCGACGTGCGAGCCGATCGCCGCCGCGACGCAGTTGTAGAGGTCCGCATTCGTCGACGCCGCGACTCGCGCGGCGAAGGTGGCGGGCGCCAGTTCGTTGTCGGCGAGTACGGTTAGCGCGCCGTTGACGGCAAAGACGGCATCAGGCGTACACGTGCCGCCCGCCGCGCGTAGCAGATAGGCCGCGAGGCTCTCGCCGCGCTCGCGCATCACGAACGCGCGCTCTTTGCTCAGGAATCCAAGACATCCCGCCATCGTCTGCATGATGAGGCGCGCGGCCTGCACCGCGCTGCCGTCGGAAATCTCCGCCGCGCCGCGCCCCTGCATGCCGAGCGCGAGCGGCACCATGCCGAGCAGGTTGGCGATATCGCCGCCGTCCAGCTTGCCCGCGTATGCATCGAATAGCGGCAGCACGGCTTGCGGCGTGTCGAGCGCGCCCCACGCGGTGACGCCGTCCTGCCAGACGCCCGTCATCAGCAGTTGCGAAACCGATTCGAACGACGAGCCTGCCTTCGCCATCTCGACGGCCGACCGGTTGCGGTAAAGCGGGCCTTGCGGCGTGATGTGTGTGATCGCGGAGGCGAGCACGGGCTCGCCCCAACGCATCGTCGATTCAGCCGATGCCGCCTTCGGCATGCGTCCGCGCTTGCGGCTGCCCACCCGTTCGACGTCGGCGCGCACGTACAAACTGCGCCGGCCGTCGTCATGCGGCGCGGTGCCGATCAGGCCGCGGCTTACGTACGAGTAGAGGGTGGCCGGCTTGATGTTGAGCCGGGCCAGTACCTCTTCGCGCGTCATCAGATCTCTGGTCGTCATGAAATCAATCTAATCAATATAAATCAACCAAAAAAGGCGTGGCGCCTGAACAATCTGCAGTCTAGCAGAAAGGCTATGGTTAAGGATTTTCGGACGTTTTACATCGCGGCATCGACCGCTTTGAATGTTTATATTGATTTGAAATATCAATCTTGATCGACAGAGCGCCGGCGAGTAATTTTCAGTCCTCGATTCCATTTTTTGCACCGCGCCGCGAACCGCTTCGGGCGGGTGCCTTGAGGAGACTTTCCGATGCATGACCTGAGACGCGAATTCGGGCCGGCGCAAGCGAGCTTCGTCGATCAGACGGGCCAGCGTCCCCGCGACAATCACTACTGGGCGCCCGTGATCGTGAGCCGCGAACAGATCGACGCGGAAGTGGAGCGCCTTGCCGCGCTGCCGAGGCCCGCAGACGGCCGCCGCCAATCGTTGATCGTTCATCCGTCCGCGCGCGCTGGCTCGCCCGGACTTGCGCCCGGCATTCAGGTGTCGCTGCAAGTCCTGTTGCCTGGCGAATCGACGGAGCCGATGCGCCACAACGCGACCGAGGTGAACTTCTGCATCCGGGGCGGTGGCTCGACGCGCGTCGCGGGCCGCACCATCGCATTCCGTCAATACGACGTGTGGAATCACCCCGCCTTCGTCGCCTTCGCGCATACGAACGACACCGACGACATTCAGGTGCGGCTGGTCTACTCGAATGCGCCGCTGCTGCAGCACATGGAAGTGTATGTGCCCGAGTTCGGCGTCGAACTGGAAGTGCCGACGCAAACGCTCACCGCGCACGCGAGCGACGATCCGAAGCGACGCAGTCCGTTCGGCACGTTCCCGATCGGCGAAGACGGCGGTCTGCTGATGCCGTACGAAACGCTGATCAATCCGCAGGTGGTCGAATCGCGTCCGCTGCATTTTTCGTGGCAACAGGTGAAGGCCGAACTCGACAAGCTCGAGGCGCTGGGCAGCGACTACGTCGGCCGCCGTCTGTACATGATGTACAACCCGGTGACGGGCCGCACCAACGGCATCACGCCGAACTTCTTCGCGACGATGACGATCCGTCCGCCGAAGATCGTCGACCGTCCGCATCGCCACGTATCCGCGGCCATCAACTACTACTTTTCGGGCTCGGGCTACAGCATGGTGGCGGGCAACCGCTACGAGTGGAAGGCCGGCGATCTGATGCTGTCGGCGCCCGGCTGGGCCGTACACAACCACGCGTCCTACGACGACTACGTGTACGAGCTGACCGTCCAGGACCAGCCGCTCAACATCTACATGCAGTCGCTGCTGTGGCAGGAGAGCATGAAGGAGCCGCCTGCGCTGCTTGGCACGCAGACCGGTTTTTCGACCAATCGCACGAATGCCGCCACGGCCGCATAAGCCGCTTCATCGACAAGGAATCCAGATCATGCGCGATATCTCCTGGCTGAAGGGTTCGATTACCCCGATCGTTACGCCTTTCCGCAACCAGGCCGTCGATTACGAAACGTATGCACGGCTCGTCGACTGGCAGATCGTCAATGGCGGCCACGGCGTGCTCGTGAACGGCACGACGGCCGAGCCGAGCCTGCTCACCGTGGCCGAGCGCAACCGCCTCGTCGACGTGGCCGTCGAGGCAGCGGCCGGACGTGTTCCCGTGCTGGCCGCGACAGGCTCGCAATCGCACGCGGAGACGGTCGAACTGACGCAGCACGCCGACAAGGCCGGCGTCGATGCGATGCTGGTCGTCACGCCTTACTACATCCGTCCGCCGCAGCGCGGACTGGTCGAGTACTACGCGGACATCGCCGCGCGCACCGATCGGCCGCTGCTGATCTATCACATTCCGGGGCGTGCGGCAGTCAGCATGGACCTCGCCACCGTCAAGTCGATCCGCGAGCGCGCGCCGAACCTCGTAGGCATGAAGCACGCGGTCAACGACATGGCCTTCGTCACGCACATGCTCGATGCGTTCGGGCCCGAGTGGCGCGTGTTCGTCGGTCTCGAAGAGTTGAGCTATCCGATGCTCGCAGTCGGCGCCTGCGGGCTGATGAACGCGGTCGGCAATCTGGCGCCGCGCAAGGTCGCCGATCTGGTCGAGGCCGTCGAACGCGAAGACTACGCGGCGGCGCGCAAGCTGCATTTCGCGCTGTTCGAACTGAATCAGTCCGTGTTCTACGACACGAATCCGATCCCCATCAAATACATGATGAAGCGCATGGGCCTGATTCCCGCGAACGAACATCGCTTGCCGATGATGCCTGCTACGCGTGAACTCGAAGCGCGGCTCGATGGCGTGCTCGATCGCGCTGGTCTGCTCTGAGCGCCCGCGACGATCCGAACGACAACGAAACGGAGACCCTGATGAGCGACAGGATTCCACGGCTGGAGATGGCCGACATGCGGGCCGATCTGGCCGACTATCTGACGCCGCGCGTCGAGCGCTTGCGCTATCTCGGCGAGCTGTTCAAGTGCGCGGGCCATGCGCCCGACGTGCTCTTGCAGTTCATGCATTTCACCGACGCGCTGAAGCAGGCGTTGCCCGACCGTCTCACGGAACTCGGCGCGCTGACGGTGGCGAGTTACATGGAGAACCGTTACGAGCGTCACCAGCATGAACGCCTGAGCGTGAAGCTCGGCTTTCCGCGCGCCTGGATCGCGCAGGTCAACCGGCTCGATCCTGCTGCCGCGACGGACTTGAGCGACGTCGAGAAAGCAGCGCAAGCCTATGCGCTGAAGGCATTGCGTACGCGCGGCCTCGAAGCGCAGGCAGAGTTCGACGCGTTTGCGAGCCTCGTGACGCCCGCTGAAGCAATGGCCTTCGTGATGCTGATCGGCCGCTACGTTACGCATGCGATCGCCGTCAACACGCTGCGGCTCGAACCGCCCGTAGCGTCGATTTTCGAGGATGAGCAATGAACGCGGCCAGCACACCCGTGTGGATTTCAGAGCAGCAAATCGTCTCGCTGATGAACCTGTCGGGTGCCATCGAAGCGCTCGAAGCAGGCCTCGCCCAACAGGCGAGCGGCGCGGCGCGCAACATGGGCAAGACGCATGTCGCGTGGGGACACAGCAATCTGCACGCGATCGGCGCGGCGTTTCAGGATGCCGGCATCGTCGGGACCAAGACGTGGGCGCATACGGAAGGCGGCGCATGTCCGCTGCTGATTCTCTTCGATAGCGCGAACGGCCAGCTCAAGGCGATTCTCGAAGCGTTCGCGCTCGGCCAGATGCGCACGGGCGGCATCTCCGGCGTGGCGACGAAGTGGCTCGCGCGGCCCGATGCGGACGTGCTCGCGCTGATCGGCACGGGCAAGCAGGCGCTCGCGCAACTCGCTGCCGTCGCTGCCGTGCGCCGTCTGAAGCTGGTGCGCGTGTACAGCCCGACGCCGGACAAGCGGCGTGCATTCGTCGAGCGGGCGCGCGAGAAGTTCGACATCGAGATCGTCGAGGCGTCGTCGGTGGAAGCCGCCGTCGCCGACGCGCCGATCGTCACGACCGTGACGCGCGCCACGGAAGCGTTCCTGCCCGCATCCGCGCTTGCCTATGGAACGCATGTGAACGCGGTAGGCGCAATCACGGAAGAGCGCATCGAACTCGCCGACGATGTGTTCGCCCGCTGCACGCGCGCCGTGGTCGACGATCTCGGCGCGGCGAAACGCCTTTCGACCGAGTTCGTGCGTGCGTACGGCGCGCGCGATGCATGGAACGAGGTGGCGCCCCTATGCGATGTGATCGCCGAGGGACGCGCCCGCACGGCATCCGACGACATCACGGTGTTCAAGGCAATGGGCATGGGCGTATCGGATCTCGCGCTCGGCTTGCGCCTGTATGCGCTCGCGCTCGAGGCAGGGCTCGGATCGCCCTTGCCACAGCCTCGCCGCGAGCCGCCGCGCCTGAACTAATACGCAACTCATCGCAGCAGTATCGCCCGTGCCTTCACGGGCGGGTTTGTCCGCGCCCGGCATCGCGTGTGCCGCCATGCCGGGCGGACAAGCCGAATCAACACATACACACGAATACAAAAACTTTGGAGACACTTTAGTGAAGAGACGCCACACTCTCGCCGCGTTCGGCCTGACATGCGCCGCCACCTCCTGCGCGTATGCGCAAGGTTCGGTGACGCTCTATGGCATCACCGATGTCGGCGTCGAAGTCGCCAATCACGTGCCCGGTCCGAACGGCACGTCCGGCACGGTTGTACGCATGGAGTCCGGCAGCCTTGCCGGTTCGCGCTGGGGCTTGCGCGGCACAGAAGACCTCGGCGGCGGCCTGAAGACCATCTTCGTGCTGGAGAACGGTTACTCGATCAATAACGGAACGCTTGGGCAGGGTGGCCGCCTGTTCGGGCGCAAGGCGTATGTCGGGCTGAGTACGCCGTACGGCGACGTGACGCTTGGCCGGCAATACAACCTGCTGTATGACCTGATGTACGTGTACGACCCGCTTCAGTTCAATCCGAGTTATTCGGCTCAAGGTTACGATGCAACCCTTGTGGGGCGTGCCGACAATGCGGTCCGGTATACGGCGCGTTTCGCCGGCGTGACTGTCGCGGCGCTGTATAGCACCGGGTTCGATTCGACGATCCCCAACGGCGCGCAGGTGCCGGGCCATTCGAAGGTCGGGCGCGAATACAGCTTCGCGCTGCAGTACGCAAACGGCTCTGCCAACGTCGGCGTTGCCTATGATCAGATGCAAGGGACTTCGATCGCCACGCAAGATGCCACGCAGATGCGCGTGGTCGGCGGTGCGACATATACGTTCGGACCTGTGCGGGCGTATGTCGGAACGCGCTGGCTCAACATCCGTAACACTTCGGCGCTGCAAGGCTCGCTGCTGTACTGGCTGGGCGCGTCGTGGCAGGCCACCTCGCCGCTGATCTTTTCGCTTGGCGGGTATCAGGAGCGCATTCATGGCACGGGACAAAAGGCCACCAGCGGCGTGCTGCTGGCTGACTACTTTCTGTCCAAGCGCACGGATCTCTACGCCGAAGTATCGTACGTCACCAACTCGAACGGGCTGAACGTCGGTGTGCGCGCGACGGGCGACGTGACGACGGGCGGCACCCAGACGGGTGCCACGGTCGGCATCAAACATACCTTCTGACAGTGGAGAACATCATGGCCCAACACAAAGTGTCGATGCCTGCGGGGCGCATCGACGTTCGCCAGGAACTGGAGGAAGCGCCGCTTGGCAGCTTTCACATCCGGCTCGGCGTCCTGATCTCGATGATCCTGCTGTTCGACGGCTACGACCTGTACAACTCGGCGTATATCGTCCATTACGTGGCCGGTCCGTGGGGACTGTCGCCGACGCGCATCGGCATCATGCTGTCGAGCGGGCTGGCGGGATTCGCCGCGGGCTCAGCCGTCAGCGGGTTGCTCGGCGATCGCTTCGGGCGTCGCAGCGTTCTGCTGCTCGGCTGCTGGGGCTCCGGCGTGATGAGTCTGGCGATCGCGCTGTTCGCGCACAGTCTCGCGTCGTACATCGCGTTGCGCGTGACGATGGGGCTGGCGCTCGGGCTGCTGATGCCGCTCGCAATCACCTATATCAACGAGATCGCGCCGAAGCGTTCGTCGAATGTGTTCACGAGCCTGTTCTTCTCGCTTGGCTGGGTGAGCGGCTCGTCGTCGGCAGGATTGATCGCGGCGTGGCTGACGCCGCATTACGGCTGGCAGAGTCTCTATTACGTCGGCGGCGTCGCGCTCGTGTTCGCGCTTGCGATTCAATTGTGGTTGCCCGAATCGCCGCGCTTTCTGGCCAGCCGCGGACGTTGGGAAGAGGTCAAGCCGTTGCTGTATCGCTTGCGTCCGGACCGCGCAGCAGCCTACGACGCGGGCCAGTTCGCTACAGGCGGCGCGATCTCGCACAGAAGTCCGCTCGGTTTGCTGCTGTCGCGCGACTACCGGCTGCGCACGTTGAGCTTCTGGGCCGCCGGCGCGTTGAGCCTGTTTTCGGCCTACGGCCTGTCGGGCTGGCTGCCGACCATCATGCTCAAGCGCGGCGAGAACCTGTCGTCGAGCTTCGCGTATGGCTCGCTGTTCGCGGGCATGGCTGTGGCGGGCGGACTGATCTCAGGTTTTATCGCTGACCGCGTCGGCGACCGCCGTCGCGTGATATCGGCGTCGTACGTGCTCGGCGCAGCGATGGTCGCGCTGCTCGCCTGGGCGACCGACCGCACCACCACGCTGATTGCGGTCGCTGGCGCGGGCGCTTTCGTCGTCGGCTCGCAGATCGTGCTCAACAACCTGGTTGCAGCCACTTACCCGACTGAAATGCGCGGCACGGGCGTCGGCGTGTTCCTGGGGCTGTCGCGTATCGGCGCGATGTTCGGGCCGGCCGTGGCGGGTGTTTTGCAGCAGTGGTCGGGCGGACCGGGCATCATGTTCGCAGCGATCGGCGCCGCGGTGTTGATGACAGCGATGCTGGTGCTGACCGTTGGTCCATCGCAGCCGCATGCGGTTGTCACCAATGCACACTGAGGCCCACTGAACTTTCGTTTCAAAGAGAACCATTATGTCGAGATTAATGCTCAGCCTCGCTGTCAGCGACTATGACCATGTGCGCGACCTGGTAAGCGGACGCGTGCAACCCGAAGGCATCGAACTGGTGCCGTCGGTGCTCAATGTCGAAGAGATCTTTTATCGCACGACGCATTTCCAGGAGTGGGACATTTCGGAAATGTCATTCGGCAAGTATTCGTCGCTGCGCTCGCAGGGCGATGACCGGCTCGTCGGATTGCCCGTGTTTCCGTCGCGCTCGTTCCGCCAGTCGTCGCTGTATGTGCGCCGCGATGGACGCGTCCAGCGTCCCGAGGATTTGCGCGGCAAACGTATCGGCATTCCGGAGTGGGCGCAAACGGCCGCGATCTACTCGCGCGGCTGGATTGCCCATTCGCTCGGTATTCCGCTGTCCGAAATCGAATGGGTGCAGGGCGGCGTGAATCAGGCGGGCCGCAAGGAGAAGGTGAATGTGCGCGTGCCTGAGGGCGTGTCGTATCGTTCGGAGCCTGAGCGCTCGCTGACGTCGCTGCTGCTCGACGGCGAGATCGACGCCGTCCTGAGCGCGCGTCCGCCCGAGCCTGGCCACGAACGCGCGGATGAGATCGTGCGGCTCTTTTCGCGCTTTGCCGACACCGAACGCGAGTACTACGAGGCGACGCGCATCTTCCCGATCATGCATCTGATCGTGTTGCGCCGTGAGACGTTTGAAAAGCATCGGTGGATTGCAGGCAATCTGTTGAAGGCGTTCGAGGAAGCCAAGCGCAATAGCCTTTACCGGCTGAGCGATATCACCTGCTCGCACTTCCCGCTGCCGTGGATGCCGGCGCGTGTTGCCGAAGCACAGGCGCTCTTCGGCGCGGACATCTGGCCGTACGGACTGGAGCCGAATCGCACGACGCTCGAGGCCTTCCTGAAGTTCGGCTATGAACAGGGTGTGTGCCATCGGCTGCTCAAGCCGGAGGAACTGTTTCCGGCCGAAACCCTCAGTGCGGTGCGCGTGTGATTTGGGACGACCGATGATCACGCTTCAGAAAACGGGCAGTTTCTTCGTGGGCGGACGGCGCGTGAACATCACGGGGCAAGCGCCGTATCGCGTCATGCTGTCGTCGACGTCGACGCGTGACTACGATCCGAACGGCACGTACTGGATCGAGGCGGCCTACGTGCAGTACTTTCTGCAGGCCACGCCGCGCTATGCAGTACCGCTCGTGCTGATGCATGGCGGCGGACTGACGGGCGCGATGTGGGAAGACACGCCGGACGGCAGGCCCGGCTGGCTTCAGCGGCTACTCGAAGCGGGTGTGTCGGTGTATGTGGTGGACAACGTCGAACGCGGGCGTGCCGGCTTCTGCGCGCTCGACGGTATCAGGCTCGACCGTCCGTTATCGCGCAGCGACGAAGAGTCCGCGAAGATCTATCGCTTTGGTTACGCCGGTCACCGCTTTCCGCTCGATGCGATGCAAGGCCTGTCGGCGCAAACCGTGCCGCGCTGGCCGGGTACGAGCGCGCTGCAAAGACAGGCGTTGATCGATGTGGTGCGGCGTATCGGACCGTGCGCCTTGCTCGGTTTCAGTCAGGGCGGAGGTCTCGTTTTCGATGCAGCCGGCGCGGCGCGCGATCTCGTGCGCGCCTGCGTCGCGCTCGAACCGCACGGTGTCCCTGCTTCGTTCGATGCCGGTTTGCCGGGCACGCCCGCACTCGTCGTGTTCGGCGATTTCATCGAAGAGGACGAAGCGTGGCGTGCGCACGCGGCTCGCGCGAGTGCGTCGATCGAGGCGTGGAATACGGCGGGCGGAAAGGGCGAGCGTATCGATCTGCCCGCGCTCGGCATGCGCGGCAACACGCACATGATGATGATGGATGAGAACAGCGACGACGTATTGCGTGTCGTGCTCGACTGGCTGGATCGTTGCGCGGGGATGCGTTTGATGTGTTGATTGAAACAGCACGCAGCGAACTACGAGAACAACGCGCTGACATACACGGCCATTCCGAACTTGACCTTCACGCCGCGAACCGAACGAGGCGCGCGCCTGGCAACGCGATCTGATGCGTCCACGCGGCCAGCGTACGCGCGACGACGGGCGCTTTACTGAGAATCGCGCTGTCGTACACCTTGCCTGTGAAGCGGATCGCGTCGACGATGCGGAAGCCCTGCCCGCGATAGAAGGCAACGAGATGCGCAGCCGGATACGGCGTATCGAGCGCCAACTCCGCAAAACCGCGCGTCGCAGCCCAATGCTCGGCAAACGCCAGCATAGATTTACCGATGCCGCGGTTTTGCCACGAAGGATCGATAGCTAACTGGCGAATCGTCGCGACATCCTGCCGGTGATAATGCTCGCAGAGCGAGTCGCTGTCGCTCGCATAAAGCGTCATCGTGCCGATGATCTTTCCACCACTGACCATCACGAAGCAGTCGCCAGTTTGAGCACGTCTCATCGTGACAGCGACATCCTGATCCACACATGTGCAGTTCAACCCCATCATGCCGAGCCGCGCAAACGCGCGATGCAGCATTGTCGTGAGTTGCTCGTACGAGTCGCGCGACGGATCGAAGCGTCGTAGCACCACGCTGCCGGTGCTCCGCTCGCGATAAGCGAGGGGCATGTGCTTTTCGATTGTCGCGCGTCGTTCCGACATTGTGTCTCTCCTGACTTGCGTGAAGTCTAGAATTGGTCATTACGGGCCACAAGAAAAAATGTCGTAAAAATCGTGAGGTTCTCTTTGTGCTCGCGCGCGAAAACTGCGCGCGGTGGCGATCAACGTGGCCATCAGCCGGAAAAAGCGGTATCGTCGCATATGACAACGTCAGGGTCATTTACGCCATGCGCATTACCGTGCTCGCACTCGATGGACTGTTCGATACAGGGCTCGCCGTTACGCTCGACGCGCTCGGCGCCGCGAACAAGCTCGCTTCACGCATGATGGGCGGAACGCCGAAATTCAACGTCACGGTCGTGGGTGTGCGCAAGCGCGTGCGCTCAGGGCAGGGTTTCACGATTCCCGTGCAGGCGATCACACCGGACCTGAAGCCGGACTGGGTCATCGTCCCCGCGCTCGGCAAGACGACGCCGGACGAATTGATTCCCGCGCTGGATCGAGCGGACGTGAAGCAGGCCACCGCACAATTGCTGAAATGGCGTGCTGAAGGCGCCTTGATCGCCGCTTCGTGTATCGGCACGTTTCTGCTCGCCGAAGCCGGTCTGCTCGATCATCGCGAAGCGACGTCGACCTGGTCGCTCGCGCCGCTCTTCAGGCAACGCTATCCGAAGGTCTCGCTCGACGAATCGCGCATGCTCGTCGCAACCGATATCGGCGTGACGGCGGGCGCCGCATTAGGGCATCTCGACCTCACGCTCTGGTTGATCCGCAAGGCGAGTCCGGAACTGGCGACGCTCGTTTCGCGCTACCTGCTAGCCGATATCCGCTCATTGCAGGCGCCGTACATCATTCCCAATCATCTGGCGCTGGCGGACCCGTTGATGCAGCGTTTCGAACGATGGGCGCGAGATCATCTGAAGGAGGGTTTCTCGCTGCAGGACGCCGCCGGCGCACTGGCGACGAGCGCGCGCACGTTGCAGCGCCGCTGCCAGGAAGTGCTGGGGAAATCGCCGCTCGCGTACTTTCAGGACTTGCGCGTCGAGCGCGCGCAATCGCTTCTACACGGCAGCGGTCTCGATCTCGAAGCGATTGCGGCTGAAGTGGGTTATGTCGACGGTGCGACGCTGAGAACGCTGTTGCGGCAGCGTTTGGGAAGGGGCGTGCGTGAGTTGCGCGCGGACTTGCGCTAATAGCGACGTGTGCGGCGTTCGATAAAAATGAAAGAGGAAGGTCCGAAGCCTTCCTCTTTCATCGCACGCTACTTAGTCATAGAGTACAGCAGCGATCTTCGGATCATTTATGTTCGTCTTGTCGTACCAGTAAAAGCCGGTGTCGACTTTCTTCGGCAGCTTCTCGCCCTTGAGCGCTTTCACGGCCGAGTCGATCACGCATTTGCCGATGCCCACCGGGTTTTGCGTAATCGCGCCCGCCATCAGGCCGGACATGATGTCCTCTTTCTGTTCCTTGCCTGAGTCGTAGCCGATCAGCACCAGCTTCTTGCCCGATTCCTTCACGCCGATTGCCGCGCCTTCCGCCGAACCTTCGTTGGCGCCGAAAATGCCTTTGATGTTCGGATTGGCCTGAATCATCGCCTTGGCAATTTCCGCCGACTTCAGGTGATCACCGCCACCGTATTGCACCGAAACGATCTTGACGTTCGGATGCTTCGACTTCATTTCGTTCAGGAAGCCGTCGCGCCGGTCGATGCCCGTGCGGCTCGTCTGGTCGTGCACGATGACACCGACTTCGCCCGAATTGCCGATCATCCCGGCCATCTTGTCCGCGGCGAGCGCAGCGGCTGCGAGGTTATCCGTCGCGCACGTCGTCAGCGGAATATCGCTGTCGACGCCAGAGTCGAACGCGATGACGGGAATCTTGCTGGACTGCGCACGCTTGAGCAACGGAATGGCCGCCTTGCTGTCGAGCGCGGCAATGCCGAGTGCCTGCGGTTTCTTCGCGAGTGCAGCCGATAACATGTCGATCTGTTTATCGACCATTGCCTCCGTTTCCGGGCCTTCGAACGTGATACGCACGTTGTTTGCCTTCGCGGATTGCTCCGCGCCCGATTTCACGGCCTGCCAGAACTGATGCTGGAAGCCTTTCGAAATGAGCGGAATGTAGGGCTCGTCCGCGTACGCCAGGTTGCTCGCCCCGACGAGTGCGCCGACACCGATCGCGATACTGAGTACTTTTCTTTTCAACATGGGGTTTCTCCTCCTAAGGTGGGCTATCAACCTCCAGCCGTTGAGAGAGCCTTTCGGTACTCTCCTTTCTTTGATTTCTATTGTCGTGTGCAGGCTCAGCGCTTTCGGCGTCGCAAGATATCGGCGTACACGGCGAGAATGATGATGAGGCCCGTCACCACGATCTGCCATTCCTGTGCAACCGACATGATGCGCAAGCCGTTGGTCAGCACACTCATGATGAATGCGCCGATGATGGTGCCGAGTATCGTGCCCGATCCGCCACTCAACGACGTGCCGCCAATCACCACAGCCGCAATCGCTTCCAGTTCGTAGCCCTGGCCGAGGGCCGGTTGCGCCGAATTCAGACGCGATGCGATCAGCAACCCAGCGATGCCACAAATCGCGCCGCCCAGGCCGTAGATCGCGATCTTCCATCTGTCGACGTTCACGCCCGACAGACGCACGGCTTCTTCATTGCTGCCGAGTGCGAATGTATAGCGGCCGAGCGCCGTGCGATTGAGTGTGATGGAACTCACGATGGCGAGCACGAACAGAATAAGGACGGCATTCGGTACGGGCACGCCCGGCAGGAAATATGCAATCAGAGAATCCTGCGAGATCATGTAGAAGTTCTCTGTGTCGGTGAAATAGATCGGTTTATCGACCGACACGACGAGCGAAAGCCCTTTGAGCAGCAGCATCATGCCCAGTGTCGCAATGAACGGCGGTATTTTCATTTTCGCCGTCAACGTGCCGGAGATCGTGCCGCACAGTGCGCCCGTCGCGATGGCGGCGAGCACGCCCATCCACATCGGCAAATGCCAGTAGGTCAGGAACACGCCGCAGATGACAGCCGTAAACGTCATCAACGTGCCGACGGACAAATCGATGCCGCCCGTGATAATGACGAAAGTACTGGCAATGGCCAGCACGCCATTGACGGCCGTCGCCTGCAGAATGCCGAGGATGTTGTCCATCTGCATGAAGGCGGGCGACGCGAAGCTGAAAAAGATCAGCAGCAATATCAGGCTTGTGAACGCGAGCAGCTTTTGCAAAGCCGTCGGCGAGAAGAGACGGGCTCTGAAACCCGATAATCTTCCTTCGTTGGACAGTGCCGCTGTATCCGATTGCGATGTCATTGATCTGACCTCTTCAGGCTCATGCTGTTTTCAAGGATTCGCGCTGCGTCGCGAGATGCATGATGCTTTCCTGCGTGGCCTCGCTGGCAGAAAGCTCGCCAGTGATACGGCCTTCGCACATCACCACGATACGGTCGCTCATGCGCAGAATTTCCGGCAATTCCGACGAGATCATTACGATGGCCTTGCCTTGCGCTGCGAGCGAGCGCAACAGCTTGTAGATCTCGCTCTTTGCGCCGACATCGATGCCGCGCGTCGGCTCGTCGAAGAACAGTACGTCGCAATCTCGCTCCAGCCATTTCGCAATGACGATCTTCTGCTGGTTGCCGCCCGACAGCAGCCTGACAGGTTGTGTCGGGGAAGGCGTGCGGATCGCGAGCAGATTGATGAAATGCGAAGCTCGCTTGCGTATCTGCGCGCGGCGGAGAAACACACGCAGCGACAGGAACTTGCCGAGATCCGACATCACGATGTTCGATTCGACATCCATGCCTGTTGCAAGGCCGAAGCGTTTGCGGTCTTCGGAGAGATAGCCGATGCTGTGCGCGACGGCATTGCAGGGTCTTTTGATGAGCGCCTTTACGCCTTTCACGAAAATATCGCCTGACTCGATCGGGTCCGCGCCGAATACCGCGCGCGCGACTTCCGTGCGGCCCGCGCCCATCAGGCCCGCAAAGCCCAATATCTCGCCTTTGCGCAGCGTGAAGCTCACGTCCCTGACGAGTGGACCGGCGTTCAGATGCTTCACTTCGAGCGCGATGTCGCCCGTGCATTCGGTGCCTTGATACGGCGTGACGTCGGCGAGCGTGCGGCCCACCATCATGCCGATGATCGCGGGCACGGTGGTATCAGCCGTCGACACAGTGGCCACATATTCACCATCGCGCATCACGGTGACGCGGTCGGAGATCTGCTTGAGCTCATCCATCTTGTGCGAGATGTAGATGACGCCGACGCCGCGTTCCTTCAGTTGACGGATGATACGGAAAAGCTCGGCAATCTCCGCGTCGTTGAGCGCCGAGGTCGGCTCGTCCATGATGAGCACGCGCGAATCGAACGACAACGCCTTCGCGATCTCGACCATCTGCTGGCTCGCGACCGTGAGCGACTCGACGACGGTACGCGGATCGAGATTCACATGCATGCGCGCGAGGATCTCGCGAGCCTGCGCGTTGAGTTTGTCTTCATCGAGAAACAGGCCCAGGCGTCCGCGCGGCTCGCGGCCAATGAACATGTTCTGCGCAACGGTCAGATGGTTCATCAGCTGAAGTTCCTGATGAATGATGCCGATGCCTGCCGCCTGTGCTTCGCGTGGGCTGGTGAAATCGACGGGCTTGCCGTCGTAGAGCATTTCGCCGGAATCGCGCGTGTACACGCCGGCGAGTATCTTCATCAGCGTGGACTTGCCTGCGCCGTTCTCGCCCATCAACGCATGCACTTCGCCCGCCATGAGTTCGAACTGCACTTCGTGCAGCGCCCTCACGCCCGGAAAGCTCTTGTTGAGCTTGCTGACGGAAATGAGTGGAGTCATGGCGCGGCAGTCATGCAAAGAGAAGCCAGAGACATTGCCTTGTCCTTAAGGTGCGAAAAGATCTGGTCTTTCTTTCGCGGACCGGTGCAATTCGGCGACCACCTCGTCGAGATGATCGTGCATTGCTTTTGCAGCCGTATCGGCGTTTCCCACGCGGATCGCCGCGAATATGCGCTCGTGTTCGTCGAGCGTATGCGCGAGCCGCTCCGGACTTGCTAACAGTTGTCTTGCGCGATCCAGTGCATTGCGCGATACAGCGACGATTTCCTTCACACGCGGCAAATTCACCGCGTCGAGCATGATTTCGTGAAAAGCCAGATCGAGTACATGAAACGTCAAACGCTCCCCGTTGCCGGCTACGTCGCGCTGCTGATCGAGATTGACTGCGAGCGCGTCGATTGTCGCGCTGTCACGCATCAGCGCGACGGCGCGCACGGTTTCGACTTCCAGCGCGCTGCGTATGAACAGATGCTGGCTTATGTCGTGAAGCGCAATGGGTTTGACGCGTGTGCCGCGCTGCGGCAAAACTTCGACTAGGCCTGCATGCTCGAGCCGCGCCAATGCAGCGGAAACCGGAAAGCGCGATACGCCCATGCGCTCGCACACGGCCAGCTTGTCGATCATCATTCCGGGTTCCAGCACCAATGTCACGATCGCTTCTCTCAGCGCCAGTTCCACCGCGTCGGTCAGGCTGCCACGCTCGCCGCCTTTGACCTTTTGCAGTGCGACATACGGATTACTGGCGGCATTCGCTACATCTGACGAAGAGCTCACGGCACGCTTGATTTCCAGAAGACATGCTAGCATGCTAGGAAGTGGATTGAGCGTTGTCAACGCGTGCAAACGCCTGGTAGGTCTTATCAGGGTGTACCCGGATCTACTGTTTTGACGAACGCACCAGGCGGTTCCTCTTCGCTAGCAGGTCAATGCCGGTAGCCATCCCTGGAGGGTGCTCAGATGACCACGATCACGAGGCTGTCCGTTCGCGATATTCGTTTCCCCACTTCCCGTTCGCTCGATGGCTCCGACGCAATGAATGCCGCGCCGGACTATTCCGCCACGTATGTCACGCTCGAAACCGATTCGCCGCAACAGCTCACGGGCCACGGACTGACCTTTACGATCGGGCGCGGCAATGAAATCTGTGTGACAGCGGTGAATGCGTTGACGCCGCTTATCGTCGGCAAAAAGCTCGAAGATATCGTTGCGAATATGGGGGCATTCTGGCGCGCCTTTACTTCGGATAGTCAGTTGCGCTGGATCGGTCCCGACAAAGGTGCAATTCATCTGGCGACGGCCGCTGTCGTGAATGCCGTGTGGGACCTGTGGGCGAAATCGGTTGGCAAGCCCGTGTGGAAGCTGCTCGTCGACATGAGCCCGGAAGAACTCGTGCGCTGTCTGGACTTTCGTTACGTGACGGACGCGATCACGCCTTACGAAGCGCTGGCGCTGCTGAATCGGCACGCGAAGACTAAAGGCGAACGCGAAAAGGAAATGCTAGCGCAAGGCTATCCGGCGTATACGACTTCGGCGGGCTGGCTCGGTTACGACGACGACAAGATCCGCCGGCTCGCGCGCGAAGGCGTCGCGCAAGGGTGGACGCATTTCAAGCAGAAAGTTGGCGGCAATCTTGAAGAAGATGTAAGACGCGCCCGCATCCTGCGTGAAGAGATCGGCGAGAACCTGAAGCTGATGATGGATGCGAATCAGGTGTGGGATGTCGATGAAGCCGTCGCGAACATGCGGCGTCTCGCGGAGTTCGACCCATGGTGGATCGAAGAGCCGACAAGTCCCGACGATGTGCTCGGTCACGCGGCCATTCGTCAGCGGCTGGGATCGATCGGTGTGGCGACGGGTGAGCACTGTCAGAACCGCGTGATGTTCAAGCAGTTGCTGCAAGCTAAGGCAATCGATTTCTGCCAGGTCGATAGTTGTCGTCTGGGCGGACTGAACGAAGTACTCGTCGTGCTGCTGATGGCGGCGAAGTTCGGCGTGCCGGTATGTCCGCATGCGGGCGGTGTCGGATTGTGCGAGTACGTGCAGCACATTTCGCTATTCGACTATATCTGCGTGTCGGCGTCGCTGGAAAACCGCGTGCTCGAATATGTCGATCATCTGCACGAGCATTTCGTCGATCCCGTTGTTATTCGCAATGGCCGCTATATGCCGCCGCAAAAGCCGGGATACAGCATCGAAATGAAGGCGCCGTCACTCGAAACCTATGTCTTCCCCGATGGCGAGGCATGGCAGCCTTGAGGCCGTCGAGCAACTGCAACTGGATTTCCACATGACAACAGCTGACGTAAAGGCCTGCGTATTCGATGTTTTTGGCACGCTCGTCGATTGGCGAGGCGGCGTCGCGCGTGAAGCGGCCGCGTTTCTGCAGAAGCATGGACGAAACGCGCAGGACGCTGACGCATTTGCGGATGCGTGGCGCGCGCAATATCAGCCCGCGATGCAACGGGTCCGCAGTGGGGAGCGTCCGTTCACGAAGCTCGATGTATTGCATCGTGAGAATCTCGAAGCGGTGTTGCGCGAGTTCGGCATCGACGCCGAACAAGTCGAGGCTACGGAACTCGACGATCTCAATCTGGCGTGGCATCGGCTCGATCCATGGCCGGATACCGTCGATGGACTCGCGCGGCTCAAGTCGCAATACATCATTGCGCCACTGTCGAACGGTAATGTCAGACTGATGATCGATATGGCAAAGCATGGCGGCTTGCCGTGGGACGCGATTCTCGGCGCGGAAGTCGCGCAAGCCTATAAGCCATCGCCTGAAGCGTATTTGCGCACGGCAGAGATTCTGGCGTTGTCGCCGGCAGAGGTGTGCATGGTCGCCGCGCACAATAGCGATCTTGCAGCGGCGCAGAAGTGCGGGTTGAGAACCGCGTTCATCGCACGTCCCTATGAACATGGCGCGTCGCAAACAACCGATCTACAGCCGGAAGGGAATTGGGACTGGGTCGCAAGCGACCTTGTGGATCTTGCGAAGCGGCTTGGCGTGTGAACGAAACGCGGCATGATGGCGCGCAAGGCCATCATGCCGTTGAATGAAACTACGATTACTTCAGGCGCGTCTTGATCTCATTCGCGAGTTGCTTCGTCGCGGCCTGTGTCGGTGCATCGGCAGCGAGGGCATTGAGCAAGCCGAAATCGTGGATCGTGCCGTTGTAGCGCGTCGTCGTGACTTCGTTGCCCGCTGCATCGAGCTTGCGACCGTATGCCTCGCCTTCGTCGCGCAGCACGTCGAATTGCGCGACCTGGATCAACGCGGGCGGCAGACCCTTCAACTCTTCTTCAGACGCACGCAACGGCGATGCGTAAATCTGCGCGCGCTGTGCGGGGTCCTTCGTGTACGCGTCCCAGAACCACTGCATCATCGCGCGGGTCAGGAAATGCTTGTCGCGGTACGCGAGGTACGAGCCGTCGTTGAAGTTGGCATCGGTGACGGGCCACATCAAGCCCTGGAAGCGGATTTGCGGACCATGCTTGTCCTTCGCCATCAGGCTGACGACGGCGGCCATATTGCCGCCCACGCTGTTGCCCACCACGGCGAGGCGGCTACCGTCCACGCCGATGTCGTTGCCGTGCTCCGCGACCCACTTCGTCGCGGCATACGCCTGATTGATCGCAACGGGATAACGAGCCTCGGGCGACGGCGTGTAATTCACGAACACGGCCACCGCGCCGGACTGCACGACGAGGTCGCGTACGAGCCGTTCGTGGGTCTGGAAGTCACCGAGGATCCAGCCGCCGCCGTGGAAGAACATGAACACCGGCAGCGTGCCCGTCGCGCCTTGCGGACGCACGATGGTGATCGGCACGCTGATACCATCTTCTTCGATGGTGCGGTTCGATACGTCGATGCCCGAGAGGTCGACTTTCACGCCGTTCTGCGCATCGACCAGCACCTGACGCGCCTTCGCGGGCGGCAGCGTGTTGAGGGCGGGACCCGTGCCGCTGTTGAGCTGCTTCAGGAGTCCCGTCGTGACGCGGTCGGGCGTCGCTTGCGTGGTGGGCGTTGCGGCGGCGGCAATCACGGCGTTTGCTGCAAGGACGGCGGCAAGGACGAGTGGCTTCAGGGCTTTCATTTTTTTACGCTCCAGTGTTCTGTCTATGAGGCGAAGTCGATCAAACCAGCGTCAACGTGACGTCGATGTTGCCGCGCGTTGCATTCGAGTACGGGCACACGATGTGAGCCTTGTCGATCAATGCCTGAGCGGCGTCACGCGGCATACCGGGCAGCGAAATCTTCAGTTCCACTTCGATGCCGAAGCCGTTCGGAATCGCGCCGATGCCAACGCTGCCGTCGATCGATACGTCTGCCGGAATCGCCGTCTTGTCGCGGGCCGCGACGAACTTCATCGCGCCGAGGAAACAGGCGCTATAGCCTGCCGCGAACAGCTGTTCCGGATTCGCGCCTTCACCGCCCGCGCCGCCGAGTTCACGCGGCGTGACCAGCTTGAAGTCGAGCTTGCCTTCGGGGACGATGGCGCGGCCGTCGCGGCCTCCCGTGGCGTGAGCGTGGGCGCGGTACAGAACTTTTTCGATCGACATGATGTAACTCCTGACTGGCAATAGTTGAGTGAACTGCATTTTACTATCTACTACTAGATAGACAACTGGACAAATTTCTATGCTTCAACGACATTTCTCTACATCCGTTATTTATCTACTAGAAGATAGATAACCGGGTCCAACAAAAGACGGTCTACAGCAACCGCCTCGAATACCGCTACTTCGAAACCTTCCATGAAGCTTCGACATCTTCCAGCCGTGCCTTCGTCCTGAATAGCCGGCTTGCCAACACGCTGCCCTGGTAAGCGGCGTACAGCGCTCGCGCCGCGTTTTCGGGCTTACCGTTGACATGCAACGTGCGCTCCTTGACGCCTTGTGCCAGTACCTTCGCGAGCCAGCTTTCGTTGGCCTTGAAGAACGCCTGCACCGCTGTACGGACGTTATCGGGCAATGCCTCGATATCCGCGGCGAGCATGCCGCACAGGCAAATCTGGTCGCCTTCGCCAAGGGTTCTGCCGAACAGCTTCGTGTACTTGCCGAGCTTCTGATCCGCCGGAAGAGAAGACTCGATGGAGCCGAGCGCGCCGAGTATCTCGTTGCTGTACTGGCTGACGGCTTCGAGCACCAGATCGTCTTTCGACGGGAAGTAATAGTGGATGCTCGAAGTCTTCACCCCTACCAGCTCCGACAGGTCGCGATAGCTAAACCCGTTGTAGCCGCGCAGCATCATCAGCGTGATGGCGTGCTCCAGAATCTGATCGCGAACTGTAGTGGTCGGTTCCATGGGTTGAACTTTATCTACTACTAGATAGACAGTCAAGCACTTTTTTTGAGGACTTCATGAAGGGCGCTGTCGACGTGGTGACGCGCTCGCTCGGCATGGAACTCGGCGCGCGGAAGATTCGGGTGGTCGGCGTCGCGCCGGGGTTCACGGAGACGGAAGGCAACAGTCACTTGCCGCGCGACCTCATTCAGCCGTTCATCGCGAAGACGCCGCTTGGCCGCGCCGGGCTGCCCAAAGACATTGCGGCTGCCGTGTCGTTCGCGGTATCGGATCACGCCGCGTGGGTGACGGGGTCCACCCTCGATGTCGCGGGCGGTCTGGTTTTCTAGTTTCGCGTCCAGTTTGGCAGGCGGTTTCGTCTCGAACCGCCGCCTCGATCTGACGCTCAAGCGTCACGGATAAACGATAGGCGCTTCGAGCAGACAACCGAACTCTCGCCCAAACTCTACAGACACACGTGCATGAACCGCGCCCTGTTTGTCGAAGAAGCGCTGTGTCCCGCCAAGCGTGAACACGCCTTCGTGCCAGATGTTCGGATGAATATAAAGACCCTGCCGGCCATCGAAGCGAAAGCACACGAACTTCTCGGGCGTCACATCGTCGCCGGGCAAGGCCAGTGGAACATAGAACGGCCGATGATCGAGAGGGAAGAACAACTGTCCGCCGTCCGGATGGTAGTTCGCGTGCCAGAGCAGCATGCGTTCGGGCGGCGCGGCGTTGTCTTCGCGCGCTTCGTCGGGTTCTGTCGCGTACGCGAGCACATAGTGGCCGCCCACGGCCTCGTTGCGACCGTAGAGGATGTCGCCGCGCCATTCGCTGACGAAGACGCCTTCCGTCGTCCCCGCCTCGTCGCCCGTGCCGGGATCGATCGGTCTCGATCCCATCGCGGGCCATTGCACGATTTCGACCCGGCATTCGTTCGGGTCGTCTACGAGCCTGCCATAGCCGTCGAGTGTCGCCGGTGTCGCATCGACGACGGGCATGGTCACGCGCCGAAGTCCCTCAGGTAGCGCCGGGTTCAGATAGTCGATCGGTGTGGACATCGTCAAAGCCTTTCAGGAGTCGGAGTATTGGGGCAGTGCGCGAAGATGATACTTGAACGCCGTTTCCGCTGATCCTTGGCGCACGATTTCTTTGCACGCGAATAGTCATTACAGCCCCAACGCACGCACCTCGTTCAAACGAGCGACCAGCCGAAAAACAATCATGCAGGGGGAAGTGCGCTCATTCTTCGAGCACGCTTGCCAGCGTGCGCCGCGTCGTTGCGAACGATGCGAGCACCGCAAGCCCCAATGCCGACAGCAGCACGCCAAGATGCATCGCGCCTGTTGCACCCGCATGATTGACGGCCACGCCGCCCGCGAGCGAACCCGCGGCGATCGCCGTCTGCACGGCGCTGACGAACAGCGCCGACGCGGCTTCCGGTTGCTTCGGCGAAGTCATCTGCATCCACACGCTCAGGCTCAGCGGAATCGCGCCGTAGGCGATGCCCCACGCGAGCACCCCCGCCACGACCGCGCCGTGCATGTGCGCAAACGAAGGAAGCGCCACCAGCGCCACCATCACGAGCGCGGTCATCGCGAACAGCGACAGCCGCGGATGCGATGTCACGAACGCCGACGCGACGAAGTTCGACATGAAGCCGACGATGCCGAAGCCGAGCAGCAGCGCCGTCACCCATGTCGCGCTGAGCAACGCGTTGTCTTCGAGAAAGGGCGCGATATACGTGTAGGCGCAGAAGTGCGCACCGAACAGCAAGGCGACCAGCAGCAGGCTGCGCATCACCGTCCCGCGCGTGAGCATGCGGCCGAAGTCGGCGATACGAGCAGCCGCGCGCGGCGGCAGATCGGGCAGCAGCGTCGCCTGCATCAGCAGCGCTGCAAGCGCGAGTGCGGCCGTCGCGAAGAACGAGACGCGCCACGACGACAGTTCGGCAATGAACGTCCCTAGCGGCACGCCGATGACGGTCGCGAGCGTGATACCCATGAAGATCGTAGCACTGGCTTTGGCGCTTTCTTCGTCCGCGACTATCTGTCCCGAGACGCCCAGTGCGACGGTCCAGAATCCGCCAAGGCTGATGCCGAGCAATGCACGCCCGACGAGCATCGTCGCGAAGTTGGTTGCGAGCGCTGCGACGAGGTTCGACGCGACCAGCGCGACCGACAGCAACAGCAGAATCGACCGCCGGTTCAGGCGACCCGCGGCGAGCAGCAGCATCGGCGCGGAGATGGCGGCGATGAGTCCGGGCGTGGTCGTCATCAGACCTGCCGTGCCGGGCGTGACGCCGAGGTCTGCGGCGATCTTCGGCAGTACGCCGACGGGCATGTATTCCGTCGTCACGAAAGCGAACGAGCCGAGCGCGATGGAGAACACCGCGAGCCAGCGTCGTTGGCTCGCGGTGGATGAAGACGATATGGGCGCATCGGAGAGCGACGCGGGTTGATTGGTGCTCATGTGAAAAGCTCCAGCAAGCGCGCAGCCGTCGGCGCGCGCGAAGTGGATCGCGCGTGGCGGCTGCGAAGTGCAATGAGGAAAAAACTGAGGAATAAAGAGGCGGCGTCGATCAGGTCAATTGACGCGCACTATCGGGGGCGATTGACGCCGGAAGCGACCATGCGTGAATGCATGATCGCTTCCGGCTGCGCTACGAATCAGCTGTTACGGCCCACGCGCCTCACGCTGCGACAGCGGCCTCGTCGTGGAACGCATAGTCGGTGTAACCCACGTCCGTGCCGCCGAAGAACGTCGCGCGGTCGTACGGGTTCAGCGGCAGACCTTTGCGCAGCCGCTCGGGCAGATCCGGGTTCGCGATGAAATGGCGTCCGAATGCAACGAGATCGGCATCGCCGGATTGCAGGATCGCTTCAGCGCTTTCGCCATCGAAGCCGCCCGCCGCGATGATCGGCCCACGAAAATGCGCACGCAGCGACTTCGCGGCGACGGGTTGCTGGTCGCGCGCTTCATCCTCGACGTTGCCCGCGATGCGCGGCTCGATCAGGTGCAGATAGGCAATGCCAAGCTTGTCGAGTTCGTCGGCCACATACGTGAACAACGCTTCCGGGTTGCTGTCGGACATGTCGCCCCACGAGCCGCTCGGTCCGAGACGCACTGCGACCTTGTCCGCGCCCCAAACAGAAATCACGGCGCGCGTCGCATCGAGCACCAGGCGCGCGCGGTTGGCGATTGAGCCGCCGTACTCGTCCGTGCGCTTGTTGCTGCCGTCCTGCAGGAACTGATCGAACAGATAGCCGTTGGCGCCGTGCAATTCGACGCCGTCGAAGCCCGCCCTCACGCCGCGCTCGGCAGCCGCGCGGAAGCTCTCGACGATGCCCGCGATTTCCGCCGTTTCCAGCGCGCGGTTCGGCGTGTTGGGCACCCAGCCTGCTTCCGTGTACGCGACGCCGCCGTGCGGCACTTCGGACGGTCCGACGGGACGGCCGCCATCGGGCTGCAACTGTGCATTCGATTGACGGCCCGCGTGATAAAGCTGAAGAAAGATCTTGCCGCCTTTCGCATGCACCGCGTTGGTGACGGCTTTCCAGCCGGCGATCTGGCTGTCGTCGTACAGGCCAGGCGCGCCGAGATAGCCATTGCCGTTCGGCGCCGCGATCGTGGCTTCGCCGATAAGAAGCGCACCCGGCGACGTACGCTGCGCATAGTATTCAGCCATCAGCGGGCCGGGGCGCGCGCCGCTCTCGGCACGCATGCGGGTGAGGGGAGCGAGGACCACTCGGTGCGCGATGTCGTACGAACCGACCGCGACTTTCGAAAACAGTTTGGACATTTCAATCTCCACAATCCAGTGATTCAGGGAAGCTGCTGCGTAATGCCGGTGATCGGCGACGCTTGACGCTAATGTAGATGCGGCGATGCGCCAGAAAAACAGCCCACGGGTTCGCTCACTTTGGACACCCGTGTCCGCAATCGCGCGAGCGTTGCTGCACGGGGCTTCGCCCGTCGAAAAGGCGATTGTTGGCGGCAAAAGAACAGTGATGTCGGCGATGCCGCATTTATCCTGCAAAGAGCGATTCCGATAATTCGAACCACTTGAAGGGGCGTTTCGTTTCGAGGCGCCTGTAATGGATGGATTGAACGAAAGGAACGAGTCATGGCGAAAATCATTACCTTTGCGCAGCACGGCGGTCCCGAGGTTTTCGAGTACACGGAAATCGGCACGCCCGAACCTGGCGCTAACGAAGTGCGTATTCGTGTGAAGGCCATCGGCCTGAATCGCGCGGAGTCGATGTGGCGGCGCGGCGAGTACGTCGAGCCGGCGAAGCTGCCGGCGCGGGTCGGTTATGAAGCGTCCGGCGTGGTGGATGCCGTTGGCGCGAACGTCACGCATGTGGCCGTCGGCGATCACGTCAGTACGGTGCCGTCGTTTTCGATGAACGATTACGGCGTGTACGGCGAGCTCGTGCTGGCGCCCGCGCACGCTGTCGTGAAGAGTCCCGCGTGGCTTTCGTACGAAGACGCGGTGGCGATCTGGAACGTGTTCGTCACGCCCTACGCAGCATTCACGGAAAACGAGCGCGTCAAACCTGGCGATGTCGTGCTGATTCCCGCGGCGTCGAGCGGGGTGGGCATCGGCGCGATTCAGGTGGCGAAGCATTTGGGCGCAACGACCGTCGCGCTCACCCGAACGCGTGAGAAACGCGACGCGCTTGTCGCGCTCGGCGCCGACCACGTGATCGTCACCGACGAAGAAGATCTCGTCGAAGCGGTGCAACGCATCACCGAGGGACGCGGCGCGGACCTCGTATTCGATCCTGTCGGCGGCAAGGCCTTTGCGCGTCTGATCGACGCGACGCGGCCCGGCGGCACGATCCTGCTCTATGGCGCATTGAGTCCCGACGACACCGTATTGCCCGTGTTGCCACTACTCTATAAGCGCATCACCGTGCATGGCTACAACCTCTTTTCGACGACCACGGACGCGCAACGCCAGGCGGATGCGGCGGCATTCATCTTCAACGGATTGCAGTCGGGCGCGCTCAAGACGGTAATCGCGCATCGCTTTGCGTTCGAGCAGATCGCGCAGGCGCATACGGTGCTCGAGCGCAACGCGCACTTTGGACGCATCGTGGTGTCGGTGTGATACGCGTGCCATCACCGTCTGTCATTCAATGGAGAATTCAGGATCATGGAAGCATCACTTAATGTGCCATTGCGCGTCGGCGTGATCGGCGTCGGCAACTGGGCGAGGCACGGTCATCTGCGCGTGCTCGATCTGTTGCCGCAATACACGCTGCAAGCTATCTATAGCCATCGGCGCGAAGCCGCAGAAGCAGCAGCACGCGAATATCGGATCGGCCGCGTGGCTGAGTCGATCGACGAACTCGTCGAAAGTCCCGACATCGATCTCGTGGTCGTGCTGAACACGGCTCCGCAACATGCGCAGACGGTCAGGCGTGTAATCGCGGCGGGCAAGCACGTGTACTGCGAATGGCCGTTGACGACTACGCTCGCTGAATCAGAAGAACTGTTGCGACTGGCCGAGGAACGCGGCGTGCGTCATGTCGTCGGCTTGCAAAGACGTCTCGCGCCGCATAACCGTTATGTGCGCGACCTGATCCAGCAAGGTTACGTCGGCGAGCTGCGTTCGGTACGCATGCATGTGAGCATGAACTACTTTCAGGCGACGCGTTCGCGCGCGCTCGAATGGACTGTGCCGCTGGAGAACTTTTCATCAGTGGTTTCGATCTATGGCGGCCACTTTCTCGACATGCTCTTTTCGGGAACCGGCTGGCCTGTTTCCATCGCGGCACTCACGCCTAACCAGTTTCCGTCGGTGACGATTCGGGAGACAGGCGTTTCGATACCGACATCGACGCCCGATCAACTCGTGCTCGCCGGCATGTTGAACGACAGCGCGGTGGTGTCCGTTCATATCGAAGGCGGCAAGCGTAACGGCTCAGGCGTGCAGATCGACATCACCGGGACGGAAGGCGATTTGCGGATCACGAACGCGTCTGCTTTCGGCGATGTGGGTGACGACTATGCAATCCTCGGTGCGCACGGCGACAAGCAGCTGCTCGAACGGCTCGAAGTACCGACCCACTATTTGCGCCTGCCGGAATCGGATCTGCCTTCCGCCGTACTGGAGCTGGCAGAACTCTATTGGGCTTACGCGCACGACGTGACGAATGGCACACGTACTGCGCCGACTTTCGCCGATGCAGTGCATATGCACCATCTTATCGAAAGCGCACAGATCTCTTTTGCGTCGGGTGAGTTCGCGCAGTTGAATCCCACAATGTAATTCGAGAGTGGGACGGTCGGGCAATGTTGCCCACTATGCAACATCGTGTTGACTACATTGTGCTTGCATTTGAAATTTGATGAATGTCTAATGCCCGACCGGATGAGTGGCTGTGAGCAGACTGAAAGCTTGTGCTAAATGGCAAATGATTTGAGAACTTTCCATTAGGTGACAGGCTTAAGCGTTTGTTGCTCATTTGAAATTGTTCGTAACGTCGCTGTCATAAAACTAAAGAAAAATGCTGCGCCAACGCTAAGGATCGATCGGAGCATCAACAATTGCACTGGGACGGGGAACTTCAGTTTCCGTGCTGCGCCGATCGAAACCGGGCACCATGTATTAGAAGAAATAGATCAAAACAACTATCACCTTCACATGAAAAATTAAATAGTGGGATTGGGGCGTCTTTAAGCCAGCGTATTCAAATTGAAGAGCAAACGTTTGCTTGGCATTTGATACGTTCGGCAAAAATTGAAAAGTGGCGAAATCGTACTCATCGGTGCACCAGGCGCGCATGTCGCGCTAAAGCACCGGCGAGCGCGCGTGCTCGTGCGTCGATAACGTTCTACGGCATGGCGTGAGCGTAAAGCCACATCTATTCAAAGAAAGACCGGGAAGAACGACAAGGAAACCATAATGCGCTATCGCGTTCGGTTGTTTACGGGGCAGCTTGCATGCTGTTTAGTAGTACTTTGGATGATGTTGCTTTGCATTGCGACTCACGCTGTCGCGAGCGAAGCGCTTCCGCCATCCAATCACATCAGGATCAATCTGGGCGCGACGCCCTGGAAGTACGTCAAGGACAATGACGACACCAACGCGATGCAGCCGGGTTTCAACGACTCGGGCTGGGCGCAGGTTGGCGTCCCGCAGACGCCGTCGGATAACGACACCTTCCTCAACTGGAAGTCGGGCGGCGATCAGGGATACCTGACGGGCAACATCAACTGGTATCGCAAGCACTTCACGCTCGATCCGTCCTTTGCGAACCGCAAGATCTATATCGAGTTCGAGGGCGCGCATACGGGTGCGCAGGTCTATATCAACGGGACCCTGATTCGCGGCAATAGCCAGATCAACAAGGACGCGACGCACGTGCTCGGGTTCATTCCGTTCATCGTCGATATCACGAACTATGTGAAATTCGACGGTACGGACAATGTGCTGGCTGTGAAGGTTGCGCGTGGCGACAAGTTCTTCGAGTCGCCCGATTTCGCAGGCGCATTCCGTTTCGGCCAGGACGATACGGGCCTGTTCCGCCCTGTGTGGATGCACATCACGGACCGGGTGCACATTCCCGAGAACATCTACGCCGTGCTTAATACGTGGGGCACGTATGTCGCGACGGTTACGGCGAGCACATCGTCGGCGACGATCCGTGTGCAGACCAATGTACTGAACGAGTACTCGACCGACCAGAAGGTGACGTTGACGACGCAGATCGTCGACGCGGGCGGCACCGTCGTGGTGACCGGGCAGGATACGCGCACCGTGCCCGCCAACGTGCAGCCGGGCTTGCAGCCTACCTTGTTCGATCAGGTGCTGACGGTTCCCAATCCGAACCTCTGGTATCCGAACAACAGCATCTACGGCAAGCCGTATCTGTACCGCGTGATTCACTCCGTCAGCATCGACGGCGTGGTCGTCGATACGACGGAAAGCCCGCTCGGCATCCGCACGATCACGTGGGACCAGAACTTCCCGATCATCAACGGACACCCGCACTATCTGTGGGGCGCTTCGGGCCGTTACGACTATCCGGCGCTCGGCTCGGCCGTGCCGCCTGAGCTGCAATGGAGAGACCTGAACCTGCTCGCGCAGGCGGGCGGCAGTCTGTACCGTCCGGGCCATTCGAGCCAGGGCCGCGATTTTCTCGATGCCGCCGACGCCTACGGCGTGATGATGGTTCAGCCGAGCGGCGAAGGCGAAGGCGGCTTCGCCGTCATCTGCACGGCGGAGACGGCTGCCGGCGTCAAGTGCATGACGCAGAACAACGTCACGCTGAAGACGGAACTGCATCGCGACATGATCGTTCATGATCGCAACCATCCGTCTGTGCTCGCCTGGGAAGCCGATAACGGCGCAACCGACACGGCATTCGCGCAATCGCTGAAGTCGCTGTCGCAAGTGTGGGACCCGATCAACACGCGCGCCCAGGCCGACCGCACGCCGAACCCGAACAACGGCGACATTCTCGGCTGTAGCGGCAACGGCTGCGACATCAACGTCAAGAAGGACTACCCGAATTCGCCGGCCTGGGGCTCGGAGTATTGGGGCGACGGCGTCGGTCGATGGAAATACGACTTCGAGCTGGCGTTCGCGGTCAAATATCTGAAGACCTGGGTGGAGAGCGTAGCCGGCAAGTCGTTTGGTATTGCGCACTGGTATCTGGCCGATACGCCGGGTGAAATCAACACGCAGACCGACGGCATCGCGCCGGAGGCCGTGCGTGGTAATGGCGCGTCGATGATGGACGCGAACCGCCTGCCGCGGCTGATCTACTACATCTATCAGGCGGCGTGGACGCCGTTTGAGATCAAGCCCGTGGTCAAGCTCGCGCACACGTGGAACCGCGCCGGCACCGTGACCGTCAACGCGTTCAGCAACTGTCCCGCAGTGCGGCTGCGCCTCAATGGCGAGCTGATTGGCGGCGACCAGGTGCCGAATCCGACGTCGATGGACCCGACCGATCTGACCCAGAACACGACGTCCCTGCCTACGCAGGTGCATTGGGACAACATCAAGTGGGCACCGGGCACGGTGACGGCGGAGTGTCTCGACAACAACCGCCAGGTCGCGGCGTATGACTCGCTGGTGACGGCAGGTCCGGCCGACCATATCCAGTTGACGGTCGAACCGGAACTCGTCAAGCCGAGCGGCGAATCGTTCGCGCTGACCGCGAACGGCACGGATGCCGCCGTCATCACGGCGACGGTCGTCGATGCGAACAACATTCGCGTGCCGGACGCATCGCAGACCCTGACGTTCAGCGTAAGCGGTCCGGGCACGTATCGCGGCGGCTCCGACCATGACGTGACGCCGAACCAGCCGCTGTCGTATCACGCGCCAGGCGACCCGAACCTGTCGGTCGAAGGCGGCGTGACGCGCATCGCGGTCAAGACGCAATTCACGCCTGGTGCTGTCACGGTCACGGCGACATCGCCCGGCCTCGGCAGCGGCACGGCGACGTTCAACGTCGTGCCGACGAACGCGCAGCAAACCTTCAACGGCAATGCGCTCGTGGTCGGTCCGCAGCCGCCCAGCGCGTTGAAGATCATCACGCAACCGGCCGATCAGATCGTCACGCAAGGGCAGAGCGGGCAGTTCTACGTGCTGTCGGCAGGCGCGGCGCCCATCAGCTATCAATGGATGAAGAACGGCGCGGCCATTCCGGGCGCGACCGGCTACACGTACACGACGCCCGCTGTGCAGTCGGGCGACAACGGTATCACCTACAGCGTCGCCGTGCGCAACGCCAACAGCAGCGTCACGTCGCGTGAGGCGAACTTGAAGGTCGTGCAACCGGCTGCGCCGACCATCACCACGCAACCGCTGTCGCTGAGCATTACGAGCGGACAGAGCGCGGAATTCACGGTGGTCGCGGCCGGTTCGCCCGTGCTGTCGTATCAGTGGCTGAAGAATGACGTGGCCATTCCCGGTGCGAACCAGCCCGTGTATGACACGCCCGCGACGCAAACGTCGGATAGCGGCTCAGTGTACAAAGCCGTCGTGACCAACAGCGCGGGTACGGTCACGTCGGCGGACGCAACGCTGACGGTGAGCGTCGCGACGCCGCCCGTCATCGTGTCGCAGCCGCATAGCCAGAGCGTGCCGTTCGGTCAGAGCGTGACCTTCAACGTGCTCGCGAGCGGCTCGGCTCCGCTGAAGTATCAATGGACCAAGGACGGCAAGCCGTACGGCACGAACTCGGCAAGCATCGTGATTGCGTCGGCGCAGGGCAGCGATGGCGGCAACTACGCCGTCACGATCACCAATAGCGCAGGCAGCGTCACGAGCGACCCGGCCACGCTGACGGTGAGCGGCGCGGACAACAGCAACCTCGCGCTCAACGCGAAGGCGATGTCGAGCAGCGACCAGAACGGCGGCCTGACGGCGCAGAACGCAGTGGACGGCTCGGTCGCATCGCGCTGGTCGTCGGCGCCGGAGATCGATCCTTCGTGGATCACGGTCGATCTCGGCTCCATCCAGACCTTCAACAAGGTCGTGCTGATGTGGGAGAACGCGGCTGCGTCGGCGTACAAGCTTCAGGTATCGAACGACAACAGCAACTGGACGAACGTTCTGCCTAACGACCAGATCATCGCGGGTCACGGCGGCACGGAAACGACGGTGTTCCCGAGCACGTCGGCGCGCTATGTCCGCATGCTCGGACTGCAACGCGCTACGCAGTATGGTTATTCGCTGTTCGAGTTCCAGGTGTTCGACGCGCCGCAATGCGGCAGCGAGACCGAGCGCTTCACGTTGCTGGGCGCGAAGCCGGGCACGTGGACTTCGACGATCGCAGGTCTGCCGTCGGGCCCGTATGTGCCGAACGTGAAGGACAACGTCAGCGGCCTCGTGTGGCAGCAGTACTACACGACGTTCCCGAACCAGGGCGCGCAGTTCACGCAGACGGTCGCCAAGCAGTATTGCGCGGCTATCGGCATGCGCCTGCCGACGCAGAACGAAGCATTGACGGTGGCTCGCTCGAACTTCGCATCGTGCGCGTTCCCGGCTCCGTGGGGAACGTGGACCACGACGGGTGTGCCGAATGCGTCGACGCAGGCGTATCTCGCGTTCTCGTCGGGTCAGTCGGTTCCCGGCATCATCGACAACACGCCGGGCTGGTCGCTGTGCGTGTCGGGCAATTCGGCCAATGCGCCCATCATCTCGGCGCAACCGGCGAGTGTGAAGGTCAGCGAAGGGCAGGCAGCGCAGTTCTCGGTGGGCGTGACGGGCACGGGTCCGTTCAGCTTCCAGTGGATGCGCGGCACGACGGTGGTGGCGATCACGACCAACCCGACGTACACGACGCCGCCGACCACGGTCGCAGGCGACAACGGCGCCGCGTATAGCGTCGTCGTCAGCAACGGCGGCGGCAGCGCGACCAGCGCGACGGCGATCCTGACCGTGACCGCGGCAACAGGTGGCAATGGCGGCGACGGCGGCAACGGTGGTGATGGTGGTAACGGTGGTGATGGTGGCAATGGTGGTAATGGCGGCGACGGTGGCAACGGTGGCAATGGCGGCGTGCCGAGCGCCAATCTCGCGCGCGGCAAGGTCGCGACGTCGAGCGGCGTGCAGGACGACGGCTATGCACCCAAAAATGCTGTCGATGGCAACCTCGGCTCGCGCTGGTCGTCGGACTTCCATGACGACGCATGGATCACGGTCGATCTCGGCCAGCAGACGCAGTTCGACCGCGTCGTGCTGAACTGGGAGAACGCGTACGGCAAGGCCTATCTGCTTCAGGCATCGAACGATAACCAGACGTGGACGAACATCATCCCGCAACGTGCCGGCGCGGGCGGTGTCGAGGATATTTCGCTGCCTGTCACGAATGCACGCTATGTCCGCATGCAGGGTGTCAAGCGCGCGTCGCAGTACGGTTATTCGCTGTTCGAGTTCGAGGTCTACAACTCGGCGGCGACGCCGAAGCTGACGGTCACGGCGAGCAGCAGCGCCAACGGCACGATCAGCCCTTCGGGTGCAGTCGGCGTGATCCAGGGTGGCTCGCAGACCTTCACGGCGCTGCCGGCAGCCGGCTACGGCGTGGGCTCGATGACCGTGGATGGCAAGAACCTCGGCGTGCAGTCGACGTACACGTTCACGAACGTCATCGCGGAGCACAGCATCAGCGTGAACTTCGTGCCGTTGTCGGCAAGCGTGAATCTGGCGCAGAACCGGCCGGCGACGTCGAGCGGCGACGAGAACGACAACACGCCGCCCACGTTGGCCGTCGATGGCAACACGGGCACGCGCTGGTCGTCGAAGTTCATCGACCCTTCGTGGATTGCGATCGATCTCGGTACGGAGCAGACCTTCAATCGCGTGGTGCTGAACTGGGAGAACGCGCACGCGATTGCGTATCAAATCCAGACCTCGCACGACAACGTCGACTGGTCGAACACCGTCTACACGACGACGGACAGCAAGGGCGGCGTGGAGGACCTGTCGTTCCCGGCCACGACCGCGCGTTACGTGCGCCTCTATGGCACGAAGCGCTCGACGGACTACGGCTACTCGCTGTTCGAGTTCGGCGTGTACAACAACGTCTCGTCGACGCAGCGCGCGCGTCAGTAACGCGCACGCCGGTTTAGCAACGTTGGATGGACGCCCGCCTGGCGGGCGTCCAACTTTTTTTGAAGGAAGTGTCGATGCAGTCTGTCAACCATCGCCGTGCAGCCAACGCGAGAGGATCGCGGCACGCGCGGCTCAAGAAACAGGGCGGCTTTACGCTGCTCGAACTGCTCGTGGTGCTCGTCATCATCGGCATGCTGGCGGCGCTCGTGGGGCCGCGCTATTTCTCGCAGCTCGGCAAGTCGCAGGCGACTATCGCGCGTGCGCAGATCGACGTCTTCACGAAGTCGATCGATAACTTCCGGCTCGACGTCGGCCGCTATCCGACCGCCGACGAAAACCTGGCCGCGCTCTTCGTCAAGCCCGCGAATGCGGACAAATGGGCCGGTCCGTATCTGAAGAAAGAAGCACCGCTCGATCCGTGGGGACATCCGTATGTCTATCAGGTGCCGGGTACGAAGAGCGACTACGCGGTGATCTCATACGGCCGCGACGGCCAGCCGGGCGGCACGGGAGAAGATGCCGATATCAGCAGTGAATGAAGCGCACATGTAGCGCGCGGCAACGGGGCAGCAGCAGACCACAACAAACCAGTAGCACAGCACTATGCCGTATGAAGTGAGGGCGCTTTCGCCCGACAACCAGATCGTCTCGCTCGTCGTCGATGCGCAGGATGAGGACGACGCGCGCCGCCAGGTCGAAGCGCGCGGCCTGCACGCGACCCAACTGCGCGCGTTGCGCACGCTGCGCTCGTCGAAGGCTTCGCGCGGCGGCATCTCGCTCGTGCTGTTCAGCCAGGAACTGCTCGCGCTATTGATGGCGGGCCTGTCGATTGTCGAAGGGCTCGAAGCGCTGGTAGAACGCGAAGGCAACGCAAGGCTGCGCGGCATTCTCGAACGGCTGCTGGCGGGTTTGCGCGAGGGCAAGCGCTTTTCGAGCCTGCTCGCCGAACAGCCGGACGTGTTCCAGCCGCTTTACGTCGGCATCGTGCGCGCGGCCGAGGGAACCAGCGACTTGCCGCGCTCGCTGCAACGCTATGTCGATTACCAGGCGCGCATCGACATGGTGCGCAACAAGCTCATCAGCTCCGCGATCTATCCAAGCATTCTCTTTATCGTGGGCGGCGGTGTGTCGACCTTTCTGATCACCTTCGTGGTGCCGCGCTTCGCGACGATCTATGAAGGCACTGGCCGAAGCTTGCCGTGGATGTCGCAGGCACTGCTCGACTGGGGCAAGTTTGCGTCGGCGCATGGGCTGCCTTTGTTTGCCGCCGCCGTTGCAGTTGCGATTGCGGGCGGCGCGGCCGTGCGTGCCACGATTGCGCGCGTGGGACTCGTCAGTCTGCTGGGCCGCCTTCCGCTGCTCGGTCCGCACTTGCGCATCTACCAGCTTTCGCGGCTCTATCTGACGCTTGGCATGTTGCTCGAAGGCGGCATCCCGATCGTCTCGGCGATGGAGACGGCGGGCGGAACGATTTCGCCCGCGTTGCGCGACGGCTTGCTGCGGGCACGCGCCGCCGTTCAGGCGGGCGCGCCGCTGTCCAGTTCGTTTCACGCGGAAAATCTCACCACGCCGATTTCGCTACGCATGCTGCGCGTCGGCGAGCGCTCCGGCGAACTTGGCAACATGCTCACGCAATCTGCGGCGTTTTACGACGGCGAGATCAGCCGCTGGATCGACCGCTTCACGCGCATGTTTGAACCGCTGCTGATGTCTGCAATCGGGCTTGTTGTCGGGACCATCGTCGTGCTGCTCTACATGCCGATCTTCGATCTCGCGGAAGGACTGTCGTGAACGCGCCCGAGACTATCGCGCCGTTGTTCGACGCCGATCTGCTGGCGCGCGCCCGCGCGGCAGCGGCGGCCACGCAGCGCCACATCGTCGCCGAACTGGAGACGCTGACGGGCGTCGAGCCGCGCCAGTTGCTGCAGGCGCTTGCGCAATTGCTGGACATGCGCGTCATCGAAACGGCGGACATGCTGGCGCTCAAGCCCGCCTTCGACCGCGTGCCGCTGTCGCGCGCGATGCAGCGCCGCTGCGTGCTGTTGCGCGAAGAAGACGCGTCATTCGTCGGCGTCGTGACAAGTCCGTTCGATCTCGATCTGCAAACCTGGCTCGCCGCGCAGGCTAACGCCGCAATTGACATCCGGCTCGCGCTGCCGTCCGATCTTCAGGCGTACCACGCGCGCATGGAAGAATCGACGCGCGCCATCGATAGCCTCGTGACGGGCGGCAGCGAAGCGCAAGCCGAAGGGCGCACGGCGCAGGTGCTGTCGTTCGAGACCGTCAGCGAGGCGGCCAGCCCCGCAGTGAAGCTGGTGAACTCGACGCTGTACGACGCGCTGAAAGCAGGTGCATCCGATATCCACCTTGAAAGCACGCCGAGCGGCCTTGCGTTGAAGTACCGCGTGGACGGCGTGCTCGACGCGGCGGCCACGCTGAACGGCGTCGAGACAGCCGAGCAGGTGATCTCGCGCCTCAAGGTGCTCGCGGAACTGGATATCGCCGAGCGGCGCGTCCCGCAGGACGGCAGCTTCCGCGTCGCGGCGGGCGGACGCGACATCGATCTGCGCGTGTCGATCATGCCGAGCATTCACGGCGAGGATGCCGTGATCCGGATTCTCGACAAGCGCGCGATGATCGAAGCGTATGGCTCGTTGACGCTCGAAGCGCTCGGTTACGACAGCGAATCGCTGGTGGCCCTGCGCGCGTTGGCGGAAGAGCCGTACGGCATGCTGCTCGTCACGGGACCGACAGGCTCGGGCAAGACAACGACGCTCTACGCCGCGCTCACGGAAATTCACAACGGCCGCGACAAGATCATCACGATCGAAGACCCCGTCGAATATCAGTTGCCCGGCATTCTGCAGATTCCCGTCAACGAGAAAAAAGGGCTGACGTTCGCGCGCGGGCTGCGCTCGATCCTGCGGCACGATCCGGACAAGATCATGGTCGGCGAGATACGCGACCGCGAGACGGCTGAGATCGCCGTGCAGTCGGCGCTGACGGGCCACCTCGTGCTGACGACCGTGCACGCGAACAACGTATTCGACGTGTTCGGCCGCTTCAGCCATATGGGCATCGATCCGTATGCGTTCGTGTCGGCGCTCAACGGCATCTGGGCACAGCGTCTGATGCGCGTGAACTGCGCGCACTGTGCCGCGCCGTACATGCCTACTGACGCCGAACTCGCGCGTCTTGGATTGAGCCGCGCCGACGTCGCCGGTTTCGATTTCCGGCAAGGAACGGGTTGCGGCGACTGCCGCGGCACCGGCTACCGTGGACGCCGCGCGATTGCGGAAATCCTGATTCTCGACGACGAGATCCGCGACATGGTGGTCGAAAAGCAGCCGATCCGCGCAATCAAGGACGTGGCGCGCAAGAACGGCACGCGCCGCTTGCGCGATGTCGCGTTGAATCTGGTGAAGCGCGGCGAGACGACGCTCGCGGAAGTGAAGCGGGTGACGCTCAATGCATGACAGGCTGATGCGCATCTGGCCGCGCGGACATTGCCGGGTTCGGCTGTCGCGCGACGCGGTCTCTGTGCTGCGTGTGAGCGGCTCGCGCAAGGCGACGCCCGTTCTCGTCGAACGGCCGTTGCCCGCGTTTGCGGGCGCAGCGCCCGATACGCTCTCTGCGCCCATCGCGGCTGCGCTCGACGCAGCGGGCGGCGCTCGCGTGCCCGTTCACGCGACGATCGACGACGACCTCGTGCGCTACTTCGTCGTCACGCCGCCCGCCAATGGCGGGCGCATGCAGGACTTGCGCGCGGCTGCGGGTGTGCGCTTCCAGGTGTTGTATGGCGAGCCGCTTGCGGACTGGCACCTCGCCGCCGACTGGCAATCCGCCGCACCGTTTCTGGCCTGTGCGGTTTCTCGACGTCTGCATGCGGCATTGCAGGTTGCGGTGGAAGCGCAGCGCGCAAGCCTTGCATCCGTGACGCCGAACTTCGTCGCTGCGTGGAATCGGTCGCGCCGTCGCCTCGGCGCCGATGCATGGCTCGCGACGCTCGGCGAACACGCGCTCACATTGGGTCTCGTCACTGACGCAAAGAAGCCGCGTCTTGCCGCCGTGCGTACGCTGCCGCTGCCGAAGGCGATTCCGTCGATGGCGTGGCTGCGCGATCAGTTGTCACGCGCGGCGCTGCTCGACAATGTGGCCGCGCCTTCCGTGCTGCATATTCACGGTCGTCCGCTCGATGAGTGGCAGCCCGATCCGGCTTCATCCGCTGATGTGGGTTTGAGCGTGCAATGGCATCCGCAACGATGAAACGTCTGCACATCGACCTTGCGCCGTTCGGCTGGCGTCGCACGCTGTATCGCACCCATGCTGTTGTGCGCGTGCTGGCGCTCGCCGCGCTGCTGTTGTGCGTGCTCGCCGGCTTCCGCGCGTACAGGCTGGTTGCAAATCTCGATTCGCTCCAGCTCGAAGCGGCGCGTCTCGCGTCGCGCACGGAACGCATGGCTCGCGCTTCGGGCGCGTCGTCCGGCGCGCCCATCGATGCAAAGCAGGCGGCAGCCGTCAATGCCGCCGTGACGCGCCTCAATCTGCCGTGGGGCAGCATCCTCGATGCTGTCGAAGCCGCCACGCCTTCGCAGGTCGCGTTGCTGTCGATCACGCCCGAACCGGGTCGCGCGCAGCTCAAGATCGAAGCCGAGTGCGGCAGCAGCAAAGACATGATCGACTATCTGACACAGCTGGAGCAGCAGCCCTTGTTCGAACGCGTCACGCTGGTCAGGCACGAACGCATGCGAGACGGCATGGATGGCGTCATCCGCTTTCAGATCGAAGCGCAGTGGCGGAGGGCGCAGTCGTGAGCATGCCAAATGTCGCGCGGATGCTGTTGCGTCTGCTGCTCGCGTCGCGTCGATCGGGCGTGGTCGCCGTGCTGGCAGGCGCGCTCGTGCTCGGTGCCGCCGCGTTGTGGTTCGCGCTGTTGCCGGCGCTCGCGTCGCGTATCGATCAGCAGGCGCATGCCGTTGCCCGCGCGCGCTCCGCGCCGCCGCCGAAGCCGGTCGTCAGCGCACCTGCGATGGCCGCCGCGCGCTTGACGGCCTTCTATGCGGCACTCGGCGATGCGGCGCATAGCGAGCAGATCGTCGCCCATCTGTTCGACGCCGCCGACGAGACGGGCGTCACGCTGGACAAAGCCGAGTACAAGCCCGCTCGCGATACCGCCGGGCGCTTCGAGACCTACACGATCGTCCTGCCCGTGAAGGGCGACTACGTGCATCTGCGGCGCTTTTGCGAAAGGGTTCTGCTGACAGTTCCGTACGCGGCGCTCGATGACATGCGCTTCAGGCGCAGCTCGGCGAACGACACCGCCGTCGAGGCAAGCCTGCGCTTCACGGTCTTTCTGCGTCCCGCCGCGTCGTCGGACGCGCGTGTCGATGCAGGCGAGGTGCGGCGATGAAGCGCAAGCACATGATTCTCGCGCTGGTGTTTCTGCTATGCGCGGCGCTGCTGGCATTCGGCCGCACGAATCCGGCGGACCAGGTCGTCGAAGCCGTGCCGCGCGCGAGCGCGCACGCGGCGACGCCATCCGTGCGAGCGGCGGGCGCAGAGACTGTCGGCATTGCGGCGCTGCGCGCGCGCACCGAACTCATCGGCGCATCCACGAGCGAACACCATGAGCTATTCGGTAGCCGCTCGATGGCGCCGCCGCTGCCGTCCGCGGCGCCCGCAGGCGCGGAGATACCGCCGCTGCCGTCGGAACCGGCCGTGCCCAGCCTGCCGTTCACCTATCTCGGCAAGCAGGGCGCCGACGGCAACTGGGAGGTGTATCTGACGCGCGGCGACGAAACGCTGATTGTGCGCGATCAGATGGTGATCGACGGATCGTATCGCGTCGACGCCATCAAGCCGCCGAACATGACACTCGTTTATCTGCCGCTAAAACTGGTTCAGACCATGGATATCGGCAGCGCCGACTGATGAACGCAACCAAAGGAAGTGAACAGTTGGCTACGCCACTTGCAACATCATTCACGCGACGCGGTCTGTGCCGTTTCGCGGCACGCCACGCGCGCACGCTCGCGTTGCTGCTTGCCGTGCCGATCGTGCTGACGGGCTGTGCAGCCGAGCGCGCATACCGCGACGGCAAGGACCTCGTTGCACAGGGCAAGGTCGACGAAGGGCTGGCGAAGCTGCAACAAGCCGTCACGCAGGACCCGCACGACCCGCATTACCGCGCGGCCTGGCTCGCGGAGCGCGAGAGTGCCGTCGCGCGCTTCGACGAGGAAGGCGACCGCCTTGCGGCAGGCGGCGCGCGCGCGGCGGCGCGCAAGTCGTATCAACATGCGCTGACCATCGACCCCGCCAACGAACGCGCGCTCTCCGGCATCGCCGCACTCGAAGGCGCGGCGCGGATCGATGGACTCGTCGAGCGCGCGGAAATGCTGGCCGCGAAGGATAGCGACAGCGCGCGTGGCCTGATCGCGAAGGTGTTGACGGAAGCGCCCGCGCATCCGCGTGCGCTCGCGTTGCAGCGCAAGCTGAACGCCGACACGGGCTTTCTGCGCGTCGAAGCCGCGCTCGCGAGCGCGTATCGCAAGCCGGTTCGGATCGACTTCAAGGATGCGCCGCTCAAGCAGGTGTTCGAAGTGATCTCGCGCAGCGCGGGGCTGAACTTCCTGTTCGACAAGGACGTCAAGACCGATCAGCGCACCTCGATCTATCTGCGCAACAGCACCATCGAGGCAGCCGTGCGATACGTGCTCGCGACGAATCAGCTCGCGCAGCAGGTGCTCGACGAAAACACCGTGCTGATCTATCCGAACACGCCCGCCAAGCTGAAGGACTATCAGGAACTGGCCGTGCGCACCTTCTTCCTGTCGAATGCAGATGCGAAGACGGTGGCCAACACGCTGAAGACGATCGTCAAGTCGCACGATGTCGTCGCCGACGAAAAGCTCAACGTCGTGATCGTGCGGGACACGCCCGACGCGATCCGGATGGCCGAAAAGCTCGTCGCGCTCGAAGACGTGCCCGAGCCGGAAGTGATGCTGGAAGTCGAAGTGCTGGAAGTGCAGCGCAACAGCATGCAGGATCTCGGCATCGCATGGCCGTCGTCCATCACGTTCACGCCGACGGCAGCGGGCAGCGCGTTCGGCGCGATCTCGTCAGGGAGTGGATCGTCGGGCTCGTCGTATGGTTCCTCGTCTTCCGGCGGCTCGGGTTCTTCTCCCGCGCTGTCATTGCACGATCTGCTGAATCAGACTTCGCGCACGGTCGGCGTTTCGTCGCTGCAGGCGACTGTGAATGCGAACCGCCAGGATTCGAACGCGAAGCTGCTGACCAACCCGCGCATTCGTGTGCGCAATCACGAAAAGGCCAAGATCCTGATCGGCGAGCGCGTGCCGAACATCACGTCGACGGCGACATCAACGGGCTTCGTCTCGCAGTCGATCAACTATCTCGACATCGGCCTGACGCTGAACGTCGAGCCGACCATCTATCTCGACGACACCGTCGGCATCAAGGTCGCGCTCGAAGTCAGCAGCCTGCTGAACCAGATCACCGGTTCGTCGGGCACGACGGCGTACGAGATCGGTACGCGCACGGCTAGCACAGTGCTGCAGTTGAAGAACGGCGAGACGGACGTGCTGGCGGGTTTGATCGACAGCCAGGAACGCACTTCCGGCAACAAGATTCCCGGCCTCGGACAGATGCCCGTGCTGGGCCGTCTGTTCGGCGCGACCACCGACGACGACAAGAACACCGAAATCGTCCTCTCAATCACGCCGCACCTGGTCCGCAATATCCGGCATCCGGATGCGTCGCTGGCGTACTTCACGTCCGGCACGGAAACGAACATGCAGAGCATGATCAAGTCGAACGGAATCGTTACGCCCGCGCCTTCCAACGGCTCATCATCCAACACGCAGGCTGCGGACTTTGGCACGTCCGCCCAGCGCGGCGGATCGAACACGCCGCAAACGGGCGCGTATGGCGCTTATGGATCATCTGGCGCGTACGGCGCGGGATCGAACGCGTACGGTGCAGGAGCGGGCGCCTATCTCGGCGGAGACACGACGCCGCTCGTCGGCGGCGCGGGGACGCCGGGCACGGCCGAAATGTCGATCCAGGGGCCACCGCAGGTGAAGACGGGCGACTCGGTCACCGTCGCGTTGCTGATGCAGGCGGATCAGCCCGTGACGAGCGCGTCCGCGACCGTGAGCTACGACGTGTCGAAATTGCAGTTCACGGGCGTGACGGAAGGCGACTTCCTCAAACAGGGCGGCGCGCAGACGAGCTTCTCGAACCGCGTCGCGCAGGGCGGGCAGCTGATTCTGGCCGACTCGTCGCCGGGCGGCACGGGCGGCTCCGCCCAAGCCACCTTCGCCGTGCTGAGCTTCAAGGCGCTGGCGCCCGCCGCGCAGACGTCGATCCAGGTCCAGCCCGGCTCCGTGCTCGGCGCGGGCGGCCAGGCCGTCACGATGCCGCCGCCGTCTGCATACAGCCTGAGTGTGGGCGCGCGATGACAACGGCCGTCGTGCGGACTGCAATGCGTCGCAAGGCGGCGGGCGGCTTTACGTTGATCGAGCTGCTCGTCACGCTTGCGATTCTCGGTGTGCTCGCCTGCATGACGGTGCCCGTCGCGCAAGTCATGCGTCAACGCGAACGCGAGCAGGAACTGCGCGTCGCGCTGCACGAAATACGCAATGCCATCGATGCGTACAAGGCCGCGAGCAAGGAAGGGCGCATCGCCAAAGAGGCGGGCGCGACGGGCTATCCGACAGGTCTCGATGTACTCGTCGATGGCGTAAAAGACCAGACCGATCCGAAAGGACACAAGCTGTACTTCCTGCGCCGCATTCCGCGCGATCCGATGAACCCCGACGCGCAACTCGGCGACGCGGCCACGTGGGGCAAGCGCGCCTACGCGAGCGAAGCCGACGATCCGCAGGAAGGCGACGACGTGTACGACGTCTACTCGACTTCCACGGGCATCGGACTCAATGGCATTGCCTACCGCAAATGGTGACTTCGATGACAGCGCGCGTGCGTACCGCGAAGGGCTTTACGCTGATCGAACTGCTGATCGTGCTGTCGGTGATCGCGCTGATGCTCACGATCGCGTTGCCGAACTACTTCCATTCGATTGACGCATCGAAGGAAAAGATTCTCGCGCAGAATCTGCTCGCGACGCGTGACGCGATCGACAGGTTTTATGGCGATGCCGGGCGTTATCCGGACTCGCTGGAAGAACTCGTCGAGAAACACTATTTGCGTTCGCTGCCCATCGATCCCATCACCGACAGCGCGACGACCTGGCACATCGTGCCACCCGACGAGCCGTATCCGGGCAAGGTCTACGACATCAAAAGCGGTGCGCAGGGCGCGGACAGCAACGGCAAGCCGTACGAGGCGCTATAGCGATGCGAAGGGGAAGAGTTCGCAGGCGGCGCAATGCGCAACAGGGCTACGCGTATCTCTCGCTGCTGATCCTGATCTCGATCATCGGCGTGGCGGCTGCCGCTACGGCGCAGCTTGGTGCCGTCTATCAGCGGCGCGTGGCCGAACAGGAACTGCTGTTCGTCGGTGGCGAATTTCAGCGCGCGTTGCTGAGCTATGCATTGGCGACGCCCGTGGGTCAGCCGAACCAGCCGCGCACGCTTGACGACCTCGTGCGCGACCCGCGTTATCCCAACGTCGTGCGGCACCTGCGCAAGCTGTATGCGGACCCGATGACGGGCAAGGCCGACTGGGAACTCGTCAGATCGCCGGATGGCCAGACGATTGTAGGTGTTCATAGCGTGTCTCATGCGCGACCCATTCAGATCGCGCATTTTCCGGGCGAATTTCGCGGCTTCAACGACGCAAAAACCTATATGGACTGGGTGTTCGTCGCCCGTCTTCCCGTCGCGGTACGGGACGGCGGGCCTTCGTCCGGTACGCCGTAGTCGCTCTGCGCGTCAATCCCAAGGATGTTTATCCCCGTGTCTGGCTTGATGGCGAGGCGCGCGCTCACCAGACTGATCTGCAATCAATTTCGGAGCCTGCGTGCAGACCCCGATTCGGATCACGCATGCGGGGAATCAGCTCAGCTTGTACGAACTCGCGCCCGTTCCCGCGAGATTGCCGCCGTCGACGATCAGATACTCCGGACGGATCGGCTTTCCCTCGAAGAAGCACTGAAGAATTTCCAGCGTGCCTGCAGCGTAGCGCGCCTGGCCCGACAGCGAACTGCCCGAGATGTGCGGCGTCATGCCGTTGTACGGCATCGTGCGCCACGGATGATCGACGGGTGCCGGTTGTGGGAACCAGACGTCACCCGCGTAGCCCGCCAACTGGCCGGATTCCAGCGCCTTCACAATCGCGTCACGGTCGCACAACGCGCCGCGCGCAGTATTGATGAGGTAGGCGCCGCGCTTGGCGAGGCTCAACATGCGCTCGTTGAAAAAGCCTTCGGTGGAAGGATAAAGCGGCATCTGCAGATTGATGATGTCGCAGACCTTGACGAGATCTTCGGGCGTTTCATGATGGATCAGTCCGAGTTCCGCTTCGACTTCGGGTGCGAGACGATGGCGCTGATAGTAGTGCAGCTTCACGTCGAACGGTTTGAGTCGGCGCAATACGGCAAGTCCGATCCGGCCCGCGCCGAGCGTGCCGAAATGCATCCCTTCCAGATCGTAGCTGCGGCTCACGCAATCCGCGATGTTCCAGCCGCCGTTGACGGCATACTGATGCGCGGGAAGATAGTTGCGCACCAGCGACAACACCATCATAACGACGTGTTCCGCGACGCTGATGCTGTTCGAGAACGTCTCTTCAGCAACGGTGACACCATGCGCCGCAGCCGCCTTCAGATCGACGTGATCCGAGCCGATGCCTGCCGTCAACGCAAGCTTGAGCTTCTTCGCTTTCGCAATCCGTTCCGCCGTCAGATAGGCCGGCCAGAACGGCTGCGAAATGACGACGTCGGCATCGACCAGGTGCTTGTCGAAGGTGGAGTCGGCACCGTCCTTATCGCTCGTGACGACGAGTTCATGACCATGCGCTTCCAGATAGCTGCGCAGACCTAGCTCGCCGGACACGCAGCCAACCAGTTCGCCAGGCTTGAATCCGAGCGGTCCTTGCGGAGACGGCACCGTTTGACCGTTTGGATATTGCGTAATGACGGGAATGTCGTCGCGCACGTACCTGGGCGGATACCCGGTTACGGGGTCGGGATAGAGAACACACAATACTTTTGCCATGTCAGTTCAGTTCCTTGAGGACTATGAGCGCATTTTGCGAATCAGGGTCCTCATTCAACTCCGTCTGATCAATGGCGTCTTTCGTATTTGCACGTGTATTTCATGGGTATGGCGTGACGGCCGGGCATCCGCCACCCGAACGATCAGCCAAGGCGATACACGTTGCTCACCGTGCCCCGGAACAACGCTTCGCGCTCGCCGTGGCTCGCCTGCGCGGTCAATCGTTTGAATGCGTTCCAGCCGTTGCTGTACGGATACGAGCCCTTGTCGACCGGGAAGTTGCTCTCGAACATGCATCGATTCGCGCCGAACAGTTCGATGCAAGTGTGCATCCACGGCTTCCACGCTTCGGCGAGTTGGATTGACGACGGTGGCCGCTCCCCCTTCTCGAAGTCAAAGCCGTTGATCCGCATCCCCAGCCCGCCGACCTTGACATACACGTTAGGCAGTTGCGCCAACTTGCGCATGGATTGGGACCAGCTTTCGAACACCTCTTTCTGCTTATCCTCGTAGCTGGCAATCCGCACGACACCGCCGCAGTGATTGATGATGACGGGCACATCGGGATTGGCCTTCGCAAGGTCGAATAACTCGGGAAGTTGTGGGAAAAAAAGCCATGCGTCATACGACAGACCGAGTGGCCCCAACTGTGCCACGCCCGCGCGGTAGTCCCGGTCGAGCAGCAATCCACGCGGTGCCGCCGAGACAGGATTCACCAGTGTCTGGTCAGCATCCCACGTCACGAGATGCCGTACGCCCCTGAACCGTCCCTGTCCGGCCTGGAGATGCGCTTCGAGAACTTCGCGCACCGCCGCACCGCGACGAAGATCGGCATAGCCGACAATACCCTTTGCGACCTGTGGCCTGCCGCCCTGCGTCGGCGCGGTTGCGGCTGTCACATATTCCACCTCGCCGACCGGCCTCAATGGGTCGGGGCCCGACTGCCTGTAACGGGTGAGTGCCTGCATGTACACGGAAGCCGTGATGTTATGCCCGGACTGTGCGTCGCGAAGGTACTCGTCGAGCAGGTAGGTCCAGCCCGGGCGATCATAGAAGTGATGATGCGCGTCGATGATCGGCATGTCCGGCTCAAGTGCCGTTTCGGTTCCCGAGGCGAGCCATTCGGATCGAACGGGCAGATAGTTGCTGGTCGGATTCATGGGGCGCGTCTCTTCGTTGGCGATTGCATGCGTGGCCAGGACTGGGATGGCGATCGATGCAGCGGCGGCACGAAGAAGCTGGCGACGCATCGGCGAATCAATCGTTCCTGTCATCGCTCGCCCCGATTGAAGGCATAAAGGGAGAGTGTCAGCAACGTCGTCAGTCCGAGCACGACGGCGAGACCAAACATCCCGGCCGTGTAGGTTCCAAAGCTGTCCTTCAGATAGCCAACCAGATACGGACCCGCGAAGCCGCCAAGTGCACCGATCGAATTGATCAGCGCGAGTCCGCCGGCGGCTGCCTGACCGGACAGGAATCGGGCCGGCAGCGTGTAGAAAATCGTGCGGCCAGCAATCGTGCCGATCAGTGCCAGCGTGATGCCGGTCATCGCGGGCAACAGTTGATGAAAGTATGTCGAGACACCGAGCGCGACGGCGCCAATCAGCAGACCCGCAGCGAGGTTTGCAATATGGCCGCCGCGACGATCGACCCGTTTCGCCCACCAGAGCAGTGCGATGGTGGCAAAGAAGTACGGCACGGCAGAGACCCAGCCGGTTTGCGTCACGCTCATGCCGTGCGCTTTGAGCATCTGGGGCAACCAGATGCCGATGCCGTAAGAGCCCATCGTGAAGCCAAACGAGATCATCGCGAGGAGATAGACGCGCACGTCCTTGAGCGCCGCGCGAAAATCCTTCTTTTTCTGACCGGATGAACCCTCGCGATCGAATGCGCTTTGCAGCGCGAGCCGCTCTTCCGGCGAAAGCCATGTGGCATCGGCGGGCTTGTCCGCAAGCATTTTCAGCACGAGGTATCCGAGCACACACGCCGGGAGACCTTCGACGATGAACATCCACTTCCAGCCTGCCAGACCGAGTAAGCCATCCATGTGAAGCAGCCACGACGACAACGGACCACCGACGAGTGAAGACAGTGGAGTCGAGACGGTGAACCATGCCAGCACACGCGTGCGGTAGCTGGCGGGGAACCAGACGGCAAGGAAGAATATGACGCCCGGAAAGAAACCGGCTTCACCGATTCCGAGCAGCAGACGGATCACATAGAAACTGGTCGGCCCGGCGGCGAGCGCCGTGGCTGCGGCCAACAGCCCCCACGTGATCATGATGCGGGCCAGCCAGCGCCGCGCGCCGAAGCGGTATAGCGCCAGATTGCTAGGCACCTCGCAGACGCAATAGCCGGCAAACATGATCCCGGCTCCCCAGCCGAACTGCGTTGCAGTCAGCCCAAGGTCGCGGTTCATCGTCAGCGCCGCAAAACCGACGCTCGTACGATCCAGATAGTTGAAAAAGTAGGCGAGTGCGAGCAGCGGGATAAAGCGCCATGCAGCTTTTCTGACCGCATGCTGTTCGAGGCTGGCGGTGGTGTCAGCCGTCATGCTCGATGAAATGGATGTCATTGTCGTCTCCAGACAATTCACTGGCCGGGCCTGACCGCAAGGCGGTCGGCGCGGTGCTGTGTTTCTGTGCGATGGGTCCGGCGTCAGGCGTCAGGCGCTGGCAAGCTCATTGGGCGAAGGACTCGACGCGTCGCCCGACGGGCGGTTCTGGCATCCGACGACACCGGCATCGACCAGTTGTCCGAGTTCGTCATCGGTATAGCCGAGCTGCGACAGCAGCGTCTGTGTGTCCTGTCCGAGCGCGGGCGGCGCTGCGCGAAGGCGCAACCGCTCACCCGCTAACGTCAGCGGGAGCAATGCAGTGCGCGTGGAGACCGGTTCACCCGCTCCGCTTGCATCGGGCGGTAACGTCACATCGGCGAGCCCGCCCGTCGCGAGCAGGTGCGGATCGTCGAACAGGTCTTGCGGCCTGGTAATCGGCGCATAGGGCAAGCCGATGCGTTCGAAAATGGCGCTGATCTCTGCCGCGCTGAACGCCTCCATGTGCTGGCGCAATCGCGGCAGCAACCAGTCGCGGGCCTGGACCCGTTGATTGTTGGTGGCAATCCGTTCGTCCGACTTCAGTTCCACAAGACCAAAGGCATCGCAGAACAAGGCCCATTGCGTGTCCGACACGACCGCCAGAAAAATCTGTTCGCCGTTCCTGACGGAAAAGACGTCGTACACAGCCCATGCGGATATACGGCTCGGCATCGGCGACGCAGCCTGACCCGTCACTGCGTACTGCATCATGTGCTGCGCAACGAGGAATACGTTGTTTTCAAACAGTGCACTCTGGACTTCCTGTCCCCTGCCTGTGCGCTCACGCTGCGCGAGTGCCGCCATCGCACCGATAGCGCCGAACATGCCGCCCATGATGTCGTTGACGCTGGTGCCGGCACGCAGCGGCCGCCCCTCGGGCCCCGTCATGTAAGCCAGGCCGCCCATCATCTGCACGACTTCGTCGAGCGCGGTCCGATGGTCGTATGGACCGGGCAGAAAGCCCTTGTGCGAGACATAGATCAAACGGGGATTGAGCTTCGACAGCGCTGCATATCCGAGCCCGAGCCTGTCCATCGTGCCGCTCTTGAAGTTCTCGCTGAAGATGTCAGCGCTCGCGAGCAGCTTGTGGACGATTTCGATCCCGCGAGGATCTTTTACGTCTACTGCAATGCTTTTCTTGTTCCGGTTGAACGTGCTGAAAAAGCCTGCCCCTGATCCACGCAGGGAACGCGTGCTGTCGCCTGCAATCGGCTCGACCTTGATCACTTCCGCGCCAAGGTCCGCCAGCACCATGCCGCAGGTCGGTCCCATCACCATGTGCGTCATTTCGATCACGCGCACGCCGCTGTAGGGCAGGGATTGATTCGATTGATTCGAACTCATTGCGCGACTCCCAGCAAACATCCTTCCGGTTGCGGCGCGCTCGGTGCACGCCCATCTGCATAGCCGAATCCTTTCGGCAACCCCGCGTCGGGCACATGCCCGTACAACGCTTCGCCCGGCAGTGCTTCCGCGAGAATTGCGCGGGCAGCGACGAGCGCGTCAATGTCGATACCCGTGTCGTAGCCCATTGCTTCAAGCAGGAAGGCAAGGTCTTCCGTGACGATGTTGCCGGTCGCGCCCGGCGCGTAGGGACAGCCGCCCAGACCCGCCTGGCTCGCGTCGATCGTTGTCACGCCTGCATCGAGCGCAGCGACGACGTTCGCCAGTCCCTGACCGCGTGTGTTGTGGAAGTGGGCGCCGCCTGCCTTGGCGCCAAGTTCGGTCTGCAAGCGCCGGAACAGACGGCGGACCTGTGTGGGGTTTGCATAGCCGCTGGTATCGGACAGGCCCACTTCGTCCACACCGCACGCGGCCATCGCGACACACATCCGCATCGTCTGGTCGTCGCTCACCGCGCCTGCGATCGTGCAACCGAACGCGACAGATACGCCCGCTTCGATCTGCACACCGGGGAACTGCGCGTCGCGTAAAGCGACGATCTCGCGCACCTCTTCGATCATCTGTGCGGTCGTCTTGCGGATGTTGGCCATCGAATGCTCGTCGGTCACTGAAACCGGCAACGTGAGCTTATGCACACCAGCTTCGAAGGCGCTTTGCGATCCGCGAAGGTTTGGCGCAAGCACGGCGACGTGAAGGCCGGGGATCGTCAGCGCATGAGCCACGACTTCACGGATGTCCGCCATCTGGGGAAGCAGTTTTGGCGGCACGAAAGAGCCGACCTCGATCTCCTTCAGCCCCGCGGCGGCCAGCGCCGAAATCCAGCGAAGCTTCGCAGCCGTGGGCATCACGCGCCTGATGCTCTGGAGGCCGTCGCGCGGGCCCACTTCGCTGACGAGGACCGAGGGGGCGGGGGAAGTGTTCAAGGTGAACTCCTTTCGAATGTTCTATTAGACGGAATGATGTTCTGTCAAATAGAACTATAGGAGCAAAAACACCGCAATTTAAGGTGGGTAAACCCTAAAATTTGGGGATTTATGAAGCTTGCGTTCTGCGTGATAGAACGATACAGTCGATTCAACGCAAAGACGTGATAAGGAAACGGCCGTGCCCAGCGAAATGCAGGAAGCGTCACCTTCGGAGGCCGTCGCCCCAAACGATGGGTCCAGCGGTGTGGCGGTGCTCGATCGCGCGTTCGCGATTCTCAACGCCTTCGGGCCGACGGATGACCGGTTGTCGCTCGCAGAACTCTCACGTCGCACCGATCTGTACAAGAGCACGGTGCTGCGTCTGCTTGGTGCACTGGAGCACGGCGGATTCATCCGCAGACTGAGCGACGGACAATACGCGATTGGGCCGCAGCCATTGCGGCTCGCGGCGCTCTACCAGCGCTCGTTTCAGGTGGGACCGGTTATCGAGCCGATTCTTCAGCAACTCAGCCGGGACCTCGGGGAGACCGCGTCTTTGTATGTGCGGCAGGGCGACCGGAGACTGGTGCTCTTCCGTGTTGAACCTGCGCGCGCGGTGCGGGTGTCGATTCGCGTTGGCGAAGAGTTTCCGATCGACAAGGGTGCGTCAGGCAAAGTTCTGCTGGCGTTCACGGATACGCTTGATTCACGTTGGGAGGAAGTGCGCGAACGGTTGTGGGCTGTCTCGCACGGAGAGCGTGATCCTGAAACGGCGTCGGTATCGGTGCCGGTGTTTGGGGCATCGGGAGAGTTGGTGGGAGCGCTGGCGTTGTCTGGGCCTAAAGCGCGCTTTGACATGGCGTCGACTATCACGGGGGCGCTGATCGCCTTGCTCGAATGCGCAAAGCGCGCGACGGTGGCGCTCGGTGGGATGGGCGGCCGGTACGATGTGACGATCGAGAAGACTTCTCGGGAAGGGTTTTCGTAGGACGGGAAGCGGGGTGGCGCGGGACTTTTTCGCTGGCATCCGCGATTTGCCTTCGTGCTTCAAGCGTTGCCCCTGTGCGGGGCGGCACCTACTTTTCTTTGCCGCCGCAAAGAAAAGTAGGCAAAAGAAAGCGGCTAACACCGCCAGTTCTTGTATTTGCCTGAGGGCCCCCAAACGGTCCCACACTTCACACGGCAACCACGTGACTCATGCTTGTTGCCAACGCTCTGATTTGAGGCATCACCCGCTTCACACACCCGCGTTGCAGCACGCCGTACCGGATATTCCACCGCCGCCCAGGTGGCAAACTGTGTGTAGGCCGTAGCACCTCACACGCCTCACTCCGGACCGACAGGGCAAGCGTCCCACCCTGTAAGAGCGCCGAGTTATACGCCGCGACAACCTACACACAGTTTGCCACCTGGGCGGCACAAACCATTCGCTGCCGCTAGCTCTTGTTCGGGTGTTTGAAGTGGGTGAGGCGCTCATTCGAAGCGTTGGCAACGAACGCGAACAGAAGTGCTGCCGTGTGAAGCGTAAGACCCTTTGGGGGCCCTCAGGCAAGAAGAAGGATTGGCGGTGTTAGCCGCTTTCTTTTGCCTACTTTTCTTTGCGGCGGCAAAGAAAAGTAGGTGCCGCCCCGCACAGGGGCAACGCATGAAGCACGAAGGCAAATCGCGGATGCCAGCGCAAGGGCTAGAACAACCAACCCAGCGTCGCAGACAAAAACACGCCGGACAGCGCGCGCACCGCTACTTCCTCAACTCCCCCGGCCCTTTCCCTGTCCAGCGCTTCAACGCGCGGCGAAAATTCGCGGCATCGCTAAACCCTAGAAGCATTGCGACATCATCGGTACTCATCTTCGTCGATTGCAAATACTCCAGCGCCAGCGAGCAACGCACATCATCGACGATCGCAACGAAAGATGTTCCCTCTGCTTCGAGATGCCTCCGTAAGGTGCGGCTCGTCATGTTGAGCCGCGTTGCCACTTCTTCCATGCCGGGAAAAACACCAGGCGTGCTCATTAGAACCTGATAGACCTCGCCGGACGTTCCGACTGAAGTCTTCGCCTGCCCGATCAAACGATCGCACGTATCCTGCAACAGCGTCGCCGTCAGCTTATGCGCGAGCTGCGGCTTCTGGTTCAGTATCGCGCTGTCGTAAACAAGCTCGCATTGCGGCGCGTCGAAAAAACACGGGCAACCGAGATACTGCGGATAAAGATCCGCATGCGCAGGCGCCGGATAGGAAAAGCACGCCATGACCGGCGGACAGCTATGACCCGCGACATCCTGAAGATGCGTGACGTGCTGCGTGAATTGCTGCTCGATGATGAACTCGCGCAATTCGCGCGATGGGCTCGACACGAAGGCATCAGGAAACGACCACACGGCTCGGTCCGGGTATTCGGTCCAATCGATCGTCACGGTCGGCGTTGCAAGCCGATGATATTTGACGCCAAGCCGGAAGTAATCGCGCAACGAAAGACACGACATCAGCGCATAACCGTACATGCCATACGCGGACAAATGCAGCCGCGCGCCGGTCTTGAACGGGGTGGCCGGATCGGTCGATAACAGCACCGCGTTGCGGGCCACGATCGCATATTGGCGCACCGACGTCATCACCGACGCGTCGTTGAGTTGATCGACGCTCAGGCCGCTGCCCTTCAGACTGTCTTCGGGCGCAATGCCTTGCTCCGCGAGCACTTCGACCAGTGCGGCGATTTTGTACGGCGCGTAAATGCGCTCGTTGATCAGGGGGCGAGTCGATGCCAAGAGTGCTCCACCGAATGTCCTTCGAAGACATCCTCGTGTCCGTAAATGACCTTACGGGCGCCATCGTATCCCACTACTATCGGTATCACAAGCGCTGCGTCCACGGACCGCCAGCGCGTCGATACAACCTCGGAGACAGCGTGCGCGGCGTCCTTTCATTGCACAGGGACGAAGCGCCGCGCACGCCGAACAGATCAGGATTTCCCAATGAGCGACGCCAGCCGCAAGGTCATCATTTCGTGTGCGATCACGGGCGCAACCCATGTGCCGTCGATGTCCGAACATCTCCCCATCACGCCCGCGCAAATCCGGGACCAGGCCATCGAAGCGGCTGAAGCCGGGGCCGCGATCATTCATCTGCACGCACGCGATCCCAATGACGGCCGCCCCACGCCGAGCCCGGAGATCTTCAAGGCCTTCGTGCCCGCAATCGCCGAAGCGACGGACGCCGTCATCAACATCACGACAGGCGGCAGCACGCGTATGACGCTCGAAGAACGTCTCGCGTATCCGCGACTCGCAAAGCCCGAAATGTGCTCGTTGAACATGGGCTCGATGAACTTTTCGATTCATCCCGTTGCCGCAAAGATTAAGTCCTGGCGCTACGGCTGGGAGAAGGATTACGTCGAAGGCATGGAAGACATGATCTTCCGCAATACCTTCAAGGACATTCGCAACATTCTTCTGGAACTGGGAGACAACGGCACGCGCTTCGAATTCGAGTGCTATGACGTGGGGCATCTGTACAACCTTGCGCATTTCGTCGAACAAGGGCTCGTCAAGCCGCCGTTCTTTATTCAATCGGTGTTCGGCATTTTGGGCGGGCTGGGAACGGACCCGGAGAACATGGTCGTGATGCGCTCGACGGCAGACAGGTTGTTTGGCCGCGAGAACTATCAGTTCTCCGTTCTCGGCGCGGGCCGTCACCAGATGCCGCTCGTGACCATGAGCGCGATCCTGGGCGGCAACGTGCGCGTGGGTCTCGAAGACAGCGTGTATCTCTCGAAGGGTGTGAAGGCGGAGACCAACGCACAACAGGTCCGTAAAATCCGCCGCATTCTCGAAGAACTGTCGTTCGAGATCGCGACGCCCTCGGACGCGCGCAAGATGCTGGGACTCAAAGGCGCCGACAAGGTAACGCTCTAGGCTGACGCTAACAAAAGAACAAAGCCATTCAAACGATATTGGAGACGACGTCATGGACACTACTTCCATCGACCATCGCGTTGAACAGTTGCATCGCGTTGCCACGCACAAGGCCATGCTCAGGCTGATCCCGCTAATGTGCGCGATCTACTTCATGTCCTTTCTCGATCGCACGAATGTTGCGCTCGCGAAGATTCAGCTCGCGGCAGATGTCGGCATCAGTGCCGCCGCATATGGTTTCGGCTCAGGCATTTTCTTTCTCGGCTATGCATTGCTCGAAGTGCCGAGCAACCTGGCGGCACACCGCGTCGGTCCGCGACGCTGGATCGCGCGCATCGCAGTGACGTGGGGCATCCTGTCGACCGCGATGATGTTCGTGCAGGGCACGTCATCGTTCTATGTATTGCGCGTTCTGCTGGGCATCGCGGAAGCGGGTCTCTTTCCTGCGCTGATGTATATGGTGACGCTGTGGTTCGCGCCGCATGACCGGCCTGTCGTGGTCGGCTGGATCTACATTGCGCCCGCGCTCGCACTGATGCTCGGCAGTCCGCTCGGCGGCGCGCTGATGCAACTGGACGGATTCGGCGGACTGCATGGCTGGCAATGGATGTTCATGATCGAAGGCATTCCGAGCGTGATCGTTGGCATCGTGTTGTTCTTTGCGATGCCGGAGCGGCCGCGAGACGCGCGGTGGCTGTCGGCGGCCGAGCGCGACGTGCTCGAAACGCACGCTGTCATCGACGTGCACGGAAGTGCGGAGTACTCGTCCGCAAACTGGATTGCCGCGCTCAAACGGCCCACTACCGTATTGATCGGTTTGATCTATTTCCTGAATCAGGTGGCGTTCGTGGGGCTGTACTTTTTTGCGCCGGCCATCGTCCACCAGATGCATGTCGATTCGCCGCTTGTGATCGGCTTTCTGGCCGCAAGCGTCGGGCTTGGTTTTCTGCTTGGCGTGCTAATTCTGCCGCGCATCCACCGGCGCGTGAATAGCGATTGCGTGTTTCTCGGCGTGCTCACGGCGGGGCTTGTCGTAGGCGCATGCGTTTATCTCGCGGTGACGACTCCCGCTGCGCGGATCTGCCTTCTCACGGTGACGGCGTTCTTCGGCGGCGGCGTGTTGCCGTCCTATTGGGCCATCGCGATGAAGCGTCTGCAAGGCATCCAGGCTGCAGCGGGTCTCGCGTTCATCAACACGATCGGTTTGATCGGTGGGTTTGTCGGACCGTATCTGTTCGGAATGGCGGAAACGTCTTCCGGCCGAAGCGATGCCGGCTTCACGGTGATTCTGGTCGCAGCAGTGCTCGGCCTCGCTCTGGTGCCGTTGCTGGCGAGAGCGATTCGCGGCGAGGATCGTGTAGAGTCGTCGCGCGAGCCGGCCGCACAGATGAAGTCATAGTCGGGTTTGCGTTTTCTGGAAGGAATAAACCAACAATGAAGTTGAACGGAAAAGTTGCGATTATCACGGGCGCGGGGCAGGGGATCGGAGCAGCGACTGCATTGAAGTTCGCGCGCGAAGGCGCCGTCGTGATCGCTTGCGACATGAATCTCGATGCTGTCGAGACGGTTGCGCATATGTGCCGGGAAGCAGGCGCGAAGTCGGAAGCGTTCGCCGTCGATGTCACGCAACGTGCGCAAGTCGATCAGATGGTCACTCGAGTACGCGACACATATGGCCGCATTGACGTCGTCGTGAACAATGCGGGCATCACACGCGATGCGCGTTTGCAGAAGATGACGTTACAGCAGTTCGAAGATGTGATCGACGTCAATCTTCGCGGAGTCTTTCATACCGCACAGGCCGTCGTCGATTCGATGATTGCGCAAGGCTCCGGTGTCATCCTGAACGCAAGCTCTGTCGTGGGCATTTACGGTAACTACGGGCAGACGAACTATGCAGCGGCCAAGTTCGGCGTGATCGGCTTCACGAAGACCTGGAGCCGCGAGCTGGGTCCGAAGGGTATCCGCGTCAACGCGGTTGCGCCTGGCTTCATCGACACGCCTATCCTCAAGACCATTCCTGAAGACGTGCTCGCGAAGATGCGCGAAGACGTGCCGCTGCGCCGGCTCGGCAAGCCCGAAGAAATCGCGAGTATCTACGCGTTTCTGGCAAGCGACGAAGCAAGCTACGTCAACGGCGCAGTGATCGAAGCGACGGGCGGATTGACTTTGTGATCCGTTTGTAAATAGTGAAGAGGTAGCGGTATGAATATCATTGATCTCCTGAAACCGCGCGCCGGGCTGCGTGTATTCGTATCGGCGGGCGCGGCCGGAATTGGCGCGGCAATCGCCGAAGCATTTCTGCAGGCGCAGGCAAAGGTTTATATCTGCGATGTGAACGCGACGGCCGTCGCTGACGCCAGATCGCGCTTGCCTGACCTTCACGCGGGTATCGCCGACGTGTCGGACCGGGCGCAAGTCGATGCCGTCATCGACGATGCGCGGCAGAAGCTCGGCGGACTCGATGTGCTCATCAACAACGCGGGCATCGCGGGACCGACGGGCGCAGTCGAAGATCTCGATCCTGCGCAGTGGGAAAGCACGGTGTCCACCAACCTCAACAGCCAGTTCTATTTTCTGCGCAAGGCGGTGCCCGTTTTGAAGGAGACGTCGGACTGCGCGAGCATCGTCGCGATGTCTTCGGTGGCGGGACGTCTTGGCTATCCGTTTCGAACGCCGTATGCGTCGACGAAATGGGCAATCGTGGGATTGGTCAAATCGCTGGCGGCCGAACTGGGCCCGAGCAATATTCGTGTGAACGCGATCTTGCCGGGCGTAGTGGAAGGCGAGCGGATGAGCAAGGTGATCGCTGCGCGCGCCGACGCGCTCGGTATTTCGTTCGATGCGATGCGCGACGAGTACCTGAAGAAGATTTCGTTGCGCCGGATGGTCACGGTCGATGATATTGCGGCGATGACGTTGTTCCTTGCGTCGCCGGCTGGCGGCAATATCACCGGGCAGGCGATCAGTGTCGACGGGAATGTCGAGTACTTGTGAGATTGACACCTTGCGAGCAAGCCGGCACGACGACACACGCTAGCCGTCCGTCGATCGGCTGACGGTTTCCCATGCGTCGATTTCGCCGCCGATGGCCGAGAGTTTCTCGCGCACGAGGCCAACCGCATCACTCCCCAGAAGCAGATGCGCCGGCGGATTGTCGCTATCAATCACCGAGAGCATGGCGCGCGCCGCCTTCACAGGATCGCCCAACTGCTTGCCGCTTTTTTCCTCGCGCGCTTTTCTGATTGGATCGAAGAGCGGGTCATAATCCGGGATCGAACGCGGCGTGCGGACCATCGACCGGCCGGCCCAATCGGTCCGGAACGATCCCGGCGCGACGGCGGTGACGAAGATGCCCAATGGCCGGACCTCCTTGCCGAGCGCCTCGGAGATGCCTTCCAGCGCGAACTTGCTGCCGCAGTAGTAGGTGATGCCGGGCATCGTGATGTGGCCGCCCATCGACGTGATGTTGAGAATATTGCCGCGCCGCCGTTTGCGCATGCCCGGGATCACGGCCTTCATCATCGCGACGGCGCCAAATACATTGACGTCGAACTGCCGTCGCATCTCGTCCAGCGGCGATTCCTCCATCACGCCCTCGTGACCGTACCCTGCGTTGTTGACGAGCACGTCGATCGGCCCGACCGTTGCCTCGATTTCGGCGACGACGCCGTCGATAGCTTCAAAGTCGGTCACATCGAGCACTCGACCCACGGATCGACCTGGAGCCAGTGCTTCGAACGCATTCCTTGCCTGTTCGCTTCGGACAGTACCGATCACGCGGTGCCCTGCGGCGAGCGCTTCTTCAGCCAGCGCGCGTCCGAAGCCGCTGCTGACACCGGTAATGAGAAGGGTTTTGACTGATGACATGCGCACCTCGAAAGAGAAGAGAGACGACTGCATAATATTCTTTCGCACTTGCACGATTCAGGTCTTATAGTCTCGACTTATTGCCTATTCCTATGACAGCGGTGAAGTGTGGTGAGAAAGATCGACGGGCAGCAATCTATGGTGGCGTTGTTGAAAGCGCTCGCGCCCAATGAGGGATACAACCTCACGGCGTTGCCGGATGTGCGCATCCTGCGTTCGGATCGCGCGTTGTCCCGCACGCCCGTTCTCTATGATCCCGGCATCGTGATTGTTTGCCAGGGAACCAAGCGAGGCTATTTCGGCGATCAGGTCTACGTGTACGACGAGCAGCAGTATCTCGCTGTCGCCGTACCGGTGCCGTTCACGATGGAAACCGACGCTACGCCGCAACGCCCGCTGCTGGCCATTTACCTGCATCTGGATTTTGCGGTGGCGGCCGAACTGATGTTGGAGATCGACCGTCATCATGCTCCCGTTCAGGCGTGCCCGCCGCAAAGCATGATGTCCAGTCCGATGGATCCCGCACTTCGACTCTCCGTGTTGCGGTTTCTGGAAGCGGTGAGCCGGCCACTCGACGCGTCCATCCTCGGTCCGGCGTTGAAGCGCGAACTGTACTTCCGCGTACTGACGGGCGCGCAAGGCAACGCGATGCGCGCGGCTTTGGCGATGCAGGGGCAGTTCGGCAAGATCGGCAAGGCGTTGCGCCGCATCCACGCGACCTATGCGCATCCGCTCGATGTCTCGCAGCTTGCGAGCGACGCGGGCATGAGCGTGCCGACGTTTCACAGCCACTTCAAGGCGATCACGCAAACATCGCCTATGCAATATGTGAAATCGGCGCGCTTGCACCAGGCTCGACTGTTGATGCTGCGTCAAGGCATCACTGCCGAAGCCGCGTGTCACGCGGTGGGCTACACCAGCGCGTCGCAGTTCAATCGCGAATTCAAGCGTCTATTTGGCGCGACGCCTGCAGCGGAGACCAAGCGCATGCGCGAGACGTTCTCGATGCCGCCGGCGTTTCCCGATTCCGATTACGTGTCTTCGCACTGACGTGTTCGAATGACTTTCGACAGCGCGCAAACGCTTATCGGCCTAACTCGCTTGATGCCGCCTCCGCCTGCACAGCGATGCCATTCCGCGCAGCCACACTGCGCAGGACCTCAAGCGCACTACGTTCTACCCAATTGTGCCGCAGCAGCCCGTCCTCGCCGACGTGCAGGACCGCCGTTCCCGTCATGTCGATCGGTAAGCCCGATGGTTCTGAACCCATGAAACCGTTGTTCTTTCCCGTAACCCGCCATCGACTGACCACCCGGTCGCCTGTTTCGTTCTGAAACGTCTCGATCACATCGAACTCGAACTCAGCGATGCTGGCGAGGAATGCAGCAACCCACTTCTTGAACGTTTCGCGCGACTTGATCTCGACTCCACCCGAGGTGACCGTGAAGTCATCAGAGACCAGATGGTCCGCCGCGTGTGGATTGCGCAATTGCCACACTTCACGCCAAAACTTCTCGGCGAGCTGGACTGAATTCTGCCTTGCCATTTCAAATCTCCTATTTATCTACAACAAAAAAATTCTATTTGCTTGACCCTGTTCCGGCTTCGGGCTGCTTTATTGAGCCGGTGCAATTCCCGCTGCAGCAACGTGTTTCAACAGCGAGACAATTTCAGCAATCCTCGCGCGGATAGCCAGTACTGTTTGATCTGTGTGCTGCGCGTGACGAAGTTCAGCATCGGCCGCGCTGAGCCGTGCGTGCCACGCATGAGGCTCGATATCTCTGAGATCCGCGAGCAATGGGTCCAGTGTCTTTCGCGCGTCTGATGAAAGCGGTCCGGCATCGGTGTGTGAAGCATTTTGTAGTTCGAGCAGTTCCGCTCCTATCTCGATCCACGACATGCATTCATCCACTTCCTGCGCGGATGCTGCGAGCAAAGCGATCCGCACGAGCGCGTCGATGCTTCGGCTTTGCCACGCGTAATGCGTCACGGCCGTTCGCCGCCCGACCGGCGAAGCAATCAAGGTCCGAATCGTGTCGGCGATCCGTTGCAGGCAGCGTTTGCGCCACCGGCTCTCGCGTCCACGCGATGGAACGAGATGGAATGCGAACGCGGCGAGCGCGGAGCCCGCGAGTACACCTGTTGCATTGCCGCTCACCGCGCTCGCCGTCGTATGAGCAATGGCTGCCGGATCGGACACGACGAGGAACACCAGGCAGAAACCCGACGCCCAGAAACTATTCGAAAGCAGAGACGACAGCACCATGGCCAGAAAAACGACGCCGCCTTCCGCGAGCGCAACGCCCGCAGGATGCGCAATGTGTGGCGCAACCGTTACGCAGAACAACAGCGCGGCGCCCGCGCCCACTGCGCCCGAAGCCAGAAAGTGAATTGCCGTATGTCGCGGGTTGGGCCGGATCGCGAAGAGGGCAATCGCGATAGCCGTGAATGCGACGAACAGCGGCCCGCCTTGCCAGCCGGTGTTCATCCAGACCACTCCAGCGAGTAGCAATGCAGCCGCAGCGCGTAGCGCCGCGGCTACCGCATACGTGCGATCGCGGGTATAGACGGGCGCGGGATAGTCTTCTATATCGTCATTTCGACTTTCATCGGCCCCTGTCAACCGGGCGGACACTCGCAGCGCGCCTTCCGTCGCGCCCAGCATTGCTGAGACGAGATCGATGCGTCGGCGTTCGATGACCGTTTTCGCCTGAATTGATGCAAGCGTGACGCGCAATGCGCGCAGCTGCGAGCATAAGACGGACGTCTTTCCGGATTCGGCTGCGCAATCGCCAAGCAGTTCGCGAGCGATCGACGTAAGCAACCGCGATGCTTCGACAACGACCGCCCCGATCTCATCGCTTATTGCATTCCCTTTGGACGTGGCTTCTTCGAAGTTCCGCTCGATGCCTCTCGATACCACAAGCAAACGCAGCAACGCCGACACGACGCCGCGCAGACGGCCGGCACGGAACCACAGCGCTGGCGATTCAGCAGCCGCGCTCAGCACCGCGCCGTCAAGCGCGAGGATATCGCTCAATTGCGGGCGCAGCCGTTGCGGACCAGTGCCGTCGATGGCCCGTGGGCGCGGCAAACCTGCAAGCCGGTCTGCACCCCACGCGCATGCTGCGCCTATCGCATGCCGGATGCGCCGGGTTGCATGTCCGTTGTGCACAGCGTCGCGCGAGAAAACGATGACGAGCAACGCGCATGCAATACCGATGAGCACCCCGACGCAGCGGTCCTTGCCGACCTCGAACAACTGCGCGGATTCGCCCGACAACGACATCGCGATGATGACCGCGCTGTAACCCGCCAGCACGGCACCATACGCGCGGTAATTGCGCAGTGAGGCGCCCGCATAGACACACGCCGCGAGCCATGCCGCCAGCAGGCCGACCAGCATCGGCTCGCTGCCTTGTGCAACCAGAACCAGCAGCACGCCGACGGGCGCACCGACAGCCGTGCCGAGCGCGCGATCGAGCGATTTCAGCAGACTGTCTCCGCGCGCCGGAATCGCCAGCGAGACTACTGTCCACGCCGCCCAATGCGGCTCATGAAGGCCAGCCAGGCTGGAGCAGAGCAGGCCGAGCGCAGCCGCCAGCGCGGTGCGGCCAGCGAACATCACAAGGCCGCGAGAGGGTATCCACGTCGGACGCATAGTCTTGACTTGCCTGCTTGCTCACGAAGGTTAAGCGGTGAACGATCGCCGGCGCGCCATCACGTCGACGATCGTCATCACCAGTCGCTTCTGCCTAGCCCAGCACGAACGGGTTGTCGACACCCGGCGTCGGATTGATGAACACGCTCTTTGCTTCGAGGTATTCATAAACCGCGCGAATCCCGTTTTCGCGGCCGATTCCCGAGGCCTTCACGCCGCCGAACGGTGCGAGATAACTGACGAGGCGATAGGCATTGACCCACACGCTGCCCGCTTCCAGCCGCTTCGGCACCGTCATGGCGCGGCGAAGGTCGCGTGTCCAGACGCCGGCGGCGAGACCATAGTTGCTGTCGTTGGCAATGGCGATCGCTTCCTCTTCCGTGTCGAACTTGATGACAGCCACGACCGGTCCGAACACTTCTTCCTGGGCGATGCGCATGTCGTTGCGCACGTCGACGAAAATGGTCGGTTCGACAAAGAGCCCTTTCTCCGTGCCGGGTCGCGTCGAGCGATGACCACCCAACACGAGACGTGCGCCTTCCTGTTTCGCCACATCGATGTAGTACAGCGTCTTTTCGAGTTGCGGCTGGGTCGATACGGGTCCCATGTTCGTATCCGGCGACATCGGATCGCCAAGCCGTACATCCTTCATGAAATTCACCAGCCGTTCGACGAACTCATCATGGATGCTCGAATGCACGAGCAGGCGCGATCCCGCCATGCAGCTTTGGCCTGTTGCCGAAAAAATGGCGGTGACGGCGCCTTTCACGGCATCGTCGAGGTTGGCATCCTCGAACACGATGTTGGCCGACTTGCCGCCCAGTTCGAGCGAAACACGCTTGAACGAGCGCGCCGCATTCTCGTAGACATGGCGACCGCCGCCTTCGCTGCCTGTGAAAGCAACGCGCGCGACGAGGGGATGCCCGACCAGCGGTTCGCCGACTTCCTTTCCGAAGCCGGTCACGATATTGACGACGCCGTCCGGCACGCCCGCCTCTTCGCAGAGCTTTGCAAACAGGATGGAAGATGCCGACGAGAATTCGGATGGCTTGATGACGACCGTATTGCCGGCCGCGAGCGCCGGCGCGATTTTCCACACCGCGAGCAGCAGCGGAGAATTCCATGGTGCGATCGTCGCGACTACACCGAGCGGTTCGAACGTGCTGTAGTGAAAAATCCCGGCTTTATCGAACGGCGTGACATCGCCCTGGATCTTGTCGGCGAGACCGCCGTAGTAGTAGAACCATTGCGGCAGATATTGCATCTGCTTCAGCATTTCGGCTTTCAGCTTGCCGTTGTCCTTTACTTCCAGATCGGCGAGTTCCTCTGCATGCGCGGCGATCGCATCGCCGATCTTGTGAAGCGCCATGCCACGCTGGCTCGCGGTCATCGTGGCCCACGGGCCGCTCCTGAATGCAGCATGAGCCGCGCGCACGGCCGCATCGACATCGTCGGCCGTGCCGCGCGGCACCTCCGCCCAGACTTCGCCGTTGTAGGGGTTGATACTTTCGAAGGTCCGGCCATTGCTCGCCCCGCGCCACTCGCTGCCGATGCGCATCTTGAACTGTTCCATCACGGTGCTCCTTGACTGTCTAACGTGTGCCGGCAGCCGCCTGGCTTTGCGGCGGCTGCCGGCGTAGTTATGGATTGACGGTCATTGACCGAAATAGATGCTGTCCCGTGCTTCCGGCGCGGTCACGGTACGGCGCCCGCTTTCCGAGCGGCCCGTTACGGCGCCGCCCACGGAGGAGGTACCCGCGTTCCCGGCGTTCGTGTTGGCGTTCTGGAGCGCGGCGGCTGCGCGCAGTTGAGCGGTGGGGTAAGTGGCATCGGGCGCGTCGAACGCGCCTGCTTCGCGGGCCTGAACGAGTTCGGCCCGAACTTCTTCGCGGGTCTTGCCGTGCGTGGCAGGTTCGGCGAACACAGACGACGATACGATTGCGCCGACAATAGCGGCTGGGATCAGAAAGCGTTTCATTTCGTGCTCCTTGGCGGATAGTTGAGAAGCTGTTCGACGATCAAGCGGCTAATCTGCGATCTGCCGTTTGCTTGTTCGTCGATTGGTGAATGCATTATTGCCACCGGCCTTCTATCCGCCAATTCCCGAAATGTGCGTACCGTCCAGGAGAAAATGCACAAGCTGTTGCGGCGCGCTGCCTGCGTTATCCGTTGCCAGGAAAACAGCTTGCAATGAACTGCATGACACTGCGGATCGCCGGAGCGTGCCGCAGATCGTTGTGAATGGAGAGCCATATCTCGCGTTGCAATGGCTGGCCCGGCCCTTCGACGATGCTCAGACTCTCGTCCCAGTCCCCGAGGAAGTAGGGCAAGATGGCCACCCCGACACCCGCCCGCGCGGCGGCTGCCTGCACGTCGAGACTATTGCTGCGCAGAACGACGGGACGTGACTTCGCCTGCGTGTCCAGCCAGATCTGTTGAGCGGAGCCGTCGAGACTGTCGTCATATCCGATGAATTCGTAGTCTTCGGGCGCATGAGACGCCAGATAGTCCGGTGACGCGTAAAACGCGAATGGAATCACGCCGATCTTGCGCGCGACGAGATCGGCCTCGGTCGGCCGGCTAAGACGAACGGCAATATCCGCTTCCCTTCGTATCAACGACACATTGCGTGTGTCGGCGATCAGGCGGACGCGAAGCGCTGGATGCTGCACGTGCAGCTTGCCTAAGTGAGGTGCGATGACACTGCTCGACATCGACGGCGGCGCGCTGATCACCACCTCGCCGCTAACGACTTCCTGTCCGCCGACCGACATCCGCTCCACGGCAAACGACTCTTCCTGCATGCGCCTGCCCCGTTCGGCGATGCGTTCGCCGTCTGCCGTCAGCACGTAGGCGCGTGGGCGGCGGTCAACCAGCTTCAGTTCGAGGGACTGTTCGAGCGAGGCGATTCTGCGCGCGACGGTCGCATGATCGACCTTCAGATGCCGTGCGGCTTTCGCGAGCGATTGTTCCTGACTGAACGCAACGAAGTGGCGTAAATCCTCCCAGTCGAACATAAGCTCTCTCCTTGTCGCTTTGATCGTTGCAAATCCCGGGATGGGACAACTGGACAAGGATATTAGAAGCAAACACGACAGACCTCACAGAAATTGCGTTGTGAAGGTTATGTGCATTGGTGCATATGGGCTCTGCATCTTTGCGGAAACGAATGACCGCAACCTCCAGGCTTGCGGTCATTCCGGGCAATAACGGTTGCCGTGCGGTTACGGCTCAATTGGAATTCGAGCTGTTACCCGAGCCACGTCTTGATACTGGCGGCCATTGTGTCGGTCGAGATGCCGTAGCGGTCGTGCAGCGTGGGCAGGGCGCCGGCGGCGAGGAACTCGTCGGGCAGTGCGATCTGGCGGAACGGCGGTGTCACGCCCGCGCCAAGCAGCGTGCTGGCCACTGCTTCACCGAGACCGCCGATCACCGTATGGTTCTCCGCGACGATCACCATGCGTCCCGTGCGATTTGCTTCTCGAAGGATCGTCGCTGTATCGAGCGGCTTGATGGTCGGCACGTGCAGCACGGCGACGCCGATGTTGTCCGCTTCCAGCGCCTTTGCGACTTCCAGCGAGCGCATCGTCATGATCCCCGACGAGATCAGCAGCACGTCGTTGCCGTCGCGCAGCAGCTTCGCCTTGCCGAGTTCGAACTTGTAGTCGTATTCATCGAGCACGGCGGGCACGTTGCCACGCAACAGGCGTGCATAGACGGGGCCTTTGTGCGCGGCGATTGCGGGCACCATCTGCTCGATATCGAGCGCGTCGCACGGATCGATCACGGTCATGTTCGGCATCGCGCGCATCAGCGCGAGGTCTTCGGCGGCCTGGTGGCTCGGGCCGTAGCCTGTTGTGAGACCGGGCAGTGCGGCGACGATCTTCACGTCGAGGTTGTCTTCGGCAATCGCCTGATGGATGAAGTCGTATGCGCGACGCGTGGCGAACACCGCGTAGGTCGTGACGAACGGTTGCGCGCCTTCATGTGCGAAGCCAGCGGCCGCGCCCATCAGCAGCTGCTCGGCCATGCCCATCTGATAGTAACGGTCAGGAAATTCCTTCCCGAAGATGTGCAGGTCGGTGTACTTGCCGAGGTCGGCCGTCATGCCGATCACGTTGCTCTTCGAGCGTGCAAGTTCAACAAGTGCGTGGCCGAACGGCGCGGAACGGGTTACCTGACCTTCACCCGCGATCGATGCGATCATCGCGGACGTTTTCAGCTTTGGCTTCTTGGCGACGGTGCTCATGCTTGTCTCCCTGCTTTGAGTGCTTCGAGCGCGAGTTGCCACTCGTGCGCATCGACGCGGATGAAATGGTTCTTCTCGCGGTCTTCGAGGAACGGCACGCCGCAGCCCATCTTCGTATCGCAGACGATGATGCGCGGTTGCGGCTTGTCGTGAGTGCGGGCGTTGTCGAACGCCTGCTTGACGGCGTCGATGTCGTTGCCATTCACGCGTTGCGTGTACCAGCCGAACGCTTCGAGCTTTTCGACGAGCGGCTCGAAGGCCATGATCTGCGTCGACGGGCCATCTGCCTGCTGGTTGTTCACGTCGACGATCGCGATCAGGTTGTCGAGCTTCCAGTGCGCGGCGGACATGAGGCCTTCCCAGATCGCGCCTTCGTCGAGTTCGCCATCGGAGAAAAGCGTGTAGACGAAGGCGTCCGAGTTCTTGCGCTTCAGTCCGAGGCAACGGCCGACGGCAATCGTCAAACCGTGGCCGAGCGAGCCGCCTGACATCTCCATGCCGGGTGTGTAGCTCGCCATGCCGGACATGGGCAGACGGCTTTCATCGCTGCCATAGGTTTCGAGTTCATCGGCGGGCAGGATGCCGGCTTCGAAGAGCGCGGCGTACAACGCAATCGCGTAGTGACCGTTCGACAGGAGGAAGCGGTCGCGGCCTTCCCATTCGGGGTCTTCGGGACGGTAGCGCATGGCGCCGAAGTAGGCGACGGCGAGTGCGTCGGCGATGTCGAGCGCCTGGCCGATATAGCCCTGGCCTTGTACTTCGCCCATCAGCAGCGCGTTTCTACGAATGCGGTAGGCTCGCTCGGCGAGCGTGACCGTATCGTTGACGGTTTCAGTGTCCATGATAGCTCCAGTGTTCAAACGAAAAGGTTGCGAAGCGAATTAGCGGTTGACGGATTTGGCTGGCACCAGAAAAACGAGCGCTGCGCCAAGCGTGACCGCGACAGAGATGAAGATCAGCCCGGCCGTGGATTTGCCCGTCAGATCGTTCAGCCAGCCGACGATCGCCGGGGAGAAGAAGCCCGCCAGGTTGGCGAAGCAGTTCACAGCGGCGATGCCCGCTGCCGCCGACATGCCGCCTAACAGGGCTGTCGGCAGCGACCAGAATTGCGACGACGACGCGAGAATGCCCGCAGCCGCAATGCTCAGACAGACGATCGACGCACCCACGCTGCCGAGCATCGGCAAGGTCGCAAAGCCTGCAGCGGCGACCAGCATCGGAATGGCGAGGTGAAAGCGGCGCTCGCGTCGACGGTCCGCGCTCATGCCGACCAGCGGCAACGCGATGATTGCGCACAGATACGGAATGGCCGTGAACGCGCCCACCCACAGCGGATCGGCGACACCCGCCTTGCGGATGATGGTCGGCAGCCAGAAGGTCAGGCCGTATTGCCCCAGCACGACGCAGAAGTAGATGGAGGCCATCAGCCACAGGCGGCGGTCGCCGATGAACGCGCGGATCGAGACGTGCGCGGTTTTATGTTCGGCATCGGCGGCGACGTTGCGTGTGAGCAGCGCTTTCTCGGAATCGTTCAGCCACTTCGCCTGCTTGATACCGTCGTCGAGATACAGCAGGATCGCGAAGCCGAGTACGAGCGACGGCAATGCTTCGAGCAGGAACAGCCACTTCCAGCCCGCCATCGACATCGCGCCTTGCAGCGAGTGCATGATCCAGCCCGACAGCGGGCCACCAATCATGCCTGCAAGCGGAATCGCCATGAAGAACAGCGACAGTGCCTTCGCGCGGCGCTCGGACGGAAACCAGTACGTGAGATAAAGAATCACGCCGGGCGCAAAGCCCGCTTCCGCGACGCCGAGTAAAAACCGCAGCGCGTAGAAGGCCGTCGGCGACTTGACGAACACGAAGCTCGCCGAGATGACGGCCCATGTCAGCATGATGCGCGCAAGCCATCGGCGCGCGCCGACGCGATGCAGGATCACGTTGCTCGGCACTTCGAACAGGAAGTAGCCAAGAAAGAAAATGCCCGCGCCCATGCCGTAGACGGTTTCGCTGAAACGCAGATCGCTGAGCATCTGCAGTTTCGCAAAGCCCACGTTGACCCGGTCCAGATAGGCGCCGAGATAGCACAGCATCAGAAAGGGGATCAGCCGGCGGCCGACCTTTGCGTACGTCTTCGCTTCAAAAGTCTGCGAATCGTTGCGCGGCAGTACATCACCCGTAACCGGTGACGCGGTGTACTTCGCTTTCATGGAATGTCTCCTGCCATGTTCGCCCCGGGTTTTCCCGGTTGCGTCGATTGTGCCGCCTGCTGGCGGCACGGTTCTCAGTGGATCAGCATCCCGCCATTGACGTCGAGCGTGATGCCCGTCAGATAGCTGGACAGATCGCTCAAGAGGAAGAGGCACGCGTTGGCGACATCGGCGGCATCGCCGAGCCGGCCGAGCGGAATGCCCTTGATGATGTCTTCACGCATCGTGGGAGTGAGCTTGTCTCCCGTGATGTCGGTCTGGATCAGGCCCGGCGTGATCGAGTTGATGCGAATGCGGTTCGGGCCGAATTCGCGCGCCATCGCTTTCGCGAGACCCAGCACGCCCGCTTTCGCCGCGCTGTAGTGCGGACCGCCGAAGATCCCGCCGCCGCGTTGCGCGGACACCGACGACATGCAGACGATGCTGCCGCCGTTCTGTTCCTGCATCGCCGGAATCACCGCTTGCGACATGTACAGCGTGCCGCGCAGATTCACGTCGACGATCGCGTCGAAGTCCTTGCCTGTGATGTCGATCGTGCGAACCGGCTGTGTGATGCCGGCGTTGTTCACGAGTCCGTCGATGCGGCCATAGCGTTCGAGCGTGATGCGCGCGGCGGCAACGCAGGCATCCTTGTCGGTGACGTTGCAGGCTAGGCCTAGGTGTCCGGCGCCGAGGTCGGCGGCGGCGGCTTCCGCGTCTTCCTTGCGCAGATCGAGGATCACGACGCGCGCGCCCTGCGCAACGAGTGCGTTGGCCGTCGCCCTGCCGATGCCTCGCGGTGAGGCCGCGCCCGTTACGATGACGATCCTGTTCTCGAGCAGCATGAGTTGTCTCCTGTGTGTTGATGTGTGCCCCGAGTGTCGGCTGACGGGGCTCGCGCATCAACGCGGAAACGCTCAACAATGGCTGAGAAAAATTCAGATGAAGGTCGCGGGCGGGATGGCCGCGATTCGTTGCAGCGCAATAAAACCCTGCAGATGCGCTGCCTCGCCGCGACTACGACTGGCGCGGATGCTCCGCAGCGGCCTCGCGCTCGATCCACGCGAGAAAGCGCGCCACGCGTGGCAACTCGGCGTTTTGCGCCGGATAGACGAGGTGATGCGCGCCGACTTCGACGGCAAAGCTGTTGTCGAAAACGGGCACCAGCAAGCCTTCGCGAATCTTCACCGACGCCAGCATCACGCTTTCGAGCGCAATGCCCAGGCCGAGCGCCGCCGTTTCGAGCGACATGTACGAGCGGTCGAACGAAAAATCGAAGGTCTTGTGCGCTGCGGATACGCCTGTTCTGCCGAACCATTGTTTCCATTGCACGAGCGGCGACTCCGAATAGATCAGCCGGTGCGACAGCAGATCCTCAGGCGTATTCACCGGGTGACGCGCAAGGTACGCGGGAGAAGCGAGCGGCGCGATGAACTCGCCGCGCACGGTCTTGACTTCGACGTTGCTCCAGTTGCCGTAGCCGTGCCGCACGTCGATGTCGTAGAAGCCATTCGAGAACGAGACGTTCTCGTACGAGCACGCGAGGTTCAACTGGATATCGTCGTTCGCTTCCTGAAACGACGACAACCTCGGCATCAGCCACATGAGGCCGAAGCTCGGGCTCGAATGCACGCGCAGGATGTCGACGTCGGTGCGGCTGGACGCGCGCTCGGTGGCGCGGCTCAGATCCGCGAGCGAACCCGTTACGTCGGACAGATAGCGCTCGCCCGTGGGCGTCAGCACGAGACCGCGGCCCGAGCGCTGGAACAGCGGCTGCCCGATGATCGACTCGAGGTTGCTCAACTGATGGCTGACGGCCGATGCCGTCAAACCCAGTTCATCAGCCGCGCGATTCACGCTCCTCGTTCGAGCGACACTTTCGAACGCGATGATCGCCTTGAGCGGTGGGATACGCATAGTGAAATTTTTTTCAGTTGTAGTTGAACGAAACCGCCTTGTTTGCGAGTGACAGGCGCTGCCATTCTGTCGACAAGCCGCACAGGTTCGTGGTGCATGACAGCAGCGACCAACTATGCGGCAGGCTGGAACGCTTCACGCTTCCACCCCCAGACGGGTATGGCGCGGTGCACCACCGCGATGATCGCGCTGGCTGGGACACGCTTCGATAAGGCCCGCCATCGATGCCGGCCGACACAGGAGACAGCAATGCATTATCCGTTTTTCCCTCTCCCTGCGCGATTGCGGCTATCGCATATCCGACGCCGCATCCGACGTCACATCCCTCAGCAAGCAAGGACGGCTCGCGAAAGCTGCTCGGCAAAAGACTTCTCGCCGCAGGAACGAAGCGCGCTCTTTCATGACAATGCGAAACGCGTCTATCGCCTGTGACGCGATTGACGAGGCAAGGTGCAAAACCAAGGGCGACAGGAATGTCGCCTTGCTGACGAGAACAATGAAATAACCAACGCCTGCCGGTGCTTCAACGGGTCGCGTCCGCAGTTCCCAGGCCGTGCACCACGGCCATGTCTTGCGCAAATCCCATTGTTTCGCCGCTCGCGTCCAGGCGCGGGAACAGCGTATGCTTGACCGATTCGCCGCCTGTTCGGCAAATGAGTCGTTTGACTGTTAGCGCGTTCGACGACTCGTTTCATCGGGGCGAAACACCGGAGCGGTCACCAATGGGTATGCCGAGTTCAAAGGCCGCGGGCGCCGCGCCAGCCGGGCGCACGCGCAGGCGGCGCGCACAGGAGCTTGCGGGTTACGCGTCCAGTCCCGTGAGCCTGTTGTTCCGCTACGTTCGCCAGCATCCCGCGCAGCACGCGGTGATTCTCTTCGGCATCGTTGCCGCTGTCGGTTGCTCGCTAGGGTCCCAGTTTGCGATCAGGAATCTGATCGACGCGCTACCCGCTGGCCGCGCGCATCCTGCGAACGTGGTCCACGCGTTTCTTGTCATCGTCGCGCTGCTGTTCGCAGACAATCTGTTCTGGCGCATCGCGGGCTGGGCAAGCGTGCGGACCTTCGTCGAGGTCACGGGCGACGTGCGGCGCGAACTGTTCGGCTATGTGATCGGCCATTCGACAGGCTATTTCTCGAACGTGCAGCCCGGCACGCTCGCAAGCCGTATCTCCGCGACGGCCAATGCCGTGTATACGATCGAGAATCTGACGGCGTGGAATGCGCTGCCGCCGCTTCTTTCGGTCATCGGGTCCGTTGTGCTGATTGGCTGGATCAGCGTGTGGATGGCGCTTGCGCTCGTCGCCATTTCCGTCTGCATGACCGCCTTTCTGTTCTGGCTCGCGAAGCGGGGCGGCGACCGTCATGTGCACTTCGCGTCGCGCGCCGCGTCCGTCGACGGCGAGATGGTGGACGTGATCGGCAATATGGCGACTGTGCGGACCTTTGTTGCGACGGCGCGCGAATGTCTGCGTATCGGCAGTTTCCTCGAGCAGGAAATGGCGTCCCGCGAAGCAAGTCTGCGGCACCTCGAAAAACTCAGGCTGCTGCATGCCGTCATCACGGTGGTGCTGTCGTGCTGCCTGCTCGGCTGGGTGCTGTGGCTCTGGTCACAGGAGCGTGCGACGACGGGCGACGTGGTGCTGGTCAGCTCGCTCGGCTTCGCGATTCTGCATGGCACGCGTGATCTTGCCGTGGCGCTCGTGGGCATGATCCAGCATCTCGCGCGGCTTGCCGAGGCGGCGCAATCGCTGCTCGTGCCGCGCGAGATGGAAGAGACGGTGGGTGTCCCGACCTTGCAGATCCGCGACGCGAACATCGACTTCGAGAACGTCACGTTTTCGTACCCTGGGCGCCGCCGCGTGCTGGATCATTTCAGCCTTCACATCGATGCAGGTCAGCGTGTCGGTCTGGTCGGACCGTCGGGTGCGGGCAAAACCACTATCCTCGCACTACTGCAACGCTCATTCGATCCACCGCCTGGCCTGGGAGCCGTGTGCATTTCGGGCCAGCGTCTAAGCGATATCAGTCTGAGCAGCCTGCACGACGCGGTCGGCGTCGTGCCGCAGGATATCTCCTTGTTCAATCGTTCGTTGCTCGACAACCTGCGTTACGGCCGTCCCAACGCGACGGAAGACGAAGTGCTGCAAGCCTGTGAGAACGCGAATAGCCTCGATCTGATCCGCTCGTTGCCAGACGGCTTGCAAACCAATGTCGGCGAGCGCGGGACGCGCCTCTCAGGCGGGCAACGGCAGCGCATCGCGATTGCACGCGCGTTCCTGAAAAACGCGCCGATTCTGCTGCTCGACGAGGCGACGTCGGCGCTCGACAGTGAATCGGAAGCGAAGATTCAGGATGCGCTGGACCGGTTGATGAAGGGACGCACCGTGGTGGCGATCGCGCATCGGCTGTCTACGTTGCACAATTTCGATCGCATCGTGGTCATTCAGCACGGGCGGCTGGTCGATGATGGTGCGCCCCAGGAGCTTGCATGCCGGCCCGGCATTTACCGCGATGTACTGCTGCGTCAGGAGCGTCGCACGGTGGGTGTGCACGCGTGATCGTGCCTACGCCCCCGTACCGCGCTCGCCCCTCGCGGTCGATTCATTCCCCGCAAACAGTTCCGCCAGCCAGTCGATAAACACGCGTACCTTCGTGCTCAAGTGCCGGTTGGGCTGATACGCGACGAAAACCGGCACAGGGTCCGATGCCCAGTCGCTCAGGACGGCTTCCAACGCGCCGCTTCGAAGATGCGTGTTGGCGGAGAACGTTAGCGCATGCACGACGCCGAGACCTGCGAGGCTCATCGTCAGACAGCCCATGATGTCATTCGACGTGAGCCCGCGTCGGTTCTGCACCTCGATGCGCTCGCCATTCTTCGCCACGATGATCGGAAAGGGCCGGTTGGTGCGCGAAGCGATCGTGCGAATGACGACATGACCCTGTTCGAGATCGGAAGGGTGGGAAGGCCGCCCGTGCCTGTCCCAATACGCCGGCGTCGCGCACAGAATCTGCCTGACAGCGCCGATCTGCCGCGCCGCCAGCGACTGATCGAAGATCTCCCCCGCACGCACGACGCAATCGACGTTCTCTGCAATGAGATCGACGGGGCGATCGCTAAGCCCGAAATGAAACTCGATGTCCGGATACCGTGCTGTGAACGTCGGCAGCGCGGGAAGGATCACGGACAAACCTAATGGCACGGGCAGATCCACGCGCAGCCGTCCCCGCGGATTGCTTTTCGCGTGCGACATCGAGCCTTCGAGCTCCGCGAGATCGCCCATCAATTGCAGCGCGCGCTCGTAGTACGCCGCGCCGTCCGGCGTCGTCGAGACTCTGCGCGTCGTGCGGTTGAGCAGCTTCGTGCCCAGTTCGATTTCGAGCGACGCAATCAGGCGGCTCACCGCTGTCTTTGGCAGGTCGAGCATCTGCGCAGCCTTCGTGAAGGTACCGCTTTCGACCACCCGGATGAACGCCTGCATCGCCTGAAACTTGTCCACGGTCCCGCTCCTTTCATGGCCTGCATTGTTTCATGGGAGAAACAATGTGGAATCGTAGCAGCGGTTTATCCCTCCGAGCACACCAGGTATCGTTCTCTCATCGCAATCGTTGTAAAGGGAAACAGCCATGTCTATCAGTGCAGAAACGCATGCCACGGACCGCCCGAAGGCGGTGGTTATCGGAGTCGGACCGGAGCACGGACTCGGCGCGGGACTGTCGCGCCGCTTCGCCGCAGAGGGGCGCCACGTCATCATCGCGGGGCGCACCGAAGCGAAGATCGAACGCGTTCGCGAGAGCATCGTCGAGGCGGGCGGTTCGGCGAGCGCCGTCGTCATGGACGTGACGCGCGAAGCTGACGTGATCCGGCTGTTCGACATCGCGATGCAGGCCGACGAAAACGGCGGCAGCGCCGATCTCGTCGCGTACAACGCCGGCAACAATCAGCCGCTGGACCTGCGCACGATGGAAGCCGACGTCTTCGAATCGTTCTGGCGGCTGAACTGTTTTGGCGGTTTTCTCGTGGGACGCGAAGCTGCACGGCGCTTTACGCCTCTCGGCCGAGGCTCGATTCTTTTCAGCGGCGCAACGGGTGCGCTGCGCGGCATGCCGAACTACGCCCACTTTGCGTCGAGCAAAGCAGGGCTGCGCATGCTCGCGCAAAGCATGGCGCGCGAATTTGGTCCGCTCGGCTTGCACGTCGCGCATGTGGTGATCGACGGCGGCATCGACGGGGAGCGCGTGCACACGCGCTTCGCCGAGCACGTCAAGCACAAGGGCGCGGACGGACTGCTCGATATCGACGCGATCGCCGATGCGTTCTGGTCGCTTCACGGCCAGCACCGCTCGGCGTGGACGCATGAGCTCGATCTGCGTCCCTTCAAGGAATCGTTCTGAATGCTTGAACACGACCCTACATTGAATCGCGAGGAATCAGGAATGAAGCTTATTGGCCCTTGGTTTTCCGGCTATACGCGCCGGGTTGGCATCACGTTGAAGCTGCTCGGCATACCGTTCGAGCATTTGCCCTATCACGCGTATGAGCAGAAGGACCTTATTCGCCCGTTCAGCCCGATGGTGAAAGTGCCGGCGCTCGTGCTCGACGAAGGCGAGATTCTCTACGACAGCGCAAGCATCATCGACTATCTGCACGAAGAGGTCGGCCCCGCTCGCGCATTGCTCGCGACGAGCGGCGCGCGACGGCGCGACGCATTGCAGTTCATCGGTATCGCCTCGGCGATCTATGGAAAGCTCAGCGACATCTATGACGAATCGATCCGGCCGCCCGAGCGCCAGATTGCTTCGATTACCGAATCGTTGCGCGAACAGGCGCTCGCCGGATTCACGATGCTCGAATCGCGAGCCGGTGATGGCTGGCTGATCGGCGACGCACTCTCGCAAGCCGACGTGATGGTCGTGATCACGTACCAGTCTGCGTCATTGGCGATGATGCCCGACGTCGTCAATCCGGCTGCGTTCCCGAAGCTCTCGCAACTGGCGGCACGCGCGATGGAACTCGAGGCGTTCTCCAGCACGCTGCCTTTCAAGCAAACGTGAAAGCGAAAAAGCGGCGGTGCGAATCATCGCACCGCCGGCAAGCCCCTAAAACAAGGGGTGGAATTTTTTGTCGCCGCTCGGGTCGTTCGGGGCGACGAGGCTCTGGTGCGCGATAACGCACCCATACACACGCAAGCTCGTGGCTGCGTCGCTGATGTCTGCGACGCCGATTGCGGTGTAATCCTCGGCCATCAGTGCCGTGAAGTGGCAACCATACGATGGTATCGCCCGAACAAGCCATCGTATGGATGAGTGCTTTTTGAAGGGCTTGCGTTCGAGCTTTTCGCTCCCTGATGAATCGCTAATACCATGGTATTAGCGACATGCCGGTGCTTCGGCGACTACATTGCATTTCGATAGCTAGCGCCATTTTCGCCAGCCGGTTTCAACGTGTCCACGGAGCAAACCATGAGCATCAGTTTCGACATGAAGATCGAAATCGTCGTCCTTCCCGTCTCGGATGTCGATCGCGCCAAGCGCTTCTATGGCGAATTGGGCTGGCGCCTCGATCTCGACTTCACATCCAGCGAGGGCGACTATCGCGTGATCCAGTTCACGCCGCCCGGCTCCGGATGTTCGATCATGTTCGGCAAGAATATGACGGCGGCAACACCGGGTTTGGTACAAGGGATTCATCTCGTCGTGTCGGACATCGTGGCGGCGCGGAGCGAACTGATTCGTCGTGGCATCGAGGTCAGCCAGCCGTTTCATGACGTAGGCGGTGTGTTCCATCATGCCGACGGAAAATGCCAGGAGGCTGGGCTGAATCCAGACCGGAAGAGCTACGCATCGTACGCATCGTTCAGTGATCCCGACGGCAACGGCTGGTTGCTGCAGGAAGTGACCGCGCGATTGTCGGCAGGCCTCGAGTTGGACGACCCGAGATTCACCCGCGAGGTGCTCGCCGCGATTCATGGCGGGACGACGTCTTGAAGCGGACGGTCGTTGCGAGCGCAACGTCGATCTTCTGACCGATATATCCGAGAGAAGGCGAACCATCATGAAGCTGACAGGAATGGCGGTGACACTCGTCGCGGGCGCGCTGCTTTTCAATGACCGTGTTCTCGCGCAGAACGCACCGGCCGATCCTTCCAATGCTCAAAGCGCGCAGCAGGCGTCCAATGCGAAGCAGGAGTTCAGGATCACGCGTGTGACGCCAGCCTATTGGCGCGTCACGATCGACCATCCGCCATTCAATATCTTTGGACCGGAATCGATACCGCAATTGAACAGCGTGATCACGCAGATAGAAAATGATCCGAATCTGAAGGTCGTGGTGTTCGATAGTGCCGTCAATGGCTTCTTCCTGACGCACTACGATTTTGTGCCGCCTCTGGAAGCAACGACGAGTATGCCTCCGGGCAAGACCGGTTTGCCGCCGTTGCCCGATATGCTGGTTCGCCTGAGTAAGGTGCCTGTCGTGTCGATCGTCGAAATACGCGGGCGGGCGGGCGACGGGCGTGGGCAGCGAACTGTCGCTCGCGTCGGACATGCGTTTCGCGAGCCGCGAAAAAGCGGTTCTATCGCAATTCGAAATCGGCGCTGGCTTCGTGCCGGGCGGCGGACCGATGGCGCGTCTTCCGCGCCTGATGGGTCGTGGCCGTGCGCTGGAAATACTGATGAGCGGCAACGATATCAATGGCGATCTCGCGGAGCGATATGGCTATGTGAATCGCTCGCTGCCGGATGCGCAACTCGGCCCGTTCGTCGATACGTTGGCGCGGCGTATCGCTTCGTTCGACAAGCAGTCGCTTGCGCAGATCAAGCAGCTTGTCGACATCGCCAGTTTGCCGCCTGATGCCGAAGTCGGTCAGGAGTGGGATGCGTTCATTGCGTCCGTGCAGCGTCCGGCGGCACAGCACAATATCGGCAAGCTCATGGAGATGGGACTGCAACGCAAGCCGGATGTCGAGATCCATCTTGATCGGTATACGGGTAAGGTGAATCAGCCGGGTCAGTGAGACGCGCGCGAAAGTGCGGCGTGTGCTGGATCGAGTCACGTCGCCTTTCGAACCTGCACAAGATTGGCATTTGAAGAACGGAAACGATGAAAGCCTGCGGGGATCAGGCGCGCAATAATCAATGAGACGGATGCGCCCCATTTAATCACGCTGGTGCATTTTCATATAATCGCCCGATATTTTGATAATCGGGAGCGATCATTTTCCCCATTGTCGTGCGCACTAAAAATTAAAACGCATAAATAGCGCATTTGTATTACGAAAAAGCTAAAAAAATATCCATATCGATCATGAATTTACTTTTTGCGGGCGGTAGCGGGTGAATCTTCCCTGATCGATACCACTTCACGAAAGCATATCTCAAAATTTCTCTGAAATTACCGGCGACATTACCTTTTGGCATTTTTTCGGGCAACGTTACACGAATGAAACGTTTATAATTCGTCTGCCTTGAAATGTTCTGTAATTAATACTTGGTAGGGATCGAGTAGAAGTAATTACTACCTAAGGCGCTTGCGCATAGAGGTGCTGTTTCGTCTCGTTCAGGCGCGTGCTCGCAGGTTACGCGTAGATGTCGACCGCGGAAATGTGACGTTCGTTCGTGCCTGTATCACGTAGATGTACATCGATTTCGTCGAACCGAAAGGGTTCGCGACGGCATGCTGCTGTCAAAACGCGCAAGACGACTCAGCCGTAGTTAAGGATTCCTGATCTTTAGGGATCGGCTCGACTCGTCTATCAATTCATCTGATCTGACATCAGATGTGTATTGGGAACTCTATCCGCGCTAGCGCGGGGTCTCTGCACGTTCCCGGTCATCGAAAGCGAGATTGCATGAATGCGTGTCCTGCTCATGTTCGGACACTATAGTAAGTAATCCGTAATAAATATCCGATGCCGGTTTCTTTGTATTCGAAAACGCCACAGCGGGTCGATCAGTCAACGATCTTGCTGGACTTTCGGGGAAAACTGATTTCAGCGGGATCAACGAACAATGATGAGTTATTGGAAACTATTGGGGGTTGCGTCGGCAACCGTGCTGGCTTCGTTTGGTGCAGAGCAGGCGTACGCCCAGGCATCGACGATTACCGTCGCAGGCCAGTCGTACACGCTGTGCGGCAAAGAGAATGCCAACTGCTCGTTCCTCGGAACGGGCTCTGTCGTGTTCGGCGCTGTGCCGCCTAACGCGCCGTCGGTGATGCTGACGGCGCCGCGTACGTTTACGAATGGCGTTGGCTGCTATGTCGGCGCGGTTTCGAATACGGACCCTGCGTACGGCTACGCAAAAGCATGCTGGGTGCGTGCGGTCGCGGCCGGTGCGCCGACGCCGACTCCCACACCGACGCCTACTCCCACACCGACACCGACGCCGACTCCCACACCGACGCCGACTCCCACACCGACGCCGACTCCCACACCGACGCCGACTCCCACACCGACGCCGACGCCGACGCCGACGCCCACACCGACGCCCGCGCCCGCACCGTCACCTTCGTCCAGCGCGGCGCTCTCATGTGGAACGCCGGTGCAAAAGGCTGGCGGCACGGCGAACGGTCTGATCACGGCCGACACGCCGACCACCGACGGCCTGCGCGTGTTCCAGAACAACGCGCCGTTTAACCTCACGGTCACGACGAACTCGCCGAACGCGGATACCGTGATCTGGTCGATCGCTGATTCGAATGGCGCGATCAAGACGCAGGGCAGTTTCCCGGTCAGCGCTGGCGTGCAGACCAACACGATCTCGTGCAAGTCGACATGGTCGGGCTATGGCGCGATCACGGCCACGCTGCGCGCGAATGGTGGCACGCTGCCGCATAGCGGCACGCGCCCGACGGGTATCGCGACGTTTGGCGTGCTGCCAAATCTCACGTCGGCACTCGGCACGGTCACGTATGCGCACCAGGACCAGCACCGCTTCGGCATGCAAGGGTTCAACGGCAACATCGCGGCACTGCGCGCACTGGGCATTACGTGGACGATCGACAATCGTCAGCAGTCGCAGATGGAGCCGAACGGCCCGAACACGTACACGCCCAACGTGAACGATCTCGATCCGTTCTATAAGGCCAATCCTGATCAGATGCGTATCGTGCGGCTCGACGGCATTCCTGCGTGGAATTCAAAGACGGGCCAGTTCACCGACAGCTATTACGCACCGAAGGATCTGACCGAGTACCAGAACTTCATGGCGAAGGTCGGTACGGATACGAGCCTGATCCGCGCGGCGAACTACCCGAACCAGCAGAAGAACTACTATCAGGTGACGTGGGAGCCGAGTCTCGGCTGGGCCGATAGCGACGCGAACTTCGTCGCGATGTACAAGGCTGCCTACCAGGGCATCCACTCGACCGATCCGAACGCGGTCGTGATGGGCACGGGCAATCCGTTCGCAGCGAACTGCACGACCTGCACGACGGGTTATCTGCAGAAGTTCGGCGCGCTCGGCCTGTGGAACTACATCGACGCCGTCTCGACTCACGGTTACTGGAATGCCGGTACGTACCCGGCGCATCCGCCGGAGCAATACGATTCGGACCCGAGTCCCGCGAACCAGGCCAATGCGCTCGACAATCAGATGACGCAGTTGCGTCAGGTGATGCAGAACGGCAAGCCGAACATGAAGCTGTTCTTCACGGAAGCGGGCACGAGCTACGATCCGGGTCTGGCGTATGGTCCGACCGTGCCGTCGCAGAACCAGCTGTTCGCACATGCGGCCGTTGGGGTGCGCTCGCACATCATCGTGCTGGGCGGCGGCGCGCAACTCACGACGCTGTTCTACGGTGCCGACTATCCGGGTGAAGTGGGCTACGGTTCGTTCTTCGACCTGAACAATGCGCAGGGCGCGTTCGGTGCGTCGAACCTTTCGCCGAAGCCGGAAGCGATGGCGTTTGCCACGATGACGCGTGTGCTCGACGGCACCAATACGCTGGGCCGCGTGAAGAACACGCCCTCGGGCACCTTCGTGTACGACTTCCAGCAGCTGAACAACGGCAAGGTCGTGACGGCCGCGTGGACGCACAACAACAGCCAGTGGCCCGCCAATGGCGTGTATAGCACGACCTATTCGACGAGCTATTCGCTGCAGGTCGATAACGCGGGTACGTCGGGCAACGTGACGAAGATCGACGGTTACGGCAACGTCACGACGCTTCCGTATTCGAACGGCCAGGTGTCGCTGACGCTGACGGAAGTGCCGCAGTACATCGTGTCGAACAACGCGACGGTCGCGAAGAACAATTCGACCGTGCCGGTGGGATACACGGGACAGTAAGCGTCGAAGCTAGCTGTCTGCAAAGGACCCAGGAGGGCAACTTCCTGGGTCTTTTTTTATGTCGGGAACGACGCCGAATTCACAGCGGCCGTGGACTGTTGGCCGCGGGCGCTGCAATAGTGCGCGCAGCGAGATCGGCGAGTACCGTGAGAATGGCGCCAAGCAAGGCCGAGGCGGGCAGGACGCGTCGCTGGTCGGGACCGCATGCGAGCCGCACGCAGTGGGGCGCAACGAGACCAATGAAGCCAAGGCGACGTAGCTCAACATGCCGATGATCGCGCCAGCCAGCGCGTTGGCCGCGATGCCCGAAAGCAGCAACACGGACAGTTGCACGCGTCCTTGCGATGAACCAAGCCGATACACGAGCACCGTGACGGTCATTGCGCCGAGGAACGCCGCGCATGCGATGGCCTCATCGGCGCGCGCACCGAGGCGCGCAAACATCGTCGATCCCGAGACGATCATCAGCGATGCGTTTGAAACGCACTCCATTCCCCGTGTTGGTTCGCTGTTGGATGTTTGTTGCCAAACCGAAAGCGGGTGGGTGCTATCCGTAGATGCGAGCGATTCTTGATAACCATGTCGTTGTAATTTTTTTGGTGTATTACGAGGGGGGAAGACCGAAGATCGCGAAGATTCGAGTGCGCGAAGCGGTTTGTAGGCGACAGCGGGCGCCAGATGGCGTGTCTGCGCGTGAATAGCAGCGCTAACGAGGTTGAATCGGATGACAGTGCGCCGTAAGGATCAGTAAGCCGGACGCGGGGAACAAGGCTCGAAAATCGAAGCCAGTCCACTGTGTGCGGATCGCGCGCACGTTTCCGTATGCAACCCGATCGCCGTGGCGTCGCCTGATGCGCGCTGCTGCGATCCATCAAGGAGCCGCTTCATGAGAGACATGCCTGTATCCACGTCATCCGTGAGTCCCATCAAGGACGAACGCGTCAATCAGGTGCTGCAGCGTTTGAACGCGTCGCGCCGCTTTCCTGGGCGCGAGGCGTTCGGCGGGCCGTCGGGCAACGATCCGGAGGCTTTCGCCGACTACGGCTTTTCGATTCATCCCGATCAGGGCGAGTTGATGTACGTGCTCTGTTGCGGGATGCGCGCCACGCGAGTCGTTGACTTTGCAACTTCAATCGGCATGTCCGCGCTGTATCTGGCGGCGGCCATGCGCGACAACGGCGGCGGACTGGTGATCGGATCCGAGCTGGTTGCTTCGAAGGCGGAGATCGCGCGTCAGAATCTGACTGAGGCAGGGCTCGCGCAATATGCGGATATCCGTGTCGGCGATGCGCGGCAAACGCTGCGCGACGTGGGCGGTCCGGTCGATTTCGCGTTGATCGACGGCTGGCCGTTGCCGGATGGGCCGTCGCTCGCGCGGACGGTGGTCGAGCTGATTGCGCCGCAGTTGCGCGTCGGCGGATACATCCTGAACGACAATGCCGAGCCCGATTTCCTCGAGTACATTCGCGACCCGGTCAACGGTTTCATTTCGATTACTCTGCCGATCAAGCGCGGAACCGAGCTGGCGCTGAAGATCAGTTGAGGCGCCACGGGTCAAAGTGTGGACGCGAAAGGCCGTGCGCGATGACAACGCAAAGTGGAACGGGGCTGGTTCATCAAACTGTGTCTTGAACCATCTATCGCACTGAGCCTAGACTCATCGCACTCAAACCCCTTCACTTTCGCATGCTCAAGATCCTTGGAAAGGCGTCATCCATTAACGTTCGAAAGGTGCTGTGGACTTGCGCCGAACTGAATCTTCCCTTCGAGCGGGAGGATTGGGGAACCGGGTTCCAGTCCACGCAGACCCCAGAGTTTCTCTCGTTGAACCCAAATGGTCTGGTGCCCGTCATCAAGGACGCAGACTTCGTTCTCTGGGAGTCGAACACCATCATCCGCTACCTCGCGTCGCGCTACGACGGCGCGCACCGCTATCCGGCAGATCCGCTGATGCGCGCGCCCGTCGATCAATGGATGGACTGGCAGGCGACGGACCTCAACCGCTCGTGGAGCTACGCGTTTCTCGCCCTGGTCCGGCAATCGGCTGCGCATCAGGCGGAAAAGGAGATCGCGACGTCGATCGCCAGCTGGACGGCGCACATGCGCATATTGAACGGACAGTTGCTGGCAACCGGCGCGTTCGTTGCCGGAAAGCAGTTCTCGCTCGCTGACATTCCCGTGGGATTGTCGGTCAACCGTTGGTTCAGCACGCCTTTCGAACACACGCAGTTCCCAGCCGTATCGGAGTACTTCGAGCGCCTGAGCGAACGTCCGGGCTTCGGAGCCTATTGCGCAAACGGGTTGCCATAACCGGCACGGAGCCGGCGAAATGTTGCGCTAAAATCGTGGCACCGCGGGAACGAAAAAGCGCCAGCGGTCTGGTACGAACACTGCTGCCAGTGCGACCGAGAACAACAACGCCGCTGTGCTGACGGGGAACGCGAGTCGCTTGACGACATTCAGGCAAACGTTGTCGGCCTGTTGGCTGATCTTGCTAACTGAGCTTGCTGCATCTCGACCCGTCCAGCCTGCCGAGGAACAATCAGCGGCGAAACACACATAAGGCATTATGTATTCGACCTTGCCAGCGTTCGTATCCGCGCTGTTCCTGGGCTTCGGTGTCTACGTCCTGCTGACTGAAGGCGTGACGCGTCTGTCGACGCCGTTCGCAATGATGTGCATGGCGACCTTCGCGTGGCAGGGCACGTGGGCGTTCCTGTTTCAGACCACAAGCCCCGAAACGGCCGGCGTGCTGGTCAAGGCGGGCTATTTCTTCATCCTGTTCCTGCCAACGACGTTCTATCACTTCGTGACGGAACTCGTCGAACGGCGCGACGAGCGGCCTCTGCTGATGGCGTCGTATGCGCTGTGCGTGATCCTCGCGGTGTTGCTGGTGACGAGCGACGAGGTGGTAGCCGGTTTCGGCGTTCATTTCTTCGGCGATTATCCGCGTGCAGGGCGACTGCACCCAGTGCACGTGATGCAGACCGTTTTGCTCGCCGTTCGCAGCGGATGGCTGCTGATCGTATCGAGGCGTCAGGCGCGTGCCCGTCATAGACGACGCCTGCTGGGTCTCTGTCTCGTGAGCCTGTGCCTCTATTCTTTAGCCGCGAGCGACTATGCCGTCAACTACGGCTATGTGTTCTATCCGCCCGGCGTCATCTTCATTGCCGTCAGTCTGGGCATTCTCGCCATCACCATTGTCCGGCATGGGTTGATGCGACAGTACTTTCTCGCCGCGACGGTCGCGCAAGAAGTGGCGATGCCGCTCGAAGTGATCGGCATGCATGCCGATGAACTCGGCAACGCGTTGCCGGAGTTGCTGCGCGGATATCAGCTTGCGGTGCGGCACCAGTTGCTCGTCAACGGGCTTTATCCGGGGCAGTCCGAGCGACTGCCCACGCTCACCCGGGCGATTCGCCGTCAGATCGACAGCACGAGTACCGTCGTCGAGATGTCGCTTGCGTCGTTCACACTGGACCGGCTCGATCGCCGGAGCTTCGGCCCACAGTCGATCAGGCACTGCGTCGACTCGGCGCTGGATCGCTATCCGTTCTTGCCGGGCGAACGCGGTCGCGTCTCCGTCATCCCGATCGACGCGCAGTTGCGATTCTCCGGCACGGATTCGCTATTCGTGTTCGTCATCTTCAACCTGCTGAAAAATGCGTTGTACGCGATCGAGTCGAGCGGCTCGGGCAGCATCACGATCAGCGCGGGACGCGATGGCGGTTTTTGCGTCGTTCACTTCAACGATACCGGTCCGGGTATCTCGGCCGACGTGCTGCCGCATATCTTCGATCCGTTCTATTCGACCAAGGCGCATGGACACGCAGGCGGCATGGGACTCGATTTCTGCCGGCGAGTATGCGACGCGTTCGGCGGCACGATCTCGTGTGCATCGACACCGGGCGTGCTGACCACGTTCACGCTCAGATTGCCGGAGCCGGGTTCGGCGGCGGACCGCGCAATACACGATCCGCCGGCACGGGCCCGGCGCTCGCGCGCCGGGCAGGGTGGAATCAATTAGTTCGTGACGGACGGCAGGATCACTTCATATTCCTTGACCCGCTCGATGATTCCTTCCGGGAAACGCCGGATCCGCTTGTCCATTCCGGCAAACAGAATCTGCTGATATCCGTGCGACACAGGCCGTCCGTCCACGCAGAAACGGAACAGCAGATACGCCGAACATTGCCGGACCTGGAATGTGTTCAGGTAGCAGTCGACGCGCTGGAACGGAAACGTCTCCTGCACGTATTCCTGATGCGCGCGTTTCGTGACAAAGGTGCCCCCTGCGGCCAGCAGATTGTTGTGAATGCACTCATGGAACCAGCGTTCCCGACAGACGCCCTGCCACTCGAAGTAACGGGCGAAATACGTATTCATGAAGGCATTGGAATCCTTGAGGTAGATGTCGATGACATGGTGAAAGGTTTTCTGAGGGGCCCCCTCCAGGTTATCGGCCGACAACAGTTCGGAAGTACGCGACAGAACTTGAGGGATGGCTTCGCGAGTCAACATGCATTGCTCCTTGGGATGCCGCTGGCGGCGGCCACGCATTCCTCCTGCATGAAGGAACGCCCCAATTCTGGCCCCTCGACTGGAGTTTCCATTTCCGCTGCCGTTAATCGACTAGTGGGACGGTGAACCGGCGACAGTCGACTGGAGCAGGCGCGTGGTCCCATGCCGCACCTGTTTCCCCGCAATAACAGAGAGTTCAGCGATGAAAGTAGAAGATCTGATGACGAAGCGCGTCGTAACGGTCGGTTTCGACGACACGCTCGAAACCGTCAAGGACATATTCGAGCAATCCGGGTTTCATCACCTGCTCGTCGTTGAGGATAGAGAACTGCAAGGCGTGGTGTCCGACCGCGATCTGTTGCGCGCGTTGAGTCCGTTTATCGACAGTGTGGTTGAAACCCAGCGCGATATCGGTACGCTGAGCCGGCGCGTGCATCAGATCATGAGCCGCAAGCCCATCACGCTGCGCCCGGATGCCGACGTGAGCGAGGCTATCCAGTTGTTTCTGGCGCATCCCATCTCGTGTATTCCGATTGTCGACGGCGGGTCGAGGCCAGTGGGAATCGTCAGCTGGCGCGATGTACTGAAGGTCTGTTCGGAGATGCTGAAGTCGCCCGTCGATGAGGGCGGCGGCATCGAGCCTTAATTCATTTGCAAGCCAAAGCGCGATATTCCTGCGGCGCCATTCCGTAAGCGCGCCGGAACGCACGCGTAAAGACCGACGCGCTTTTGAAGCCCAGTCCGAAGGCAATCTCCAGCACCAGTGCGTGCGGATAGCGGATGAGGTCATCGGCCGCATGGCGCAGCCTGAGATCGCGGATGTAGGCACCGAGGCCGCCCTCATGCTGGAACAGGCGATACAGGGTCGAGCGCGGAAGCTGTAGCGCGCTCAGTACGCTTTCGGGTGAGAGTTGATCGTCGCACAGATGCGCGTCGACATAGCGATGCACCCGCTTGACCATGGCTGCTTGCGATTCCGTGCAGGTGTCGTCGCGTGCCAGGCGTTGCGGCACGTAGCAAACGTCAAATGTGGTAGCGCAGTGGTCCATGCGGAATTGTTCTTTGCCGGAGCGCCTCCGGAAGCTTCGGGGTGAAGCGACGCGCTTCTCTCTGGAAGCCATTCGTCGCCACCTGCATCTACGACTACAACAACAGCACGGCCCTATCGATTGGGTGCTCGGACGCTGCAAGATCAGCCCACCTGTTCAGCAAGCGTTGTGCCATGCAGCGAGAGCCAATGGCAGCGGGAAAACCCCGGTGCTCGACGCGAAGGAGTGGACGATTCCGACCACAGATCGAGATGGACATGGACGATTTTGGCCAATGGGCGATCGTGGCCACGGTGATGCGCCGATATCGTCCATGCGCAAGGCGAGTCGGCAGGCGAGCGCCGTCGGCCGGACGAAGCCGTCCGGCAGAGCGGGCAAGGAAAGGAGTGCGGCGGCGCGGCCTACTGAGCTGTGCCGGATCGAAGCGCAGAGGCCGCAGCGCGCCGATTACGCGTTGCCGAGGGAAACCTCGTGACGCAGTTCGGAAAGCAACGCCACCGCGCGGGCAATCCGGCTGGTCCGGTCCGTGGGCAAAGTACGCAATCCGCGTTCGAGCGTATCGATCGCTTCCGCGCGGCGTCCCGTCGATCGAAGCAGGTCCGCAAGATAGCGTGCGGCATCCACGCGCGCCGGCACGGAACCGAACGCGAGCGCCGTCGACAGGGCGGTGCGCAGACCCTGTTCCGCAGCCGTCAGATCGCCGAGCGCCCACTGCGCCCGCGCCCGCGTGACCAGCAGTTCGCCGAGATACACGCGTTCCTGGCGGGCCAGCGTTTCATCGACGGCGCCGGCGAGCATCGCCTCGCAGGTTTGCGCGCGGCCCGCGCGCAGCAGCAGTTCGCCGTGCTGCCACGCCATGAACGAGTAGAACAGCGCACCGCCATTGCAGACGACGTGATTGTCGTAACCGTCGAGCATGATGGTTTCCGCTTCATCCGAATGACCGAGCGTGCTGAGATGACAGGCGCGCAGTATCTGACCTACGCCGCGATAGAACGCGAAGCCGTTTGCGATCGACACCGATTCGAGTTCGCTCGACAGACTCCCGAGCCGGTCCGCGTCATCGAACAGACACGCGAGCCACGAAGCGCCCTGCAGATTGACGGCATGCGCGAACGCGTGCGGACCGGGTTCCGACGAACGCAGGATCAGCATTTCCATCGCGCGCCGCGCCTGCCCGAATGCGCCGATCTGATACGCGGCGAGTCCTTCGAAGGTCAGTGCAAGGCTGGCGAGGTCGATCCCCTGCGAGCCGGTGCGCGTGTCGTTGCGCCCCACGCCGAGCAGATTGCCGCGCGCAAGACAGGCCAGCGCTTCCTCGCTGTCGCCGAGCCAGAAGAGTGTGTTGGTCATCGCGACGTGGGCTTCGTCGAGCGACACGCGGTCGCGGCTGTTCTGCGCACGCTGCAGCATGTCCTGCGCGGTCGCGCGCGCCTGCTTGAGTTGCAGCGTCGTCAATTGCGTCGTCCAGACCCCGAACTGGATCGCAGCGATTTCGGCCGGTTCGCAGATGCCTTCGCCGATCGACAGCGCGGCCGCATAGCATGCGGTGGCTTCCGCATAGAGCCAGCCGTGCACGCTGCGCAGACTCATGCCGAGCAGCCGGTAAGCGTCGAACTGCAGGCGGCGCACCGCGTCCTGATCGGGGTTGGCCTGCAGCACGTCGAGGCAGCGGCGCAAGGGTGGAATAGCTTCCGCGAAGCGCGACTCTTCGATCAGCGCAGTCGCATGCTCAAGACACTTGCGGGCCTCGCGGTGATGCTCCTCACGCGATTTCAGACGCCGCTCGATAGTCTTGCGGCCGACGCCGAGCAAAGTGGCGGCGGCGCTCTTGTTGCCCGCCGTCCGTTCGAGCGCGCGGTCGATCAGCAGATCTTCGGCTGCGGCCAGCTTGTCGCGTCCGTCGAGTTGCAGCAGCATGTCGGCGAGGCTCGCGCGCGAAACCGGCCCGGCGCCTTCGTTGGCGAGAAACGGTTCGAGCGTGTCGACGTCGATCAGGGTATTTTCGGCCAGCACGCTCAACTGGCTGATCAGATTGCGCAACTGCCGGATGTGGCCGGGCCACGCGTGCTGGCTGAGCCGCCGCACGGCAGCGGGCGAAAACTCCAGATGCCGCGCCTGTTGCGAAGCGAAATGCGCAACGAGCGCGGGTATGTCCTCGACGCGCTGTTCGAGTCCGGGCACGGCGAGCACGAAGACCGCGAGCCGGTAGAACAGATCTTCGCGGAAACGACCTTCGCGCGAGAGCTCGCGCAGGTCGCGGTGAGTCGACGCGACGACGCGCCCTTCGAAACCCAGATTGGTCGAAGAACCAATCGGACGGAAGGTGCGCGTTTCGAGCACACGCAACAGTTTCGGCTGAAGGGCGAGCGGCAACTCGCCAATTTCATCGAGCAGCAGCGTGCCCTTGCCGACCTGCTGAAAGAGTCCCTGACGGTTTTCCGCGGCGCCCGTGAAGGCGCCTTTCACATGCCCGAATAGTTCTGCTTCGACGAGATGTTCGGGAATCGCGCCGCAGTTCACGTCGACGAACGGCTGGTCGTGTCGCGCGCTGCGGATATGCACGCGGCGCGCAACCAGTTCCTTGCCTGAACCTGTCGGGCCGAAGATGAGCAAGGCGTGATCGGTGGGCGCGACGCGATCGATCAGGCGGACCAGTTGGCGAAATGCAGGCGCGGCGCCGATGAACCCGCCGGAATTCGTTTTGTTTTGGGCGAACGGGATGACCGGGGAAGAACTCATTGGCAACTGGGCTCCAGATAAATCCGCGCATGGGGTGCCGGGACCGTCCGCGGCGAAGATGGAAGTATGACGGGTTGTCGGGGATCTGGTGCTTTTGAAATTAAACGCTATGGCCGTGTGTGGCGGCGCGTTGCTATTAACGGCATTTATTCGACAACGCTTTAGTGCCTGCGAATTGGCATGCTATGGCGGTGCCTGAAAACTCAGACACCGCCATTTCGACCCGAAGAGTACTTACGCAGTTCTCTAAGCCTTCGAAGAAGCACGGGTCGACACCTTGTCGTACCACGCCTGCAGCGCGTCAAATTCCGCCGGAACGTTTATCTTCATACCGCCCGCCGCAAAGTCGATCGTCACCAGCGTCGTGATGTCGGCCGCCGTGAATTCGTCACCCGCCACGAACGGCACTTGCTTGAGACGATCGTTGAAGTCGGCAAAGAAGTTGGCCACACGCAGCTGGCTGCGCTCGACGATCTCAGGAATCTGCTCGTAAGCATGCGGACCTGACAACGCACGACCCTTCAGGCCGGCCACGGCATTGCGCACACCTTCCATCACTGCCGCAAATCCGTCGAGTTCGGCGCGTCGTTCCCACATTGCAATCAGTGCTTTCTGTTGCGGTGTCGTGCCCAGCAAAGCGGGCTTCGCAGGATACGCTTCTTCGACGTAGCGCCAGATTGCCGGGACTTCACCAATAGTCGTGCCGTCTTGCAGAACGAGCGCAGGAACCTGACGACGAGGATTGATCGCTACATACGCAGCGGAGAATTGCTCTTTCTCGCCAAGGTTCACTGCTTTAGTAGGGATCTCGATGCCCTTCTCGGCAAGAAAAATACGCACGCGGCGAGAGTTCGGAGAAGCCTTTGATTCGTAAAGCGTGAGTTCGGTATTCATGTTTTGTCCAATCAGATAGAAAGTACTGGACCCGCCCTCGAAGGTTTAAGCCTGAGGGCGAGGGACCTGGCGGAATTCAGCCCGCCGTTTTGCCGCCGTCGACGGTAAGGATCTGGCCGGTGACGAACGCGGCGCCTTCGGCTGCGAGATAGAGGACGGCTGCGGCGATGTCATCGGGTTTGCCGATGCGCGCAAGCGGCACCTTGGACGCGAGCGCGGCCTTGTTTTCCGCTGTGCTGGTGAAGCGGTCGAGCATGCCCGTGTCGGTCGGACCGGGTGCGACGGCATTGACGCGAACGCCCGTCGACGCAACTTCGAGCGCGGCCGACTTCGTGATGCCCTCGACCGCGTGCTTGCTGCCCGCATACACCGACGCGAACGCCGCGCCTTCGTGACCGTAGGTCGATGAAATGTTGACGATGCTGCCCGCGCGCTGCGCCGTCATCACGCGCAACTCGTGCTTGAGGCTCAGCAGCGTGCCGAGGACGTTGGTGTCGAACGTGTCGGCATAACTGTCCGCCGTCTGCTCGATCACGGGACCCGGCCGACCTTCCGTTCCAGCATTGTTGACGGCTACATCCAGCCTGCCGTATCGCGCGACGGTCTGGTCGACCACGTTGCGGACATCTTCATCGTGGCGCACATCCGCCTTCACGAAGAGGGCTTCCGCGCCCGCTTCGCGCAATTCGGCTTCGAGCGCTGCGCCTTCCGCGGCGCGGCGGCCTGACACGACGAGGCGCGCTCCGGCACGAGCGAACGCAAAGGCGGTTGCACGACCGATGCCCGTCAGGGCACCTGTGATAAGGACGACGGGTTGATTCATTTGAGGCTCCAGTCAGGTACGTTCACGACACAACGGTTGTGTCGTTCTGCTCGGTGAGCATGATGGAGCCAACTTTAGCCGTCGCTTGCGGCTATGAAAAAGACTTTCCAGGCTGGAGGGCATGCCTGCCAAGCATGCCGTGTCGAAGAGTCAGGCGGCTTCAGTCTGCCGCTTCGCGATACTTCGCAAACCTCGAAGTCTGCCCGATGCCGGGATTGAAGCAATTGCACGGGTCGAGCTTTTGATAGAACGCCGCGAGCGCGGGCTTCGCGTGGTAAAGGTGACCGACGTTGTGTTCAGCCGGATATTCGGCACCGCGACGGTCGAGCAAGGTCCACATCTTGTGTTCGACGGCGAGGCAGTCATGGCCTTTCTTTACGATGTAGTCCTGGTGAAAGACGTGACACAGAAAGTGGCCGTAATACAGCTTGATCGCGATCGTTTCCTCGATATCGGCCGGTAGCGTTTCGACCCAATCGCGATCGTTGCGTCGTAGCGCAATGTCCAGCGCGACTATGTCTTCGACTTCTTTCGTGTGCACCGCGCGATAGCGAACCGCCGCGCCCGCTGCTGCGAATCGATGCAGGAATGCCTTGTTGCCTTCATCGTCGGTGCATTCGAAATAGCCTCCCGAAGCCTTCGAGAAAAACTCGGCAAGGAATGCGCGCGTTTCGTCGACGCTTTCCGCCGACACCTTCAGCATCAGATGATGCTCATACTGGTCGCGGAACGCTTTCATCCGATGCGGCAGGTGACCTGGAAACAGCCGGCTTGCGGCTTGCAAAACGCGGTCAGTGAAGTGCGACGGAAAGAAGCCGAGGCGGTTGAACAACGCATCGAAACGGCTCTTCAACGCAAACAGCGCGGGCAGGCGTGACGTGCCGAGGTAGTTGATCGCGAGGAATGTGTCTTTACCATACTTCTCTGCGATATCGAAAGCATCGCGGTGCAGATATTCACCGGAGATCGGCAGATGCGTGAACGTGTGCAGCGCGTGCCGGCGAATTTCGGTGAGTTCGTCGGACGCGTTTGTGCCGATATAGAACACCTTGGCGTTCTTTTCGACTGGAAACGTGTCGAGGCGCACTGCGAACACCATCAGCTTGCCAGCCGAACCGGACGCTTCGTAGAGACGCTGTGGATCGGCATTGAAACGCGCGGGCGTGTCGGCGTCGATTTCACGGACGTGATTCGCGTAGTTGTGGTCGGAGGCCGCGCCGGCGTCGTGCCGGATGTCCGCATCGGTGAAGGCGCGGCGTTCGAGACGGTCGAGGATATCGACAGGCGCGCTCCCAAGTTCGACGCCCAGATGATTCACGAGCTTCAGTTTGCCCGCCGCGTCGACTTGCGCGAACACGGCCATCTCCGTGTACGCGGGGCCGCGCTGCACGAGCGCACCGCCGGAATTGTTGCAGACGCCGCCGAACACCGACGCGCCAATGCAACTCGACCCGATCACCGAATGCGGTTCGCGGCCCAGCGGCTTCAAGGTTTTTTCCAGCTGGTCAAGCGTCGCGCCTGGCAGACAGACGACCTGGCGGCCTTCGTCGATCACATGCACCTTCTTCATGCGCGTGGTGCTGACGATCACGACGTCGCGGTCGTAGTCGTTGCCATCGGGTGTCGAGCCGCCGGTGAGGCCGGTATTCGACGCCTGGGTAATCACGATTACGTTCGCGGCAATGCAGGCTTCGAGCACTTTCCACTGTTCGACGAGCGTGCCGGGACGAACGACGGCCAGCGCATTGCCTTCGCCGAACCGGAAACCGGTGCGGAAGCGGCGAGTGGCGACAGGGTCCGTCAGCACATGCTGTTTGCCGACGAACTGGCGCAGATCGTCGAGCAACGCCTGGGCGGATTGGCCTGTGGTCGCTGATTCTGCGGCGGAAATGTCTGTCATGGTGCGCTCCGTGCGATATCGGGTGCGATGCGCCTTATTTGCCGACTGGAAGCCGCCGCACATCGGATGGGTGGAAGCTTAGAGTCCGGTGTGCTATTAGTCCAATATCTCGAAACGTCTATTTGGAGACGAAAAAGATATGGAATTGCGCCAACTGCGATACTTTCTTGCCGTTGCCGAACATCTGCATTTCACGGAAGCTGCGGCCCATCTCGGCATCGCGCAGCCACCGCTGAGCCAGCAGATCCTGAAGCTGGAGCGGGAAATCGGCACGGCACTTTTCATCCGCCATCCGCGCCGGGTCGAGTTGACGGAAGCGGGGCGCTTGCTGCGGGACAGCGCGCAAAGAATCATCGATGACGCGCAACAGGCGCTCGTCGAAGCGCAAAACGCGGGGCGCGGCGAGACGGGCCGGCTGTCGCTGGGCTTTGCGGGTTCAACGGTCTTTCACCCCGCCGTCGCGTCGACGATGCAGCAGTTCCGCCATACGTACGAGCGTGTCGCGGTCAGTTGCGAGGAGAGTAATAGCGTTGCGCTGCTGGACAAGGTGGGCGGCCGGCAGATCGACGCGGCGCTCGTGCGCATGCCGCTGCATTGCCGCGACCTCGTCGTCGAGCCGCTCGTGGACGAAGACATGCTTGCTGTGCTGCCCGACGGGCATCGGCTGAGCCGGCGGCGGCGCGTCGATCTTGCGGATCTGGCAGGCGATCCGTTCATCATCTTTCCGCGAACGATCGGCCCCAATCTTTACGACTCGATTATCGGCGCGTGTCATGCAGCCGGTTTTGCGCCTTCGATCAGCATGGAGTCGCCGCAGATTTCGTCGGCGGCGAACCTGGTATCAGCGGGGTTTGGTGTCGCGGTGGTGCCGTCTTCGATGCGACAGGTGCAGGTCGAAGGCGTCTCGTACCATGAGCTTCAGGGAAAGCCGCTCGCGACAGGCATCGCGTTGATCCATCGGCAGCGCGAAAGGTCGCCAGCAGTGACGAATTTCGTCAGGATCGTGCGGCAGTATCGCGCGGCGGCGCGGCGTTCGTCGGGACAATGACGATCGCCGCGAAAGGATCGATCAGAGCTTCGATCCGCCATCGACACGCAGCGTGTCGCCTGTGATCCAGCGTGCGTCGTCGGACGCGAGGAACACAGCGGCGCCCGCGATATCGTCGGGCTGCGCGACGCGCTTGAGCGCCTGCATGCCCAGCGTGAAGTCGCGGCCGGCGTCTGTCCTCGCGAAGTTCGACATATCCGTTTCGACGACACCCGGCGCGATCGCGTTGACACGAATGCCGCGTTCGCCGAGCGCGGACGCGAAGTGACGCACGAGCGTATCGACAGCGCCTTTGGTCGCTGCGTACGCGGACAGGTTGTTGACGGACGCGTGCGCCGCAAGCGACGACAGCAACACGACGCTGCTGCCTTCACCCAGCACGGGCAGCAACTGCTGCACGAGGAAGAATGGCGCGCGCACGTTGACGGCGAACAGGTCGTCGAAATCTTCGACGGTCGTTTCTTCGATCGGCGCGGCCTTCGAAATGCCCGCGTTCGCGACGAGGATGTCGAGACGCTCGCCCGTCAGCGACCGCACGCGCTTCGCAAGTTCGTGCGGCCCGTTCGCGTCGCGTAGATCGGCCGCGACCTTGTCGGCCTGTCCACCTGCCGCGCGGATCGCGTCGACGACGGAGTCGGCGGCCTGTTCTGCGCTGCTGTAGTGGACCAGCACACGCGCGCCTGCTTGTGCGAGCGCGATGGCCGTGGCGCGGCCGATGCCGCGGGATGCGCCTGTCACGAGCGCGGTTTTGCCTGTCAGGTTGTTCATGATGAGATTCCGTTGAATGTGATGAGAGCGTGTTACGCGTTGCGTGCGGCAGCTTCTGAGAGAAACTGATCGACGTGTGCGACGAAGCGTTCGGGGTACTGGTACAGCGAGCCGTGATTGGCGTCCGGATAGATGATCAGTTGCGCGTTCGGGATGTGCTGCTGCAGGATCCACGAGTTGATCGAATAGATGATCACGTCGTTGTCGCCGTTGATGACGAGCGTCGGCTGCCTGAGCGCGTCGAGATAGTCGTACGGGTTCTCGCGCGGCGCGCCCCACTTCGCAAGCGCGGCGAGTTGCGCGGGCGCGACCTTGTCGTTGGCTTCGGGGTCGCGGTTCTCAGTGCGCAGACGGAAGCGCTCGACGAAGCCACGGCCTGCTGCCTGGCTCGCTTCGGACGGTGCAAAGTGCACGCGCAGCCACAAGTCATCAGGATGCGCATACGAGGCGCCGAAGATGTCCTGCGCTTCGGGCGTGAGCGACGTCATGCCTTCGCCGCTGCGCGGACCAGTGCCGACGAGGATCACCTTGCGCACCAGTTGCGGCTTTGTGATCGCGAGTTGCTGCGCGATCAGGCCACCCATCGAAAAGCCGAGCACGTCGACCTGCTTCAGCCCAAGCGCCTCGACGAACGCAGCGGCATTGGCGGCCATTTCTTCGATCGACTCCGGCACGGTGCCCGAGCTGCTGGAAATCCCGGCGTTGTTGAACAGGATCACTTCGCGGTTTTGTGCGAGGCCGTCGGTGACGGCGGGGTCCCAATGGTCCATCGTGCCCGTGAAGTGAATGTTCATCACGAGCGGCACGCTGTTCGGCTCGCCGTTCGGCGTGCCGAAGCGGCGATACGCGAAACGGACGCCGTTCGCTTCGACGAACTGGGTCGGCGCGGTTTGATGAGTATGGCGGGTCATGGCGGTTGTCCTTTGCGAAATCCGTTGCAGTTCATTGCGGCGTGATATAGCTGAAACGTATGGGCTATCTCTGGGGTGCTGCGGCTGGCCCGTCCGTCTGTGCTTCGTGTATCGCCGTCCTGCAACGTAATGTAGGCGCGTCGAACTCTTTCGAAAAAGACTTTATAGGCTGTGCGGCATGCCTGAAAAGCATGACTCAGGATGCTGTCCGGCCACCATTCACGCGCAGCACCTCGCCCGTCATGAAGCCGGCCGATGCCACGTACACGATCGCCTCGGCGATTTCGTCCGGGGTGCCGGCGCGCTTGAGCGGCACGGTGTCGAGGAACGCCGCCTTGCGCTCGGATGTCTGCGTGAGACGGTCGAGCATCGGCGTTTGCACGGGCCCCGGCGCGACGGCGTTGACGCGCACGCCAAACGCAGCGGCTTCGAGGGCCGCCGATTTCGTCAGGCCTTCGACGGCATGCTTGCTCGCGACATAAAGCGATGCGCCCGCCGCACCGCGCGCGCCCATCGTCGATGACACGTTGACGATGCTGCCCGCCCGCTGAGCCGTCATTACCCGCAGTTCGTGCTTGAGGCTCAGCAGCGTCCCGAGGACGTTGGTGTCGAACATGTCGGCATAACTGTCCGCGGTCTGCTCGATCACGGGCCCCGATCGACCCTCCGTTCCAGCGTTGTTGACGGCTACGTCGAGCCTGCCGTATCGGGCGACGGTCTGATCGACCAGGTTGTGGACTTCTTCGTCGTGGCGCACATCCGTCTTGACGAAGAAAGCTTCCGCGCCGGTTTCGCGCAATTCGGCTTCGAGCGCTGCGCCTTCTGCGGCACGACGGCCCGACACGACGAGGCGCGCTCCTGCACGAGCGAACGCAAAGGCCGTTGCACGACCGATGCCCGACAGGGCGCCTGTGATAAGGACGACGGGTTGATTCATTTGAGGCTCCAGTCAGGTACGTTCACGACACATTGTTTGTGGCGTGCTGCTCGATGAGCATGACGGAGCCCAATTTAGGCTTCTTGCGTGCTGCTGAAAAAGACTTTCCAGGCTGGACGGCATGCCTGTCAGGCATGCAACAACGATGGCCTTCGACTTCAGGAAGCGACGATATGGTTGCTGGGATCTGTCTGTCGCCGGTTATGCGACAGGGCTAATTCCAACGCTGATGGTGGCTAGCCCTTGCTAACAGTCGACCGGTGTCAATTCACTTGGTGGGCAGATAATCGAATGCGCCCTTCGATGTGACGAAGAAGATGCATTCAGTCTGCGAAATGCACTTCGTGACATGCTGCTCGCCGCCCTTCTGATACCAGTACGATCCTGCCGCCAGCGGGTGATCCTGCTTCGAACCCGGGGGTTCATTGGCAACGACGCCAGCAATGACGACGCCATAGTAGGAGTAGGTGTGCGTGTGTACGCCACTGGCTGTGCCACCCGGCATCTTGATGTAATTGCTGTGGGCGCCGTTTGCCGGATCGCCCCAACCATTGGCGACCGTCAGACCTTCCTTGTCCTGATAGAACTTCAGTTCAGTAACCGGCATGACCTTGGAGCTGTCGGCGTAGAGGTCCGAGTTTCCTCCGGCCGCAGCGGCGAGCGCGGGGATCGTGACCACAATCGCGGCGGCGATCGTCATGCGTTTGACGTTGTTCGAAAAAAACACTTTCAGCTCCTTTGGATTTAAGTTAAATAAAGTAAGTATTACGAAATTGATTATTGACAGAAAGATTTGGGCGAGTGTGTCATCCGTCTCATCTTTAGTGAATCAAACTGTGGGCTGCTTCTGGGCGTACAACTGCTTGCGATGCTCATCTGTCAGTTGCGCGGGGCGTACTGCTTCAGCCAGCGCATAGGCGCGTTTGACGGCGGGTCGTTCGGCGACGCGTTCGAGCCAACGTGCGACATTGGGGAAGCGATCCATCGCGATTCCCTGCGCGGCATGTTGCGTTACCCATGGATAAACCGCCATATCAGCAATCGAGTATTCCCCCGCAATGTATTCACGGTCGGCCAGCCGCTTGTTCAGAACGCCGTAGAGCCGCCCCGCCTCCCTGGTGAACCGTTCGATTGCCAAAGGCAGTTGTTCTGATGCGTACGTACGGAAGAAGACCGTTTGGCCCAAAATCGGCCCGAGACCGCCCATTTGCCAGAACAACCATTGCAGGACTTCAACGCGACCATTCGGGGTGGCAGGAATGAACTGACCCGTCCTTTCCGCGAGATGCAACAGGATTGCACCGGATTCGAAAACCGATGCGTCGAGTTGACGGTCCACGATGGCCGGCATCCGGTTGTTTGGCGAAATCTTTTCGAAGTCGGCGGTTAGCTGTACTCCTTTGCCGATATCGACGGGGTGTATCTGGTAAGTCACACCGGTTTCTTCGAGGAGGATGGCAACTTTCTGGCCGTTTGGCGTGGGCCAATAGTAAAAGTCGATCTCGGTAACGTTGGTTGTCGCTGCAGTAGTCATGGAAATCTCACTGGTGATACTCGAAATCACGTAGTTCGTGATTGATGGCGCCGAGTATGGGCGATCGCCAGAATTCCAGAAACGAGTTCGACCAGAAAAGACCATTCTCGTAACGAGAACGCTGGTATGGGCTGGTGGCCGTGGCATTTTTCGAACGAAGGAGGGCGTTGCTGGAATCTGACTGGTTACGTTCTGTGTCGCCCGTTTTGCATTTCCGACATTGCGGGTTCGACAACGCCGATTCACTCATCTCGTTACGCGAACGGTGCATTCTTCATTCGGGTTATTCCGCTAGTCCGATGAATCGGGCAGTATCGGGTTCGTTGCGCCACGGTCACCTTCCATCTGGTCGGGGCCTAAATGCGCTGCAGCTACGTATTCGGCCTCCTATGGAGCCCGAATCTTTGTTGACCGTTCGAGGTAGAGGAAACATGACGAAACAAGCACTGATAGTGGTCGATATTCAGAACGATTACTTCGCTGGAGGAAAGTGGATATTGGATGGCGTCGACGCCGCCGCGGATAACGCACGCAACATCATCGAGTCCGCGAGGACGAACGGCGATCTGGTCGTGCATATCCGCCATGAAACGCTATCAAAAGATGCGGCGTTCTTCGTGCCAGATACCGACGGTGCTCAACTCCATCCGAAGGCTGCGAATCTGCCTGGCGAACTCGTGATCGTCAAACACCATATGAATCCATTCCGCGAGACCGACCTGAAGAAGATTCTCGATGCTCAAGGTATCGAGACGGTGATGGTAGTGGGAAATATGAGCCACATGTGTATCGACGCTGTTACCCGTGCTGCGGTGGACTTTGGCTACAGCACGACGGTGATCCACGATGCCTGCGCAACGCACGCGCTCGAGTTCAACGGGGTAAGTGTGCCGGCATTGCAGGTACATGCGGCGTTTATGGCAGCGTTGAGTTTCGGATACGCGAAAGTCGTCTCAGCCGCGGACTTCTTGAATGCCGAGTGCCACCGCGCTAATTGAGGCAGGCAACACGTGATACCGCACGCTTCCCGTGCGGTCCAATGGAGCCCCGGCTTGTATGAGTGGAAACACGATGCCACGTCACCTGCGGCGTCGACCTCTGTGTTGATCTGCCGACTGCCACTCGGCAAGTTCAACTTTGAGCCGCTACGCGCGCCACAGGGAAGCCTTCGCCCTGAATGTTTCGATTGCGAGGTCGAGGAATGCGCGCACTTTCCGATTGGCATGTCTGCCTTCGCGGTGCAACACGTGCACGGGGAGTGTCGCAAGCTCATATTCTGGCAGCACGATCCGAAGCCGTCCTTCTGCTAGCTCGGATGAAATCTGACAAGACAGCAGGCACACGATGCCTAGTCCGGACATGGCGGCCGTCATCGCGGAGTCGTTTGTCGTGGTGGTCAGGCGTGGCTGGATTGGCACGACTACAGGCTTCCCGTCGACGCGAAAGCGCCACTCGGGGGATGACGTTGAAGGCGTCGACTGGATGGCGACATGAGACATGAGGTCACTGGGATGTTGCGGTTCGCCGTGTGCCTCCAGATAGGCGGGCGAGGCGCAGAGTACGCTCCGCACTTTGCCGATCGCGACCGCTTGAAGTGAAGAATTGGGCAGTTCCCCGATACGAATCGCGACATCGACACCTTCGTCGACGAGATTCACAGTTCGATCCAGAAACCAGCAACTCACAGTCACGGCCGGATAGCGCGTCAAATAATCCTGAACGATTGGCGTGACATAGGTTCTTCCGAAAACTACGGGTGCCGTCACTGTCAGCTGGCCACGCGGTGTGCTGTGTGCGCTGACCGCTGCCAGCTCCGCTGCGTCCACTTTCGCGAGGATGCTACGACAATCATCGAAAAATTTCTCACCGGCATCGGTCATTCTGACGATGCGGGTTGTACGGTTCAGCAGGCGCACGCCAAGATGCGCTTCGAGTTCGTTGATCAAGCGACTGATGACGGATGGCGAGGTTTTGAGCCTGCGTGCTGCAGAAGCGAAGCCTTCTGTTTCGACGACGGTCACGAATGTCGTCATTGCCTGAATTCTGTCCATGTTCAAAGAGACTATCGCGAAAGGAAAAAGCGGTGCGAGTAGTTCCGCATCCGGTATCACGGTTTATCGTGACGCTTGCTTATTCGAGAGCGAAGTGTAGTCATACATTGTGCTGGGCAGAATCCCTCGGCAAGTCAATTCATACTTCGCGAAACGAGAACAGTGAGAAAGTCTTCCGTCCAAACGTGGATTCCTTATTCACGTTCTTCGATCGAATCGACACGGTCGCTGTAGAACGCCAGGTGTTCGCGAATCGGCTCGACAGCGGGATACGGCGACTCGTAAGTCCAGATCGCGTTGATCGCGCGCTCGTCACCCGACGGGATCGAGAAGTACGCGGCGTCGCCCTTATATGGGCAGTACGTCGAATGCTCCGTGCGTTCGAGCAGTGCGATGTCGACATCCTTTCTCGGGATGTAGAACACGGGCGGATAGTTCGCTTCACGCAGCGTCAACGCGTTGCGTGTGTCGGCGATGATGTGGCCCGCGACCGTGACGACGACGCGCGAAGGGTTGCGTTCGATGGTGATGGGGTGATCGGGACCGGGAATCTTCACGGTCTTTGTGTTCGGCGTGTTGTTGCTGGACATGCTTTAGCTCCTTGAGTCAGACGGTTTCATCGCTCGATGCTTCGGTGGTGGTGTCGTCGTATGCGGGAAAGTCGGTGTACGCGCGTTCGCCGCCGCCCCAGAACGCGTCGCGTTGGTAAGGCGCGAGCGGCAGGTCGCGTCGCAGGCGCTCGGGCAAATCCGGGTTCGACGAGAACCATCGGCCGAACGCGACGAGATCGGCGTCGCCGCGTTGCAGGATCTGCTCGGCGCCAGCGCGGTCGAAGCCGCCCGCGGCGATGATGGGGCCGTTGAATATCTTGCGCAGGAACGACGACGCGACGGGCGCCTGACCTTCGACGAGCGTTTCCGTGCCCATCACGCGCGGCTCGATCACGTGCAGGTACGCGAGGCCATACGCATTGAGCCGTTCGGCGAAATAGCCGAAGGTTGCTTCGGGGTTGCTGTCGGATATCGCCCCCCAACGGCCGCTCGGCGACACGCGCACGCCGACGCGGTCCGCGCCCCACACGGATGTGAATGCATCGACGAGTTCGAGCGAGAAGCGCGTGCGTTTTTCGATCGTGCCGCCATAGGCGTCCGTGCGCTTGTTGGTGCCGTCCTGAAGGAACGTGTCCGCGAGGTAGCCGTTGGCGTTGTGCAATTCGACGCCATCGAAACCAGCTGCTTTCGCGCGCTCTGCCGCGCGTCTGAACGAGTCGACGATGGCGGGAATCTCGTTGGTTTCCAGCGCGCGATGCGGCGAGTTGGGCACCCAGCCGTTTTGCGTGAACACTGTCGTTTCGTACGGCACGACAGACGGCGCAATGGGCGCATTGCCCCAGCTCAGATCGACGTGCGACTGGCGCCCGTCGTGCGCGATCTGCATGAAGATGTGCGCGCCTTTCGCGTGAACGGTGTCGGTGATCTTCTTCCAGGCTTCGATATGCTCGTCGGTATAGATGCCGGGCGCGCCGAGATAGCCACGGCTGTCATAGGAAGGATGCGCGCTTTCCGTGATCAGCAGGCCGCCTTGCGATGCGCGCTGCCGGTAGTACTCGACCATCATTGCGCTCGGGCTGTCGTCGGATTCGGAACGCAGACGCGTCATGGGCGCATGCACGATGCGGTGTGACAGTTGTATCGGGCCTACGTTTGTCGACGAGAACAGTTTCAGATTCGCTTCAGTCATTTCGGATGCCTTATTAATTGGTATGAATCGAATGCGTTGCGTGTGTTGCATGCTTGTCAGAGCTTCGATCCGCCGTCGACGCGCAGCGTGTCGCCCGTGATCCAGTTCGCCTTGTCGGAAGCAAGGAATGTCACGGCGCCGGCGATGTCGTCGGGCTGCGCGACGCGCTTCAGCGCCTGCAGACTCAGCGTGTAGTCGCGGCCTGCATCGGTTGTCGCGAAGCTCGACATGTCGGTTGCGACGACGCCGGGCGCGATCGCATTCACGCGCACGCCGCGCTCGCCGAGCGCCGATGCGAAGTGCCGCGCGAGCGTATCGACGGCACCCTTTGTTGCGGCATAGGCGGCCAGCTCGCCAACCGATGCACGTGCCGCCAGCGACGACAGCAGTACGACGCTGCTGCCTTTGCACAGCATCGGCAGGAGTTGCTGGACGAGGAAGAACGGCGCGCGCACGTTGACGGCAAAGAGTTCGTCGAAGTCTTCGACCGTCGTGTCTTCGATGCTCGCAGCCTTGGCGATGCCCGCGTTCGCGACCAGCACGTCGAGCCGTCCGCCGACGATGGCGCGCACGCGTTGGGCGAGCATGCGGGGACCGTCGGCGGCGCGCAAGTCGGCGGCGATTTTCTGCGCGTGGCCGCCGGCCGCGACGATCCCGGCGACGGTCGAGTCGGCGGCGGCTTCATTGCTGCTGTAATGCACGAGCACCTGCGCGCCGGCGCGGCCGAGTGCAAGCGCGATGGCGCGGCCAATGCCGCGGGAGGCGCCCGTGACAAGCGCGGTTTTTCCAGCGAGGTCGTTCATGGCAAAGCTCCGGTTAGTTGATCGGCGGGACCGTCCGGCAATAACAGATAGGCATGGCTACAACACTGTCTTGCCGGCGTCCGCATCGGGCGATTTGACTGCTGGCATGTAATCTAGCCTTCGCTTGCGAAAACAAAAAAGACTTTGTAGGCTGGCGGGCATGCTCCAGAAGCATGGCTTGTGAAGCGTGCAAAACGGACGAACCAGGAGGAAGCATGGAGTTACGCCATCTGCGCTATTTCGTTGCCGTAGCGGAAACGGGCAGCCTCACGGTCGCCGCGGAGCAACGGCTGTTTACGTCGCAGCCATCGCTTAGCCGGCAGATCCGCGATCTCGAGGACGAGGTCAAGGCGGAGCTGTTCAGCCGCAGCGCGCGCGGCGTCGAGTTGACCGCGTCGGGCAAGGCGTTCCTCGACCACGCACGGCTTGCGCTCGCACAGGTCGACGCTGCCATCGAAGCCGCGCGGCGCGCGTCGCGTCCGGCCAAACAGGTCTTCGCGCTCGGTTTTCTGACGGGTCAGGAAATGACGTGGCTGCCGCGCGCCATGCAGGTGTTGCGCGACGAGTTGCCGAACATCGACGTGACGGTGTCGAGTGGCTACTCGCCCGACCTCGCCGACGCCGTGGCGCGCGGCAAGCTCGATCTTGCGTTCGTGCGCAGGGAGCCGGGGCTCGATCTCGATTACCGCGTCGTCTATCGCGAGAAGCTTGTCGTGCTGATGCCGAGCGACCATCGGCTGACGGCGAAGCAAGCGATCAGTCCGTCGGATCTGAAAGGCGAGACGTTCATCATGGCGTCGAACAAGGCGCGCGTGCTGCACGATGTGGTCGCACGATATCTGCAGGAGAATGGGCTCGATCCGAAGCCTGAGCATGGTGTCGATAACCTTGCGATGGCGATGTCGCTGGTTGCGTCGACGCGCGGGCTTTCGTTGATGCCCGAGTACGCGAATAATCTGCTGCCGTGGTCGGTGGTCAGTCGTCCGCTGGTAGGCGAGGCGCCGACCGTCGATCTCGCGATCGGCTACAGTCGATCGAATGCGTCGCCCGTGCTGAAGCTGTTTTTGTCGAGGGCGGATGAACTGGTGGACGTTAGCTGAGCGAGCGGCTGACATATATTGGCAGGATGTGCCGGACATTCACCCGGCTTGGCACAGAACGGGAGTCAGCGCGATGGACCGCCTTGCGGCGATCGAAATCTTTATCCGCGTCGTCGATACAGGTTCGTTTTCGGCTGCGGCGCGACACTTCGATATCGGCCAGCCGGCCGCGTCGAAAGCCGTTGCGCAGCTCGAGGAATGGCTCGGCGTCAAGCTGCTGCTGCGCTCGACGCGCGCGCTCACGCCGACGGAGGCCGGCCAGAACTTCTATCAGCGCGCGAGACGCGCAGTCGAAGAAGCGGACGAGGCCGTGCTGGCGGCGCGAGGCACAGCGGCGGGACTGACGGGCAAGCTGAGGGTGTCGGCGGCAGTATGTTTCGCGCGGCTGCACATCGTGCCGCGCTTGCCGGCCTTTCTCGAACAGCACCCGGAACTCGATCTCGAACTGGTGCTCGACGATCGCAACATCGATCTCGTCGAAGAGGGCATCGACCTCGCATTGCGCATGGGCGAACTGGCGGACTCGAACATGACGGCGCGCCGCATTGCCGTCGCGCGCCGGCGCGTGCTCGCGACGCCTGCCTATTTCGAACGGCACGGCATGCCGCAAGCGCCCGCCGATCTGCACGGGCATCGCGCCGTCGTCTACACGCGCGATGTCGGCGGTGGAGAGGAGTGGACGTTTAGCAGGGACACGGCGGAGCTGCCCGTGCGGCTGCAGGGCCGCGTGAGGATCTCCGCGACCGAGGGCCTTCGCGCGGCCGTCTTTGCGGATATGGGCCTTGCTGTCGCGTCGGAATGGGCCTTTTGGCCTGAACTGAAATCGGGCGCTGTCGTTTCGGTGATGGATGACTGGATGCTGCCGGCCATTCCGTTGTCCGCCGTTTATCCGACGGGACGGCTGGCCAGCAGCAAGGCGCGTCAGTTCACTGCATTCGTCGAGGAGTGCCTTGCGCCCGAGTTCGCGCCGGAACGCTTCATGGGCCACGGCAAGTCGCAGGCCGCGTGACGCATCGTTTCGAACCGGGATGTGCGAATGCGTCCGCGTGCGCGGGTTGCTCAGGCGTTTTGCGCCTCGTCTGCGGTGGCGTTCTCTTCGGTACTTTCCAACGCTTGAGTCTCTTCATGCGTGAGGAAGTCCGAATAGTCCGCTTCCGTGCCGCCCCAGAACGCTGCGCGCACATACGGCGTGAGCGGCAGGTCGTGCTTCAGGCGATACGGCAGATCGGGATTCGATGAGAAGTGACGGCCGAACGCGACGAGGTCGGCATCGCCCGATTCGACCGTCGCGATTGCGCTCGCACGATCGAAACCGCCCGCAGCGATGATCGGACCCGAGAAGTGCTTGCGCAGATACTTCGTCGCGACGGGGGGATGGTCGTGATGCAGCGTGTCGTCGCCTTTGACGCGCGGTTCGATCACGTGCAGATAAGCGATCTCGTACGAGTCGAGCAGCCGTGCCACGTAGCTGAACGTCGCTTCGGGGTCGCTGTCGGAGATACCGCCCCATTCGCCCGAAGGCGAAATCCGCACGCCAACACGGTCCGCGCCCCACACCGAGATCAGCGCTTCGAGCGTTTCGCGCAGGAAGCGCACGCGGTTTTCGATCGGGCCGCCATATGCGTCCGTCCGCTGGTTGGTGCCGTCCTGGATGAACTGGTCGACGAGATAACCGTTCGCCGCGTGAAGTTCGACACCGTCGAAGCCGGCTTCCTTTGCGCGTTGCGCGGCGGCGCGGAAATCCTCGACGATCGCGGGAATTTCTTCGATGCCGAGCGCGCGATGCGGCGAGGCAGGGACGAAACCGTCTTTCGTGAGCGCCACGCCATCGAACGGCACGACGGAAGGCGCCACGGGATCGACGCCGCCCGTCATCTCGACATGGCTTTGACGGCCGCCGTGAATCAGTTGCAGGAACACGCGTCCGCCCTTTGCGTGCACGGCTTTCGCAATGGCGCGCCAGCCTTCCATCTGGCCGTCGTGGTAGATGCTTGCCGCACCGAGGTACGAGCGCGCCTGCACCGAGACGCTCGCGGCTTCGACGATTTCCAGGCCGCCTGCCGATGCGCGCTGTCCGTAGAAGTCGGCCATCATCGGGCTGGGGATGTCGTCGGGTTGAATGGTGCGCAGACGGGTCATCGGCGCGAGGACTACGCGGTGTGAGAGTGTGTATGCACCTATTTGGATCGGATTGAAGAGCCTGGCCATGATGTTTCCTTGAATGGATTGGAGCATCGGGGGTCCGGTGCTCTCGCGATTGCGTTGATCCGCAATGTATCCATTCCGGACCCGCGCGGGAACGGGCGGAAAGGCATAGGGGTTATTCCAAGGTGGGATAGGTTGCTGGCTGGTGCGGGTATTGGCGTGTGAGTGGTGGTGGCAGCAGTGGATGTGGATGACGCCTGGAACGCAAGCGGAAAGCCCGGTCGCAGCTACCCAGCGAGACTTCCGACAAATCGCCCGATGTGGTCCAGGACGGGCTGCTGATCGCCGGCGAAAGCCCAGTGATCGGCGCCATCGAGCTCGATGAATCGCGCCTGCGCGATGTGACTGGCGAGATGCCGGCCGGCGCCGATGCGAACGGCGCGGTCGTCGTGACGATGCAGCACCAGGGTGGGCATGGAAACTCCGCCGAGGATCTGCCGCACATCCATATCGCGCAACGCCTCGAGCACGCCCTTGAGGGCTCCCGGGCTCGACGCGGCCCGAAGCAAGCCTGCCCACCAGGCTCTCGCCTGAGGATCGCCAGACAGGCTCGGCGCAAATGTTTCGATGCCTGCAGGTCCGCCCCAGACTGCAATGAGCTGCTGCAGCCACAAGTCATACTGACCAGCCTGAAGTGCATAGGGATAGTCGTGTGCTGCGGTTCCCTTCGCCAACGAGGCGAACAGAATGAGGCCAGCGACTCGATCGGGGTGATCGACGGCAAATTTGATGCATGCAGGTCCGCCCTCGGACGCGCCGAACAGCACGACGCGGCGGCTGCACGCGGCGTCCAGCACGGTGCCGATGTCCTGCGCGGTCGCGTCGACGCTGGGATTGAACCCGACCCGGTCGGAAAGCCCGATGCCGCGACGATCGAGCAGGATCAGACGGCCCATCCCGGCGAGCGAGGACAGGAACGCCCGGCACCGGGGCTCCTCCCAAACCCGTTCGACGTGAGACACGAAACCGGGCAGCACCAGAACATCGATAGGGCCGGCGCCGTAGGTCTGGAATGCGAGATGGACGCCGCCACCGCTGACGTAGCGCGTCGACGGCGGTTGCTCGATGGGCAAGGTTGCGCCTGCATTCAGCAGCGCGCGAGTCTCGGATTCGGGTGCCACATTGAGCTCGTCGCGAAGTCGCTGCGTCAGGGCTTCGAGATGCCGCTGGGCCGTGGCCCGGTCTCCGGCGAGCAGAAGGTTGCGGATGAGGTGCCGGCCGTACACTTCGCTGAGCGGATCGAGCTCAACAAGACGGCCGGCGTGCGCGGCCGCGGCCGCGTAGTCGCCGGCCGCATTCCTGTCGTGCACCACTCGCTCGAGCGCCTGGATCGCCCGGCCCCGCAAGGCCTCCCGGCGAAAAAAAGCCCACTCGTCGAACTGTGGGCAGTCGCCGGGCGAAAAACCCTCGAGAAAGTCGCCGGGATAATGGCGGCACGCCCGCTCGAACTCGCCGCGGTCGCAGGCTTGCTCGAACAGCTGGGAATCCACCTGCAAGTCGATCGCTGCCGACCATCGAACGGTTGACCGGTCGGTCGTAAGAACGTCGTCGCCGAGGGTGAGCTGGAGGCGATGCAACAGGCGCCGAAACCGCGCCCGTACCACCTCTTCGCGGCCCTCCGGCCACAACATCGTAGCGACGGCGTCGCGCCCGACTGGGCCCTTCGCTTCGGCCAGGTAGACCAGCAGCGCGACGCCTTTGCGCAAGGCCAGATGGCACAACTGGCCGTCCTGACGGATCTCCGGAAATCCAAGCGTCCGCACGCTGAACAGAGCCATGGCGAGGCGACCCTCAATGACGGCGTCCGGGGGGACGCTCAGGGGACGAGGCAATCCTACCATTGCCTGCATGCGATGGTCGCTGGACGCATTGCGACGGATTGAACGGGAGGATTGTCATGAAGAAACTGGGCGAACATGCGATCGTGATCGGCGCCGGCATGGGTGGGCTTCTGGCCGCCCGGGTACTGTCGGATTTCTATACTGTCGTCACCGTGCTCGAACGCGATGCATTTCCGGCAGCCGATACGCCGCGCAAGGGCGTGCCGCAGGGTCGCCATACCCATGGGCTCCTTGCGCGCGGCAGTGCGGTACTCGAGGAATTCTTCCCTGGATACAACATGGAAGTCGTCGCGCAAAGCGGCGGCTTGATCGGTGATGTCGCCAACGATGTGATCTGGATCGGTCGCAACGTCAGGCTTGCTAACGGCACGAGTGACCTGACCGGTCTGCTTGCGAGCCGTCCCGTGCTCGAAGGCCATCTACGCCGGCGGCTGCTGGGTTTGCCGAACGTGCGCGCCATGGAAAGTTGCGCTGTGCGGGGGCTTGCCACCGATCCCGGTCGCAGGAGCGTGACGGGTGTGCGCACGTGTGTCGAGGGCCAGCCGGAAATGACCATCGACGCGGATCTTGTCGTCGATGCGACTGGCCGCGGCTCATCCAGTGCGGCGTGGCTTGAAGAACTCGGCTACCAACCTCCCGCCAATGAGAAGGTCGAGATCGGCATCAGCTACATGACCCGTTCCTATCGGCGCCGGTCGACTGATCTTGACGGGAGGCAGGGTATCGTTGTCGCCGGTAGTGCGCCGAACTGGCGCAACGGCGTCATGCTCGCGCAGGAAGGCGACAGCTGGATCGTCAGTGCCGGCGGTTTTCTTGGCGACGACGCACCCGACAACGACCAGGGCTTTCTCGCCTATCTGGCGACACTGCCGACCATGGAGATTCACGATGTTGTCGCAAGAGCTGAACCGCTAAGCGAATTCAGGCGCTACCGCTACGCCTCCAGCCTGCGCCGGCGATACGAGAAGCTTGCACGTTTCCCCGAAAACTACCTGGTTTTCGGTGACGCCATCTGCAGCTTCAATCCCGTCTACGGGCAGGGCATGACCGTCGCGGCAGAGGAGGCGCTGGCGCTGCAGCAGTGCCTGCGCACGGGCTCGAACGATCTTGCGCGTCGATTCTTCAGGGCGGCCGCGAAGATCGTCGATATTCCGTGGGACATCGCGGTTGGCAACGACCTCCGCCATCCACAAGTCAAAGGCGCGCGCCCGCCGATGTTGCGTTTCATCAACTGGTACATCGGCAAGCTTCACCTTGCCGCGACACGCGACAGCACGCTGGCGACTGCGTTTCTGAAGGTCGTCAACCTGATGATGCCGCCGTCGACGCTGCTCAGCCCTGCGATCGCCAGGCGGGTCTGGCAGGGTAACCGGAGGCCTGGGCTAACGGCGCCTTCACCTGCAATCGAAGCAGCGAGGCGGAATAGCGCATCGTCATGACGGGCCTACTTCATGAACTTTGGCCACGGCCGAGGTCGTCTGTTGTCTCACCAGGTCCCCAACATCGTATTGCCTTGCTTCGTGCTGGCTCCTACATTGTGAAAGTATCCATGGGACGTCCCTCAACTCGCCGTGTACCTGAATACGTCGGCATCGGGTAGACGGCAATGGACGGGTCGGCACCATCGCGTTCTTCGAGGGCAATTCAGCCATACCTCCAATACATTCCGCGATCGTGAAGACAGCAACGCGCAGAACATCACCCATGCCGACATGCCGCTGTTGCCTCAATCGCGCACGATGATGCGTCTTCGTGCATGTTGAGATCGAGTCCATGCGCCGTTATGGAGGCGAATCATGTGCCCTGCATTCGTCGATGTAGCCGAACAGAAGCGCCTGAACGACGCGCGTACCGCGCAAGTACCATGGAAGAAGTGGGGGCCGTATCTCAGCGAGCGGCAGTGGGGGACGGTCCGCGAGGACTACAGCGATGACGGCGACGCCTGGAACTATTTCACGCATGATCATGCCCGCTCACGCGCGTACAGATGGGGAGAGGACGGGCTCGGCGGACTGTGCGACGACCGGCAGCAGTTGTGCTTTGCCCTTGCACTATGGAACGAGCGTGACCCGATTCTGAAGGAACGCCTCTTTGGCCTGACCAATAGCGAAGGCAATCATGGGGAGGACGTGAAGGAGTATTACTTCTACGTCGACAGCACGCCCACCCACTCGTACATGAAGTATCTATACAAGTATCCGCAGCGGGAGTATCCGTACCGGGATCTGGTCGAGACCAACCGGAAACGATCGCGGGGCGAACTCGAGTACGAACTGCTCGATACCGGCGTGTTTAATGACGACCGGTACTTCGACGTGTTTGTCGAATACGCAAAGGCGGGTCCGGAAGACATCTTCGTGCGCATTTCCGTACACAACCGCGCACGGGAAGGGGCACGGCTTCGGGTCCTGCCAACGCTATGGTTTCGCAATACCTGGTCGTGGGGCCACGACGATCGCAGGCCATCACTATGCGAAGCGGGTCCAGGCGTCATTCGTGCGACGCATCATGAGTTGGGCGAGTACTGGCTTTACTGCGACGGCGCGGGGGAACTGCTCTTCACGGAAAACGATAGCAACGCACAGCGTCTGTGGAATCAACCCAACGGGTCACCCTACGTGAAGGACGCGTTCCACGCTTACGTCATTGCGGGGCAGCGCGAGGCTGTCAATCCCGCCAGGACGGGAACCAAGGCGGCGGCCCATTACGTGTGCGACGTACCCGGCGGCGGCAACGTGACTATCCGGTTGCGCATGACGGCAGTCAGGCAGGTCAATCCCTTCGACGAATTCGAGAACACCTTCCATTCCCGCATCGCCGATGCGGATGAGTTCTACGAGCGCGTTGCCCCGAAGTCCCTGACCGAAGACAAGCGCCGGGTGCACCGTCAGGCTTTGGCGGGCATGCTGTGGAGCAAGCAGTACTACTACTTCGATCTCGAACTGTGGCTGCGCGAGCACGGGAGTCATCCATTGCTCGAAGCCGCCCGGCGCGATGTGCGCAATATGGAGTGGTTCCACATGTTGAATGCCGACGTGATTTCCATGCCGGACAAGTGGGAGTACCCGTGGTTCGCGGCCTGGGACCTGGCCTTTCATACGATCGCCCTGGCGCTCGTCGACTTCGATTTCGCCAAAGAGCAGTTACTGCTGATGCTGCGCATCCTGTATGTCCACCCGAGTGGCCAGATCCCAGCCTACGAGTGGAACTTCAGTGACGTCAATCCGCCCGTGCATGCCGCCGCCACGCTCTGGCTCTACAAGTATGAGAAAGCGCTGGGACGCGCTGATCTGCGCTTTCTTGAACGCTCGTTTCAGGGGTTGATGCTCAATTTCAACTGGTGGGTGAACCGTAAGGACCCTTCAGGTCGCAATGTCTTCGCCGGCGGCTTTCTGGGCCTGGACAACATCGGCGTATTCGATCGCAGTGCGCAGCTTCCGACAGGCGGATCCCTTGAGCAGGCGGACGGAACAGCGTGGATGGCGTTTTATTGCCAGACCATGCTGGAGATGGCAATCATTTTGACTGAGTACGACCCGATGTACGAGGAGATCGCCTTCAAGTTCGTCCAGCACTTCATGTGGATTGCCTATGCGATGGACCGGCGCGGCGAACATCCCGACGAGATGTGGGACGAGCAGGACGGATTTTTCTATGACCTGCTGTGTCTTCCCGACGGCCAGACCACGCGTCTGAAGGTGAGGTCAATGGTCGGGTTGCTGCCGCTGTGCGCATCGACGGTTTTCGAAGCTGGTACTGTCTCGCGCTGTCCGAAACTGCTGGAAATGATCGCGCAATTTCGAACGCGTTACCCGGAGCTGATTGCTCATGTGGCGCCAACCGATGCCGGCTTCATCGGCCATAGGGAACGCAGGCTACTGTCGATCCTCAACAAGCGGAAACTCGAGCGCGTGCTCGGATACCTGCTCGACGAGAACGAATTCCTTGGGCCGCACGGCATTCGTTCGCTCTCTCGCTATCATCTCGACCATCCGTATGTACTCAATGTTGGTGGGGTGGAATACAAGGTGCAGTATCTGCCCGCTGAATCGAATACCGGGATGTTCGGCGGAAACTCCAACTGGCGCGGTCCGGTGTGGATGCCGGTGAATCTGCTGATTGTCAGGGCGCTGATGAATCTCTACGACTTTTTTGGCGACGATTTCAAGGTTCAATGCCCGACGGGCTCGGGGCCGCACATGACGCTGTTTGAGGTGGCGCAAGAGATCGTCAACCGGTTGACGGGTACGTTTCTGCGTGGTGCGGATGGACGACGCCCCGTCTACGGCGGGACGGGCAAGTTCCAGGACGACCCGCATTGGCGTGACCTGATCCTGTTCTACGAGTATTTCCACGGCGACAACGGTGCGGGGCTCGGTGCCAGTCACCAGACAGGCTGGACGGGTCTCGTCGCGCCTTTCCTGGACCTGTTCGGGCGTATCGACGCGCAAACCGTTCTGGAAAGCGACCGCTGGCGCGTCATGGCCAGCGTCGTCGGGCAGCAAGTGTGGGGAGAACAGATGGACGGGAAGTGAGGGAGGAAAGGCCGCGCATTGAGCCTCATAGCAATTGTGAAATGGCGGGGCCCATTATTTTTCCTGTGCGTTTCCGAAGCATTGCTGCATCACACCGAGAAGCGCTCGCTTGGCTGGATTGTCGAGGTCGGTGTACGCGAGCCCGATGCCAGCCCGGTAACCGTGAAGTTCGAGCGGACGGGCTACGACTTTCGGCGGCAAGGCGATGGCCGCCTCGGCCGGGATCATGCCAATACCCATACCTGCGGCGACTAGCGCCAGCATGGTTGTAAATTCCCCCAGTTCCTGAGCGATATTGAGTTGCGCGCCCTCACGTTTCAAGGCGACGAGCATCTCGTCGTGAAAGCCCGGTGCGTAACGCCGCGCAAGCACGAACGAAGGATAGTCCCGAAGATCCGCCGGCCGGATCAGCGCTTGGGCGGCTAGCGGATGATCGTCGGGAAGCGCGACGACAAAGGGTTCCTCGAGTACTACGCAAACTTCAAGTCCCGCGCCCGCAACGGGCAGGCGTATCAGGCCGAAGTCGAGCTTGTTGTCGTGAAGGGCGGCGACCTGATCCGGCGTCGGCATATCCTTCAACTCGAGCGTGATGAGCGGATAGCGCTCGTGCATGTTGCGAATGAGCGTCGGCAAGAGCTTCGGCAGCACCGACGACACGAAGGCGATCCGCAGCGTGCCGATTTCCCCGCGAGCCGACAGCCGCGCGGTTTGCTCCGCGCGCAATGCCTGATGCAGCGTGGCGCGAGCCTCGGGCAAAAAGAGCGTTCCCGTTTCGCTCAATGCGACCTTGTGACGGTCGCGCTCCAGCAGCCGCACGTCGAGTTCGTCTTCCAGCGCCTTGATCTGCATGCTCAGCGCAGACTGCACGATGCATAGCCGCTGCGCGGCTTTGCCGAAATGCAGTTCCTCGGCAAGTACGACGAATGCACGCAGATGCTTCAATTCCATGACCACTCCCGCTGACGGGCCGTTCGTCCCGTGTAATCACGATTCATGATAACAGCGTCATGAATGATCATTGGCGCAATCGCGGCAATTGGAATGAAATACGGATATCGGAGACAACACGGGCGCGCCTGGCGGGCGCCAGCAAAAATGAACGACACATTGAAGCTCTTCAGCCTGAACGGAAGGCGTGCGCTGATCACCGGCTCCGGGCGTGGCATCGGCCTGGCGCTGGCGCGCGGACTGGCAGGCGCGGGCGCGGCTGTCGTCATCAACGATCGCAACGGGCAGAAGGCAGCGGCCGTCGCGGCTCAACTGCGCGACGAAGGCCTCAACGCGGATATCGCGGTTTTTGATGTCATCGAACGCGCGGAGGTTTCCGCGGCGATCGATGCGTTCGAAGCGCGCGTCGGCGCGATCGATATTCTCGTGAACAACGCGGGCATCCAGCGTAGGGCACCGCTTGAAACCTTCAGCGCCGACGACTGGAACGACCTGTTGCGCGTCAACCTGGACGGCGCGTTCCATGTATCGCAAGCCGTCGCGCGGCACATGTTGCCGCGTGGGCGCGGGAAGATCATCAACATCTGCTCGGTGCAGGGCGAACTGGCGCGGCCGGGCATCGCGCCCTACGCGGCGACCAAGGGCGCCATTCGCATGCTTACCAAGGGTATGTGCGCGGAATGGGCCGGTTCCGGCATTCAGGCCAATGCGCTCGCGCCGGGCTACTTCGCAACCGATCTGAACCGCGCGCTCGTCGACGATCCCGACTTCTCGGACTGGCTTTGCAAGCGCACGCCCGCGGGGCGCTGGGGCCGAGTGGAAGAGCTGTGCGGCGCTGCGGTATTTCTGGCGTCGTCGGCTTCGGATTTCGTCAACGGGCAGACGCTGTTCGTCGATGGCGGTTTGACCAGCGTGGTTTGAGACCGGCGCGCACGCAGTATCACAACAAAGCCTGATAAAGGAGACATCGACATGCGTTCACCCAATGCGAAACGGACCCGCTGCGCGCAAGCGCTTGCCGGTCTGACGATCGCCGTCATGGCCTGCACATCGTACGGCGCCGACTGGATCGTCTCGGGCAACGACGGGAAATATCAGCGGGTCGAAGGGCGAGATACCTACCCCGACAATCCGAAACCCGACACGCTGACGCTGCTGGACGCAAGCCGCTTTCCGCCGCAGGTCAAGGTGCAGGTGGAGGTCGAGAACGGCATTCAGGGGCCGCCGCAGGCCGTCGCTATCACGCCGGATGCAAACGTCGCCTTGGTCGGCGCGCCGACGCGCTACGACTACGCGGCCAAAAAACTGTTGATGGATTCGTTCGTACAGGTCGTCGATCTGCAGGCTTCGCCTCCCGTCGTCGCCCGGCTCGACATCGGCAGCCATCCACAAGGCATCGCCATCGACAGAAGCGGCCGCCTCGCGCTCGTCGCCTGCGTCGACGGTAGCGTGGCCGTGCTCGGTATCGACGGGAACCGCGTGACACTTCAGGACACGCTGAAAATTGCACAGAAGCGGCTCGCCGGCGTGAGCTTCACGCACGACGGCCGGCACGCGCTGGTGGCGTTGCGCGACGAGCAGGGCGTGGCCGTCCTGAACGTTGACGACGGTCGGGTGACTGATAGCGGTCTGCGCCTCGCGAGCGGCGTGGCGCCCTACACGATCGACGTATCGAGCGACGGCAAATGGGCCGTCGTGAGCGATGTCGGGCTGGCCGGGCTGTCGTCCTATGCGGGCAAGCTCGCAGGCGATGCCGATGCCGTGACGCTCATCGATGTCTCGCATGAGCCGTTTCGCGCGGTCCAGCACGTCACGGTGCCATCGCTGCCCGAGGGCGTGGCGATCTCGCCCGACGGCAAGTGGATCGGCGTTCAGGCAATGGATGGCTCGAACCTGACGCCGGATAACCCTGGACGCCACGCGCGCGGCAAGGTGGTGCTCTTCGCGATCCGCGACGGTCAGGCGGTGAAGGTTTCCGAGGCGCCGGGCGGAGAGGCGGCGCAGGGCATCGTGTTCACTGCGGACAGCAAGTATCTGATCGTGCAGTTCAACGTCGAGAAACAGCTTGCGTTCTTCGCTGTCAACAGCGGGCATCTGCGCGATACGGGGCACAGGATTGCGTTGTCGGGCGGCCCTTCGTCGCTTCGCACGACGCCGCGCTGAACTTCAGCCCCATCAGAAAGAGGAAAACGAGCATGTCAACGAACAGCACAGCACGCAGGAACGTCCTGGTCTTCCGCAAGATGCCAGACGATCTGCTCGGGCGAATCCGGACCTTGCACGATGTGACTGTCGCCGATCCAAGACGCGCCGATGAACTGCCGCGTTTTCGCGAGGCGCTGAACGACGCGGATGGCCTGATCGGTTCGAGCTTCAGACTGGGCGCGGACGAATTGGCGCGCTCGCCGCGTCTGCAAGTGATCTCGAGCATTTCAGTCGGCGTCGACAACTACGACCTCGGGTACCTGAAGCAACGCGGCATCACTCTTTGTCACACTCCTGGCGTGTTGACCGAGACCACGGCCGACACCGTATTCGCGTTGATCATCGCCGCGTCGCGGCGTCTGGTCGACCTGTCGAACCATGTGCGCGACGGCCGATGGACACGCAACATCGGCGAAGACCTGTTCGGCTGGGACGTGCATGGCAAGACGCTCGGCGTGCTGGGCTTCGGCCGTATCGGGCAGGCGGTGGCGAGGCGCGCGGCGCTCGGGTTTGGTATGCCCGTGGTGTTCCACGATCCATTCGATGTGCAGGTGCCGGCAACGCTTGCCGGACACGCGGTGCGCGCATCGTTCGATGAAGTGCTGGCGCGCGCGGACATCGTCGCGTTGACGCTGCCGCTTTCCGACGAAACACGCGGTCTGATGGACGGAAAAGCGTTTGCCTCGATGAAGGCGGGTGCGATCTTCGTGAACGGCTCGCGTGGCGCGATCGTGCGCGAGGACGCTCTCGTTGACGCACTCGATAGTGGCCACTTGCGTGCTGCCGCTCTCGACGTGTTCGCCGTCGAACCGCTCGGGCAGGATTCGCCGCTGCGCACGCATCCGAAAGTCACGCCGTTTCCGCACATCGGCTCGGCGACGCACGAGACGCGGCGCGCGATGGCCGAACTCGCGACCGACAACCTGCTACGCGTGCTCGATGGTGACGCGGCCATCTCCGCATTCGATCTCTCCAAAGCATAAAGCGACCATGCCACATTCCATCCCATCGCTGTGCGGCTCGCTCGCGGGCCAACCGTTCACGTTTAACGTCAAGGTGCACAACGCGGCGTACCAGGCGCTCGGCGTCGACTACACGTTCGTCAGCTTCGGCGTAGAGGATGCCGCGGGCGCGATCGACGCGATGCGCACGCTCGGCATCCGCGGGCTGAACGTGACCATGCCGCACAAGCAGGCCGTCATTGTCCACCTCGACGCGCTCGACGAAACCGCGCGCGAAATCGGCGCGGTCAACACGATCCAGAATCGCGACGGGCATCTCACGGGCTACAACACCGACTGCGCGGGCGCCGTGCGCGCGCTCGAAGAGGTGACTTCACTTGCGGGGCAGCGCATCGCTTTGCTCGGCGCGGGCGGCGCGGCACGCGCGATTGCGTGGGGCGTGCAGCGCGCGGGCGGCCACGTGACCGTGTTCAATCGCACCGCGTCGCGCGGACAGGATCTCGCGCGTGATTTCGGCCTCGCTTTCGGCGGGGATCTCGGCGACTTCGATCCCCACGCATTCGATGGCGTCGTGAACGCGACAGCCGCGGGCTTCCGCGCGCCGGACGTCAATCCGTTGCGGGCCACGCAACTGGCGCCGCATCTGTTCGTGATGGATGCGGCCTTCATTCCCGTGCGCACGAAGCTGATCCGCGATGCTGCCGCGTTGGGATGCCGCGTGATCGATGGCACCCGCATGCTGCTGCATCAGTTCTGCGGACAGGTCGAACTTTACACAGGCAAAGCGGCGCCCATCGATGTGATGAGCACGGCTTTGCTCGACGAGATCGCACGGGTCGGCTAGGGCGGCGCGCGGGTCGAACAGGCAACACGAAGGGCAACACGAAGGGCAACGCAGCCAGCTCCGGCATCTCGCGCCAAGACGAGGACGGGCCGATCGCAACGCAATCGCAGGAACCGGAGGAGACATCATGAAGCACCAGCCAACCATCGCGGCCGCCGAAGGCGGCATCGCGAGCAACGCCAGCACTACCCGCAACGAGGTCACGACTGCTGATCTCTATCGCGCCGCATGGGCCGCATCGCTCGGCAGCGCACTCGAGTATTACGACTTCGCGCTGTATAACCTCGCGTCGGCGCTGATTTTCGGGCCGCTGTTCTTCCCGTCGAGCGATCCCGCCATGGGGCTGATCGCGAGCTTTGGCGCGTACTTTCTCGGCTTCGCGATCCGGCCTGTGGGCGGCATCGTCTTCGGTACGCTCGGCGACCGATATGGACGCAAATTCGTTCTGATGGCGACGATCCTGCTGATGGGGATCGCAAGCACGCTGATCGGCCTGCTGCCCACCTACGCGAGCGCGGGCATCTGGGCGCCCATCCTGCTGGTAGGCTGCCGCTTGCTGCAGGGGCTCGGAGCGGGTGCGGAACAGGCGGGAGCCGCCGTGCTGATGGCCGAATATGCGCCTGCAAAACGTCGCGGCTACTTCGCCGCTTTACCATTCATGGGCGTGTTGCTCGGGACGGTGATGGCGGCTGCGATCTACTTCGCGCTGGTGCGTGTCGAGGACATCTCGCAAAGCTGGCTCTGGCGCGTGCCGTTCCTGCTGAGTGTCGTCATCATTGCCGTGGCGATCTGGATCCGCCTGAAACTCAAGGAGTCGCCATCCTTCACCAAGCTCGAAGCGCGTCAACAGGTCAACGACAGTCCGTTGAAGCACCTCATCAGGCATTCGAAGCCGACGCTGCTTAAAGTCATCGGCATGCGTATGGCGGAGAACGGTGGTTCGTCGATCTATCAGTCGCTCGCCATCAGTTACATGGTGACCGCGACGGGCCTCAAAGGGCCGATCGGCCCGATTGCGCTACTGCTTGCCGGCGTGTCGGGGGCAGTCATCATTCCGATGACGGGCATGCTGAGCGACCGGTTTGGACGCGTTCCCGTCTACCGTGCCTTCGCCCTGTATCAACTCCTGCTGGCCTATCCCACCTGGTGGGTGCTGAGCCAGGGCAATGCGGCCGCTAGCATCGCCATGTTGTGCGTCGCGCTGGCCGGCGTTTGGGGGATGTTCGCCACACAAGGCGCGCTGCTTCCTGAACTCTTCGGTGCGCAACATCGCTACGCGGGTGTCGCGGTGGGCCGTGAGGTATCAGCCGTCATCGCTGGCGGTGTGGCACCGCTCATCGGCGCATCGATCATCGCCTGGGCGACTGCGCACTGGGGCGGTGCGGAAGGCAGGGTCATGGCGTGGATTCCGCTTGCGACGTACGTCGCGATTCTGAGTTTGATCGGCGTGGTGACGACCTTCTACACGCCTGAGACACGCGGCCGTGATCTCGATGATCTACGTGACGCAGCGGAGGATCCCGTAGCCTTGAGTGGGGAACGCGCGGCCAGGCCGTCGTAGTCGTTCTGCACGTTGCAAGCAAACGACGCGACTGTGCTGCGGCCCGCTACCAGGCCGAGGAGCAGGCACCGCAAGCTCACCGGCTAGCGACGCCCGCTGCGGCCCCACACGTAGCGCACCCAGCGTTGCCACCTGGTGCGCTGCGTGGCAACGGTGTTGCGCGATGCCTGTTCCTGGCGGTCGCGCTCCACGCTTTTCTGAACCTGCTCGTGGATCTGACGCAACGTCAAGCCACCGGGGCCTTTCAGCTTGTCGGGATCGGTGTCGTCTGTCATGGGAATGGCCTGGTCCGGATGAGTCGACTCGATCTTGATACAGATGGATAGGCGCGGCAAGCACATAAAAGCAGTCTGCCGCCCGGTGAGTGATTGCATAGGGCAAGTCTTCAGGACGGTGCGTAGCGGGCACAAACAGCATTCCTGGATCAGCGTCAGGCTTTTACCTGACACGCTCTCGAATTCGAAGGACCTGCCCGCGCGAGCACGGTGATCCCGGATTCCTTTGAAAGCGCTGTTCTTCCGTCGAAGGCGCAGGCCCGTCGCCTCCCGACTGAAGGTGGCGCGTTCGCACGCGCTCGCCCGCGGCGGGCGCCCTGCGCGTTGCCGCGACCTCACGTCCCTGTTGGGTCAACCCTACCGCAAGTGTAGGGAGGTGCCCCATCCCGTCGCCCGGTCCTCGTCTGCAAAATTCAAATACGGGAAATTGCGACGATGAACCCGCACTCGTCATCGCAGTGCCCGACGGCAGCGCGTCCCCGCGCTGGCTGACTCCTCAGCGGAGGTCCTATGTTCAGTACCCTCGCATACCGCAGCGGCGTGGCGGCGCTGTTGCTGTCGTTGTTCGCGTTGCCGTCGTTTGCACAATCGTTCCGGGTGCAATGTCCGCCTACCACCACACTGCATCCGACAGCCCTGCCGGCAAGTGCGGGCGAGCCTGCCTATACGGGCCCGTCCTTCACGGGGCCGAACTCGCAGGCGACGGGCGTCGTGAACGGCGCGATCAAATGCCAGCAGATTTCGGGTGGTGACGGCTATGCCACCATGGGCGACGGCACGCAGACCTATCTGTTCGCGTTCGGCCCGCTGTCAGGTCTGGCAGATATCAAGAAGGGCCTGCCGGGCACGCAGTTCGCGTCGGTGTTCAACGTCGTCGGCACGGCCGCCGATCCGAACTACAACGGCGCAATCGGCCTCGTGCCCGATCCGGATTCGACGCCACCTGGCCAGCTGACGGGGCATGTCGATCCGCGCCAGATCATGGACGTGGGCGTGATGAACGGCAGCATGCCTGCGCCGACGATGGCCATCGACGAAGACGACGAGTTCTTCCTCACGTTGACCAACGTCGGGATGATCATGCGCCCCGACCTGTTCGAGCAGCACACGGTGCACTTCCACGGCTATCCGAATGCGTCCGCGTTCTATGACGGCGTGCCGGATGCATCGGTGGCGATCAATATCGGCGCGAGCTTCACGTACTACTACCTTGCGCCTGACGCGGGCACGTACTTCTGGCACTGCCACATCACGCCGCCCGAGCATCTGCAGATGGGCATGGTCGGCCAGATTTTCGTGCGTCCACGCCAGAACCGCGTGACGAACGGGACGCTCTACCACGCGCTGATCCAGCAACAGAGCGATCCGCGCACGGCATGCGGCAGCGACGTTCTCTGCTCGACGCCCGTGCCGCCGCAGAACAGCGTGTTGCATGTAAAGAACAAGAGCAACACGCCGACGCTGTATGCATACAACGACGGCGACGGTTCGACGGCTTATGACGTCGAGTATCCCGTGCAGATTCACGGCTTCGATCCGAATTTCCACTTCGTGGGCATGACGTTCAATCCGGAGCCCTTCACCGACATGAAGGACAAGTACTTCATGCTCAATGGCCGCAGCTATCCGGACACCGTGTCGCAAGGCCCGATGCAGACGCCCGTAGCCGACGGCTCGCAGCACTTCTCGCAGCCGCTGCCCGCGCTCATCAATGTACCGGCGGGCGGCAAGGCGCTCTTGCGCATATCGGATCTCGACGTCAGCGAGTTTCAGACGCTCGCGTCGCTTGGCATTCCGATGCATGTGATCGGCGTCAACGCGCGGCTCTTGCGCGATCTTGCCGGCAACGACATGACCTATCTGACCAACTCGATCACGCTCGGCGGCGGCGAGTCGATCGACGTGATTCTCGATGCGAGCGACACGACCCGCTACTCGGCCGGCCAGATTTTCTATCTGTACACGCCGAACCTCGACCACCTGTCGAACGATGCCGAGAACTTCGGCGGATTGATGACCGAGGTCCACATCTGCCATTCGGTGGACCCGACCACGAAGTCCTGCACCTAGGAGATGAGCCGTGGGCAACATCATCGACAACTTCCGACGCACACGCTATGCGCGGCGTGGCTCGGCGCCACGTTTTACGCTGTTCCATGCGCTGCTTTGCGCGGCCGTCGTTGCGCTGCTCTACTGCATCAACGCGCACGCAGCCGCGCCGGGCATCACGGGCACGAACTTCGATCTGTCGGCCGAGGCCAACCGCATCAGCCAGCCTGACGGAGCGAGCGTCTACGCGTGGGGCTACGGCTGCCGCACCGCGCCGTCGGGCTTTTCTCCCGCCAATATTCCGGGCGCGAACTGCCCGAGCATGCAGGTGCCGGGGCCGACGCTGATCGTCAGGCAAGGCGACAAGGTCACCGTCACGTTGACGAACAACCTGCCCGAAGCGGCGGGCAATACGTCGATCCTGTTTCCGGGCTTCCAGGTCTGCGCCGCCGTATTGAATCCGGATGGCACGTGTCCAGCGACGCTCACGGGCGTGCCGGGGCTGCTCACGCGCGAGGCGACACACGGCAACAGCGTGACCTACAGCTTCATCGCGTCGACGCCGGGCACGCACAGCTATTACAGCGGCACGCAGGGCGACCTGCAGGTCGAGATGGGCCTGGCGGGCGCGATCATCGTGCTGCCGACATCGACGCCCACCACGCCCGGCGGCGCGCTCGCCGTCCCGGCTGGCTGTCGCGCGGTTCAATCGACGCTGCCCGACGGCCAGCCCGACTTTCGCAACGCGGCTGCCGCATACGACCATCCGCTGGCCTGCTACGACCGCGAGTACCTGTTCCAGTTCTCGGAGATGGACCCGCGCATCCATACGCAGGCCGAGCAGGAAGCGAGTAAGCCGTGCTCGCAGGCCACGGGTTGCATGAGCGTCGAAACCGAGCCGTACCGCCCCGCGTACTTCATGATCAATGGCCGTTCGATGCCCGACGACATGGACCCGAACTACGCGCAGCAATATCCGCATCAGCCATACAACGGCAATCCGCACATGCATCCGGGTGAACCTGTGTTGCTGCGCGTAATCGGCTCGGGTCGCTGGCAGCATCCGTTCCACGAGCACGGCAATCACGTGCGCGTGCTCGCGCGCGACGGCAATCTGCTGTTGAGCAAGACGGACGCGACGAAGCTCGCCGGGCCGCTGCTCTTTACGACGACCACGACGCCCGGCCTCGCGATGGACGGCATCTTCTACTGGACGGGCAGGGGCCTCAACTGGGACGTCTATGGACATACGGCGGGCGACGGCAGCGTCTGCGTTCCGGATGCGAACGGCTACTACACCGTCAACAGCAATCCACCCGCGCCCCCCAACGCGCCGAACTACTACGAGTGGTGCGCCGATCACAACAGGCCGCTCGAAGCGCATCCGTTCGGCAATGTCGGCAGCGGCGGCCCCGTGACCTTGCCCGATGCGCGTCTGCTGACAAACGGCCCGTGGTACGGCGGCAGTCCATACCTCGGCCCCGACGCGACGATTCGCGCGACCTCGTTCACGGGCACGACGCCGCCGAGCGGCACGATCGCGAATTCGCCGACATCGGAAGCCGGGTTCGCCTACATGTGGCATTCGCACAATGAGCGCGAGATTACGACGAACAACATCTTCCCAGGCGGAATGATGATGATGATGCTCGTCGATCCGCAGGCGTTCACGATCAACGAAGGCAATTAACGAGACGGGGAGAATCGCGATGAGATCCTGCGATTTCAAAAGGACGCTTGCCGGCCTCGTGAAGGCGGGTGTCGTGGCGTCGGTGCTGATGACGGCGAGCGCGACGGTCTGCGCGCAGAGCGTGACGCTGACCGCCAAGGCCCAGACGATTGCACTTCCCGATGGACAGGTCGTGCCGATGTGGGGCTACAACTGCTCGGCCGCGGCCGTCGCGCCCGCCACCTGTGCGGCGTCCAATTCCGGCGCGGGCTCGAACTGGTCGCCCGTCGTGATCACGACGCCACCGGGCTCGCTGACGATCAATCTCACGAATAGCCTGCCCGCGCAGTTGCCGACGTCGCTCGTGATCGTCGGGCAGCTCGGCGGCGGCCTCGGCAATACGGCGACCACGTCCCCAAGTCCCGTTCACGCGACGCAGACGGCAACGACCTGGCCGATCGCCGGCACGGGCAGCGGCGCGAGCTTCACGCCGCCGACGCAAGGACCGCGCGTGCAGTCGTTCTCGAGCGAAGTGACGACGGGCAGTTCGAGCACGCTGACCTGGAACAATCTGCGCCCCGGCACCTATCTGATCGAATCGGGCACGCACCCGTCGATCCAGGGGCCGATGGGTCTGTACGGCGTGCTCGTCGTTACAACGCCTCCCGCGCCCGGTTCGACGCAAGGGCAGGCTTACCCGGGCATCCGATACGATGCGGATCTGCCGCTGCTGCTCAGCGAAATCGACCCTGTGCAGAACCAGGCCGTCGCTACGGCCGTTGCCACGCCGGGCTTCAGCGAAGCGCGCGTGTGGTCTGGTCTCTCGGGCGGCTGTGGCGATCCCGCGTCGGCGACCTACGGAACCTGCTATCCACCCGCAGTGAACTACGACCCGCGCTACTACCTGATCAACGGTGTCGCGTTCGACCGGTCGAATGCAAATGGCTCCGCGTTCCCTGTCACGGCCCCGGCTGCAACGGCTAATTCGACGGGTCAGATTCTGCTGCGCTTCGTGAACGCCGGTTTGCGCATGCATGTGCCATCCGTTGTCGGCGCGCAAACGGGCCTGCCGCCCGTGTCCGGCTTCTCGCTGATTGCGGAGGACGGCAACGTGCTGCCCGGCAATCCGCGCGTGCAGAGCGCCGTGTTTCTGGCCGCCGGCAAAACCTACGACGTGCTGATGAACTCGGTCGCTACGGGCGCGCTCGCGTTGCCCGTGTTCGACCGTCAGTTGAGCCTGTCGACCAACAACCAGCGCGACGGCGGCATGCAGGGCTACATCAGCGTGAACGGCGGTGCGTTGCCGACCTCCGCGGCGGGCAACGCGAACGCGAAGGCTAACCCGGATTCGTATTTCCTCGTCGCGGGCAATGCGCTGACGGTCTCGGACCCGGGCAAAGGGCTGATCGCAAACGACGTGGGTGTCTACGGCGTGCAGATCAAGACGCAGCCGACGGGCGGCACGCTCACGCTGAATCCCAACGGCACCTTCACGTATGTACCGAATGCGGGCACCACATCGGATAGCTTCACCTATCAGGCAAACGGCAGCGCCGCGCTGACCGCGACGGTGACGCTTGCCGCATGCTCGGCGGGCTCGAACTGCCTGTCGGGGGCGCCCGTCGCGTCGGATGACGCGTTCAGCAGCAACATCGCGTCGCAGTTGCACATCGGTGCGCCGGGCGTGCTCGGCAACGACCGCGATCCGGCTGGGCTGCCGTTGACGGCTTCGATCGTCGGCAGTGCGTCGGGCGGCACGGTGACGCTCAACGCGGACGGCTCGTTCAACGCTGTGCCGGTCGCGGCACCCGTCGGCAACGCGACGTCGACGGTGACGTTCAAGTACAAGGCCGCAAACTCGCAAAACACGACGAGCGGGGCCGCGACTGTCACGGTGACCTTCAAGGGCGGCAGCGGTCTCGCCGTCGCGGTGAAGGACGCGAAGGCGGGCACGGCGATCAACGACTACCGCTGGATCATCGAAGAAGACCGTACATTCCAGATCGATCCCGCGTGCCAGGTGAACTCGTCGACGCGGCCCGCGACGTGTCCGCCGCTGCCCGTGCCGAGCCTCGGCACGAGCTTCCACACGAGCTACATGCCTGTCGTCGCGGCGGGATGCGTCGGCACGGTGTCGTGCGAATCGGGGCAGACCGTGTTCGACCCGGGCACGAATACGCACGTGCCCGCCGTTTGCGACATCGGCAACGGCGTGTGCCGCACGGATGCAGCCCAGCAAGCGGCCGTCGATCCATCGCAGGTCGCGCTCGATCCGACGAAGCACTACTACCTGTCGATTCTTCCTGGCGATGCGGGCAACACCTTCACGAACGGCGCGGGCGCGCCGCAGCCGGTCAATCCGAACAATCCGGACGGTCCGCAACGGCAGTTCGATATTGCGAAGGATTGTCCGTCGGGTCCGGGCGGTGCGGACTTCGCGCCCGGCACGGGCGCCTGCGGCCACGCAATGGGCGGCGCGCCGATCGCGCCCGCGCAACACGCCGTCAACGTGCTGCTTCAGCAGACCCCGCTGCAGACCGCGAAGATTTCGGTGTTCGTGTTCGAAGACGATGCACCCGTCAATGGCGAAATCGATGTGAGCGGCGGCTCGGACGGATTCGGCACCGCGCGCGAGCCGGGTCTGGGCGGCTTCGAAATCAAGCTCTTCGACGACGCTGGCGGCACGGGCGATGCCACCGGCCAGATGACCTACGACATGTTCAACATGCCGCTGTCGAATTCACTCCAAGGCACGATCGATCCGAACACCGGCCTCGACGCCTGCCCGATCACGAAAGCGGCAAACGACGGACTGGTCGGCATGATTCCGACCTGCCCGAGGTTCGAGTCGGACGGCAAGACGCTGTCGCCGCTGGTCGGCCAGGCGATCATCGCGAACCTGATGCCGGGACGTTATGGCGTCGTCGCAACGCCTGCGGCGGACCGCATCGCGAAAGGCGAGGAGTGGCTGCAAACCAATACGCTGGACGGCCAGAAAGCGCATGACGCGTTCATCAAGGTGGGCGGGCCTTCGTACTTCCAGGAGTTCGGACCCGCGGGCTTCCACGTGACGATCGGCTTCGCGAATCCGAAGATCATCAATGCGCGGCTGCCGGGCATATGCAAGGGCGTTGCGTGCAACAACGGGATCACGGGCAAAGTCACGAATCTGCACTATAGCCGTCCGCCTAACGAGAACCTCTACAGCAGCGGCTCGCGCGATTCGCTGAGCTTCACGCAATGCTATGTGAGCGTCGGCGATCCCGATCTCGAAGACGTCGCATTCACGAAGTGCAACGCGGACGGCACGTTCAGCATCAACGGCCTGCCGGATGGTCTGTTCCGCATCACGGTGTTCGACCAGTGGAACGACCAGATCGTCGACGGTCTCGCGACGGCGGTGCAACTCAAAGGCGGACAGACGCAGAACGTCGGCGATCTGGCCGTGCTGCAATGGCACACGAACCTCTACACGCGCAGCTTCATCGATACGAACGGCGATGGCGTCTCGCAGGACAGCGAGCCGGGCCTCGCGCTCGTGCCCACCAATATCCGCTTCCGCGACGGCAGCTATTCGAACTTCAACAACACGGACCTGAACGGCTATGCGTCGTTCAACGAGGTGTTCCCGCTCTTCAACTGGTACATCGCGGAGGCCGACACGACGCGCTACAAACAGACGGGCGTGCATGTCGTCTACGACGCGGGTGGCCCACCTGACGGCACGCCCGGTGGTGGGGGCTCGTCGATCGCGGCGAACTACGCGAACACGCAGGAATCGTCGACGGCGCATCTGCCGGGCGCGTTGCGCGTGCCGGGCGCGATCTACTGCAACGACGCGGACTGCAGCGACCGCACGGGCACGAATCCGTCGACAGGCCGCATCGATCCGCCGTGGGTCACGACGATGGGCTGGCAAGGCTTCTCAGGCCAGAACTCGTTCATCGAATTCGGCAAGGCGCCGTATGGGGCGAACGAGAACGGCGGCATTCATGGCGAAGTGATTTACGCATCGACGCGTCCGTTCGACGATCCCGCTCTGCTGCTCCATACGAGCTGGACGCCCGACGTGCCGAACGTGACGGTCAACCTGTACGCCGAAGGCACGGCCGCCGACGGCACGCAGAGTCTCACGCTCGTCGATACGACGAAGACCAGCAGCTGGGACGACTGGGCACAGGGTTTCCGTTCGGACGGCGTGCCCAACATGAACTGCCCGGGCCAGGAAACCACCGATCCGTTCTTCTTTACACTGAAGGACAGCTCGCAATGGCTCGACCCGCAAAAGCGAACGCTGCCCATGCACTCGCAGTTCAAGTGCTATGACGGCATGCACGCGTTCAACCAGCTGCAGCCCGCGCCGTACGACGGGATGTACCAGTTCCCGAGCGTGACGGACCGCGATCCGCAGAAGGGCACGCCGAAGGGTTCGAACTGCACGATCTGCAGCAAGCTCGCCGACGGCTCGTACATGCTGCCTGCGGGCAAGTATGTGGTCGAAATCATCGTGCCGGCGGGCTATGAACTCGTGAAGGAAGAAGACAAGAACATCCTGATCGGCGACAACTACATCGCGCCTGTCACGCAGCAGTTCGGCGGACTGGGCAACATCTTCATCCTGCCCGACCAGGCGGCTGTGAACGCGACGTACAACCGCAACAACGCGCAGAACCCGACCACCGACCTCGGCTCGCAACCGCGTCACGAAGGCGACACGGGCAGCGTCGAGACGTTCTGGCCGTGCGTCGGCGCGCTGCGTGTGGTGCCGGACTACATCAGCCTGTTCCCGGGCTCGCAGGAAGTCGCGCCGTTCGCGGGCGCTTCGCGGCACCTGTGCGACCGCAAGGAAGTCGTGCTGACCAACCAGATGTCGGCGCTCGCGAAGTTCTGGGTGTTCAGTTCGACGCACGTGGCCGCGCACTTCACCGGCTTCATGCTCGATGACTTCTCGTCGGAGTTCGATCCGTACTCTCCGCAGTTCGGCGAGAAGTTCGCGGTGCCGAACGTGCCTGTTTCGATGAAGGATTTCGCAGGCAACGAAGTGAGCCGCATCTATTCGGACCAGTGGGGCATCTTCAACGGGATGAATTATTCGACGTGGGAAGTGAACCCGCCGAACCCGACGGGCTACGCGCCGACGATGATGGTCGCCTGCATGAACGATCCCGACATGCCGGACCCCGCGCATCCGGGGCAGACGATCCGCGATCCGCTGTTCAACCCCGCGTACAGCCAGTTCTGTTATGAGATTCCGTTCATGCCGGGGCAGACGCAGTACATGGATACGCCAGTGGTGCCCGTGTCCGCGTTCGCGGACGGCTACAACCCACCCGATTGCGCGTATCCGGACGCGACGCCCGCGATCTCGTCAGTGACGGGCGACACGAGCAACGGCGGCGCGGGTCCGTGGGTGAGCCAGGCCGGCCATACGCTGACCATCAAGGCGCTGGGCGACCAGCAAGTGCCGAATCATGCCTACGGCGGTCCCGCTGCGACCACGGCGCCCTATAACCAGAAGTTCGTCTCCCGGCACTATGGCTTCGGCGCGTCGCAGGGCACAGGGACGGTGACGGTCGGCGGTGTGAATGCGCACGTGAACGCGTGGTCGGATACACAGATCAACGTCACGGTGCCGACGCTCTCAGCGAACCAGTCGAGCTGCACGATCCAGCAGCGCGGCGTCAATACGCAGACGCGCTGCGGCGAACTGGTCATCACGTCGGGCAACGGCAAGAAGTCGATCGATACCGTGACGGTGACGATCGGCGGCAAGGCGCCCGCCTATGTCGGCGGCGAGAACGGGACGAGCAACGCGATCCAGACGGCCATCGACAAGGCGACGCCGGGCGATCTGATCATCGTCGGTCCGGGCACGTACAACGAGATGTTGCTGATGTGGAAGCCCGTGCGCCTGCAGGGGGTGGGTGCGCCCGCTGTCGTCGTGAACGCCAACACGCATCCGTCGGGCAAGGTCGACCCGTGGCGCAGGCAGATCGATTGTCTGTTCGGCCTGGCGCTCAACGGCGGTGCGATTTCGTCGGGCAATGCGTACGACCCGTCGGGAACGTATGCGTGTTCTGCCGCGATGCAACGCAAGGTGGACGCGATTCCGCTCGAGCCGACGTTCGGCTGGGACAGCAACCTCAACGGCAATCTCGGCGAGCTGCTGATGGAGCCGACGCTGATGGGCGCGTACGAAGGCGCGGGCATCACGGTGCTCGCCAAGGGTGTGCGCGACGTGCGGGTCGGTGGCGTGCTGCAGCCCGATCCGAACTGCACGGCCAACGGTATCTGTACGCCGCTGACGGCCAGCAACGCGGACTGCAACACCTATTCGAGCAACTTCCTGTGCAACCCGTCGCGTGTCGACGGCATCACGTTCACGAACAGCTCGCAGGGCGGTGGCGGCATCTTCCTGCACGGCTGGAACCACTACACGGAGGTGTCGAACAACCGCGTGTTCAGCAATGCGGGCACGCTGACAGGCGGGATCACGATCGGCCAGGTCGAAGTGCCCGACGGCACGATCGCCAACGATGGCTTCACGCAGGAGCCGTTCGCGTACAACACGCATGTCAACGTGCACCACAACTCGGTGACGTCGAATGCGTCGTACGGCGACGAGATCAACTCGACGACGCCTTCATCGGCAGCGGGTGTGACCTTCTGCTCGGGAGCGGACAACTATCACTTCAACTACAACTGGGTCTGCGGCAACATGAGTAGCGGGGATGGCGGCGGTGTCGCGCATTTCGGCTTCAGCTACAACGGCGACCTGTCGCACAACTGGATCCTGTTCAACCAGAGCAACAACCCGACGCTGCCAACCTACGGCGGCGGGCTGATCGCCCAGGGCGTGCCGCCCGACGGCACGTTCTGCGAGAACTCGCCGACCGATATCGACTGCGCGCCGCAGCTCTCCGATGGTGTCGGGCCGGGTCTCGTGATCGACGGCAACCTGATCGTCGGCAATACGGCCGAAAGCGGCAAGGGCGGCGGCCTGCGTCTGCAGAACATCAATGGCACGGACGTGCAGCGCAGCCCGCGCAATCGCAACCGCTGGTACGAGGTGAGCGTGGTCAACAACATCATCGCGAACAACGTGGCGGGCTGGTCGGGCGGCGGCGTGTCGGTGCAGGATGCCGTGCGCGTGAACTTCATCAACAACACGGTGATCTCGAACGACTCCACGGCATCGGCGGGCGTGCTGTTCAACACGGCGCTCGCTGCGCAGGCCAATGTCGGTCCGCCGAACTGCACGACGGTCGGCTCGCAAACGACGTGCAGCCCGATCACGACGTCGACGATGCAGCCTTCCGGCCTCGAAACCGCGAAGCATACGCAGAACTTCCTGACGGCGTTCACGGCGGGCGGCGCGGGCTGTCCTGCAGGCGAGGACTGCAGCCACTACTCGTTCCCTGTGGTGAAAAACGACGTGTTCTGGCAGAACCGCACGTTCTATATCACTGTGGGCGGGCTGAACCCGAACATCCCGGGATTGCAGAATACCGTCGCGCTGAACCCGACGTTGAACCAGGCGGGTCATCAGACGGGCTACTGCGATCCGAATGCCGTGTACTGGGATCTCGGCGCCTATGGCGATACGAAGCCTTCGGATCACTCGTCGGGCATGAGGCTCGCTCCGCAGTACTCGATCATCACGGATGCAGGTGACTATCCGAACGCGCACAACAGCTCGGCGAATCCGAACGTGGTGAGCCAGTACTGCAACGGCGCGCGCGTGCCGCCCGAAGGCGGCGGCAACGGCTTCGCGGTGCCGCCCGGGATTGCGGATACCGTGCTGCCCAATCCGCTGTTCGGTCTGCTGCCGTCGGCGACGCCGGATGAAGGCAACCAGTGGATCAACATGTCGTACGGGCCGCTGTCGCTGTTCAACATGACGGTGAGTTCGGGCAGCACGAACTATGGCGTGCCGCTCGGCAACTACTCGATCAAGACAGGTTCGCCTGCCGTCAATGCGGGCACGAATGCGGGTGCACCGAATCACGACTTCTTCGGCACGCAGCGTCCGCAGAGCGGCAGCTACGACATCGGCGCGGTGGAGTTGCCACGCACGGGGCTGTTCGCAGGCGGCAACCTGCCTTTCGCGCCGGGCGCGCTGCTCGATATGCTCAATCAGGTGCTGGGCAATGGGGCAACGGGACCGGCAGGTCCGCAGGCAAATGCACCTTCGACGGGAGCGGTGCAATGAGGCGCGTAGTCACAGCGACGACGTGGGTCTGCTGTGCCGCATTGCCGGCGATGCCGGCAGCGGCGCAGCAGGCACAGCAGGTGGCAACGCATGGCGGTGCGCCGCACGCGTCGCGCTATGAGCCAATGAAGCTGCCCGCGCACGCGCGCACCTTTTATCAGTCAGTGCGGGGCGTCGACAATCTGAGCGTCCGTCGCACTGCGTCGGGCAATCTTCTGCGCTTCAGTTACCGCGTGACGGACCCGGCGCTTGCCAAGCTGCTCGGCGACAAGAGCACGACGCCTTATCTGTATGGCGAGGCCAATCATGTGCTGCTCGAAGTGCCCGTGATGGACAACATCGGCCAGTTGCGGCAGACGGGCGCGCTCGAGGTCGGCCAGCAATACTGGATGGTGTTTTCCAACAAGGGCAATCTGGTGAAGGCGGGGGACCGCGTCAACGTACTGATCGGCTCGTTCCATATCGATGGGCTGGTCGTTCAATAACGCGTATGCGCGGCACGACATTGAGGAGATCGACATGAACCGGGGCTTTCGGATGATTGTTTCGATGACGGGCGTAGTGGCCGCGAGTTTCGCTACGCATGCCCCGCTGGCAGCGGGCGGCGGCGGGATGAGCGCGGCGCAGGTTGTCGAGCGCAACGTGGCCGCGCGCGGCGGCCTGCAGGCATGGCGTGCCGTCAACACGATGACGTTGAGCGGACAGATCGACGTGGGCGGCACGAAGCCCGTCAAGCTGCCGTATGTGATGACGATGAAGCGGCCGCACAAGAGCCGCTTCGAACTGAACTTCGACAACCAGATTGCCTTCCAGGTCTACGACGGCAGCCAGGGGTGGAAGGTGCGTCCATTCCTCGGCCGCAATGTCGCAGAACCCTATACGCCTGCCGAAGCGAAATCGGCGGCGGAAACGGCCGATCTCGACGGGCCGCTGGTCGACTATGCTGCCAAGGGCAGTCAGGTCGCGTTGCAGGGTATGGAGACGATCGACGGGCACCGCGCCTACAAACTCCTGCTGACCACGAAAGATCACGCGCAACGGCATGTGTGGATCGACGCGTCGAGCTTTCTCGAAGTCAAGGTCGAAGGCGATCCGCGCAAGCTCGATGGACGCATGCATGTCGTTTCCGTCTACTACCGCGATTACCGGCGCGAGGGCGGATTGATGGTGCCGCATCTGCTCGAGACGCAGGTGACGGGCGTGAAGCAGAAGCATCAGATGACGATCCAGCATGTCACGGTGAACCAGCCCGCCGACGACGCGCTCTTCGCGAAGCCGCAATTGCCCGCGCAACCGCAATCCGCGCCCGCCAGGGTCGCCGCGAAATGACGCCACGTCGATGAGGTCACGATCATGAAACGCATCGCCTCATGGTTGCTGGCGGGCTGTGTGTCCGCGCTCGCATGGGCGCAGATGCCCGCCGCCGGGCAGCCGCTTACGGTCGACGAGATCATCGCGAAGAACGAGGCCGCGCGCGGCGGCGTGGACGCGTGGCGCAAGGTCCGCACGATGATCTGGATGGGGCATGTCGAAAGCGCGAACGCGCCGACGCCGAATGCGCCGTTCGTGCTGGCGCTGCAGCGGCCCAACAGCACGCGCTTCGAGATCACGGCGATGAACCAGCGGATCGTGCGCGTGTTCGACGGCAAGGAAGGGTGGAAGATACGGCCGTCGTCGGGCGGCGCGCCCGATGTGCAGCCCTACACGCCCACAGAAGTCCGTTATGCACGCGATGAACAGGTAATCGACGGCCCGCTGCTCGACCACGCGGCGAAGGGCATTGCCGTATCGCTCGACGGCATGGATGCCATCGAAGGAAAGGACGCTTACCGGCTTGCCGTCACGCTGCCGTCGGGCGCGCATCGTCATGTATGGGTCGACGCCGCGTCGTTTCTCGACGTCAGGTACGATCGCGAAGCGCCGGGTCTGTCGGGCGCGCCTGTGAAGATCGAGGTGACGTATCGCGACTATCGCGAGATCGAGGGCGTGCAGGTACCGTTCGCGATCGAAAGCGGCGTGGCGGGCGCGGCGAAGAAGGACCGGCTCGTGCTCGAGCGGGTGTCGCTGAATCCGCCGCTCGACGACGCGATGTTCGTCAGGCCGATGGTGCCGGGGCGGCGCGCATCGGTGGCCGTCGGCGCGGGTGGTATGCAGGCGCCGCGTTCCGCATTTGGCCCGGCGCAGTAACGATCATGCCCGGCCTCGTCGCAATGGCCACTGTGTTTCCACGGCGGCTGCTCTTTGCGAGTGCGTTGGCCGCCGTGTTGCTGGTGTCCGCGCATCACGCGCTCGGAGCGCCGCCCGTCGACGCCGGCGCAGCGATCTTTCGCGACGGCATCGCCGGCGACGGCCGCCCCGTCGAAGCGACGCATCAGGGGCAACTCGCGATGCGAGGCGCAACGGCCGCCTGCATGAATTGCCATCGACGCAGCGGGCTTGGCGCGAAGGAGGGCAACACGGTCATTCCGCCCATTGCCGCGCAGTATCTGTTTCATCCGCCCGCGAAAAACCCGGATGAATTGACGGTGCCGTTCATCGACGGCATGCGCACCAGTCGCGAACCGTACACGGAAGCGACGCTCGCGCGCGCGATCCGCGAAGGCATCGATTCCGAAGGCAAGCCGCTCGGCTATCTGATGCCGCAATTCGATCTGAGCGACGCGGACATGCATGCGCTCATCGGCTATCTGAAGACGCTCGACAGGCGCAGGGCGCTCGGCGTCACCGACACCGTGCTGCACTTCGCAACGATCATCACGCCCGACGCCGACCCCGTGAAGCGGCGCGGCATGCTCGATGTGCTCGAACATTACTTTGCCGACAAGAACGCTGCGCCGTTGGGCGCGACGCCCGCGTTGCGCTCGTCGCGCAAGATGATGTTCATGGTCAACAGGCGCTGGGAACTGCATGTATGGGAACTCCACGGGCCGCCGGAGACGTGGCAGGCGCAGTTGCGGCAGTATCTTGCGAAGCAGCCGGTGTTCGCCGTGCTGTCGGGACTCGGCGGCGGGAACTGGGCGCCTGTCCACGATTTCTGCGAGCGCGAACAGGTGCCGTGTCTGTTTCCGAACGTCGAGGTGCCTGTCGAAAGCGAACACGACTTTTATTCGATGTATTTCTCGCGTGGCGTGCTGCTCGAAGCGGAACTGATTGCGAAACGAATTCGCGAGCCCGCCAGTTCTGCTTCGGCTCGACCGGTCAAAACAGTGCTGCAGGTTTATCGCGCGGGCGATAGCGGCGAGGCCGCGGCGCAGGCGCTTGCCGCAAACTTGAAGAAGCAGGGCATCGCCGTCGAGAATCACGCGATGCCCGCGAACGCGCGCGTCGCGGCGGCGCTGCGAGGCGCGTCGCACGCGGATGTGCTGGTGCTATGGCTCAGGCCGCCCGACATCGCCGCGCTCGGCGACGCGCCGGCTGCCTCGGTGGCCGTGTATGTGTCCGGGCTGATGGGCGGGCTCGACCGCGTACCCCTGCCTGCGCACTGGCGCGACAACGCACGGCTCGCGTATCCCGTCGATCTGCCGCAAGGTCGGCGCGTGCGCGTCGACTATGCGTTTGGATGGTTCGCAATACGCCATATTCCCGTCGTCGACGAGCGTGTGCAGGCCGATACCTATCTGGCGTGCGGGCTGCTGGCCGAAACGTTGAGCCATATGGTCGATGCGTTCGTGCGCGACTACCTCGTCGAACGTATCGACGACATGCTCGAACATCGCATTCTCACCGGCTACTATCCGCGCCTCACGCTCGCACCGGGTCAGCGTTATGCATCGAAGGGCGGGTACATCGTGCGATTCGCAGAGCCGGACAGACTGCGCGTGGTCGCGGACAGCGACTGGATCGTGCCGTAGCGCGAGGCGCTGAATGCGCGCTATTCGAAGTGATCAACTCAACTGCTCGCAGGCAGCAAGCGCCGGTATTTATCGAGCACGCGCGGCACATACGAACGCGTTTCGGGGAACGACGGAATCCTGTAGCCCGCGCGTATCACCGCATTCTCGCCGGCGTTGTACGCGGCGAGCGCCAGTTCCATATCGTCCTTGAAGAGATCGAGCAAAAAGCGCAGATAGCGGGCGCCCGCAAGCACGTTGTCGCGCGGATTGAACATGTCGCCATCGGAGAAGCGGCGAGCCGTGTCCGGCATGAGTTGCATGAGGCCTAGTGCCCCTTTGTCGGAGACGGCGTTTGGGTTGTAGCGTGATTCGACGTCGATAACCGCGCGCAAGAGTTCGGGCTGTAGATGGAAGGTTTCGCTGGCCTCGACGATCATGGGTTCGAATTGCGAGGCATCGGCATGCGTCGATTGCACGGGTTGTTTCGCGCGGCCAGGTGACGGCGGCGACGCGACGATCACCGACATGCCCGTCTTGCCCGGCATATCGGTCAGCACGATTACGCCCGTGCTGTCGACCTTGCCGAAAATATCGGCGTGTGCGGACCGGGCCAGAACCAGACCGAGCACGATGGCGGACAGAACGGATGGCGCGGAGGCTGTAGGTGCCCGTCGGGTCGCTGCGTGCACGCGCATGATGGATCTCCGCTCGTGCTTTGATTGTGGTGCGCGGTCCAGAACGCGGCAATGGGGCGATCTCCCCTTTTTCTGAGGCGAATGCGGAGGGCTTTCACCCACTGTACAGAAACGTTACAGGTGAGGCGGCTGCGGCAAGGGCGAATTCGTCGGGTGTTTTGGCGCGCAGGCACGCGCAAAGAAGGAAACGCAAAGCGGAGCATGCCGTGTGGGTGAAAACTGCCGCATAACTGGCATCTCACTGCTGAACGGAACTTTTTCCGAAATATTACGGGCGCGTGAAACGGAAAGAAACCGATCAGGAATGAAACATTTTTGCGTGCAAAAATTACCGATCTTTGACAGTTTTCAAATGGTCGGGCACGCCTACAGGTTTTGCGAGGATGGCAAGCTCCTTGCTCGTTCTGAGCCGGGCGCAGGCCTGGCAGGGTTTTGCCGCCATGCGTTAGCATAACGAAATATATACGTAATGTTCAAGAAAGTAACAATCGAAAGAAGAAGAATTTTGTGCTCGCCATGTTATGGCACGCACACTTACGACACGAGGAGCCGACCGTGAACATCAAACATCGCGTGATCATCGCAGAGGACCACGACCTGCTGCGCAACGGGTTGCGTTCGATGCTGTCGGCGCAAAGCGAATACGAAGTAGTGGGCGAGGCGCGTGACGGGAAGGAGGCGTGTCAGCTCGCCATGTCGCTGGCACCCGACCTGATCCTGATGGATCTGTCGATGCGCGGCATGAACGGCATCGACGCGACGGCGGCGATCAAGCGTCGCTCGCCGCTCGTGCACATCATCGCGTTGACCGTGCATCAGAGCGAGGAATATGTGCGCGAGGCGTTGCGCGCGGGTGTCGACGGTTACGTGCTGAAGGATGTGTCGTTCGACGAACTGCTTTTCGCGATGCGCACTGTCATGCAGGGCAAGAAGCATTTGAGCGCGGACGTCTATGGCTTCATGGTCGATTCGTTCGTGACGGGGCGCGAGATCGCGGCGCCGAAGAAAGCATGGGACCTGTTGACGGCCCGCGAACGCAGCGTGTTGAAGCTGATTGCGGAAGGGCGGACCAACCGGCAGGTGGGCCAGTATCTGAACCTGAGTCCGAAGACGATCGAGAAGTATCGCGCGAGCGTGATGCATAAGCTTGCGATCGAGAACGTGACGGAACTCGTGCTTGCGGCGATCAGCATGGGCCTGCTGACTTCACTCGCGTCGAAATGCGCGGAGCCGGAGACGGACGACGGGCTGTATCGCTTGCCCGTTGCAGGCGCGCAGGTTGACGGCGCGGCGGGCGAAGCGGAGAACGGCGCGTTGCCGCACATGAGCGGCACGGCGGCGGGCTAGCCGGAGCATGCGTGCGCGCCGCGCGGCATGTCACGCGAGGCGCTACAGAGGCCAGCATGCCGAGACTTCGGTGCCGTCGCCCAGAATTGCACTCACGGCGAACGTGCCGCCTTGTGTTTCGACGCGATGCTGCATGCCCGTCAGACCCAGGCCGTTCGAGCGGGCGTCGTCCGTGCGAAGTGGGCGTGCCTCGTAGCCAGTTCCATTGTCGCGTATGGTCAGCAGCAGATGCGATGCATTGCGCTGCAAGTCGACGCGAATCTCCGAAGCAGCAGCATGCTTGACGATGTTATTGAGTGCTTCCTGCACCACGCGAAAGATATCCGCCTTTAGATGGTCGGGGATTTCGCCGTCTTCGATGCCGCATGAAAACATCACTCGCAGCGTTTCGATGCTTTGCCCGACGCGCCGGCAGAGCGCGCTCAACGCGGCGGGCAGGCCGAGGCGCTCCAGCGCGAGTGGCCTCAGCTCTCCGCATATCTGCCGCATTTCGCCGATCGTGTCGCGTATCTGCAGGACGGTTGCATCGAGCAGTTGTGCAGCGTCGTCGGCCTGGCCGCGCCGCAAACGCATGCGCGCGTCTTCCACCATCAGCTTGATCAACGTCAGCGCCTGACCCATGCCGTCGTGAAGCTCGGCGGCAAGACGCTCGCGTTCGCGCTGCTGGCCCATCATGAGCCAGGTTGCCGGTTTGCGCGCGTCGTCGGCAGGTGGCTGAGCGCTTTGGGACTTCTCGCTTCCCAGCGACGCGAGCGGCTCGGCGAGCAACATCAGCCGGAGTAGCGCGCCGCCTTGGCTCGGTGCAAAAGTCTGCTGGTACACATGCAATGGCATTCGATGGCCGGTTCGGCCCGTGAGCGTGACGTCGAATGTGCGGAACACGTGGTCTGCGCTGTCGCGCAGCTGCTGTTCGACGGCCGCGTGATCTTCTTCATGCGCGAGGTCCGCGAGACGCTTGCCGGCGAGATCGGCACTCGCATAGCCGAGCAGCGCGGCGGCGCTGCGATTCATGCTGACGATCGCGCCTTCGGCGGTCGTCAAGGCGAGCGCGGCGCCGCGCGCGTCGCTGATGTGCGCTGTCTGCTGCGTGTCGCGCATGGCGTTGCCCAGCTTGCGCATCGCGTCGATCAGATCACGCAGCTTGACGGGCGGTTCAGGCGACGTAGTGGCATGCATGGGCGCTCCCGTCTGGTTGACCCGAAAACTCTGAAGCCGCTGTGGGATTGTAGGCCGCGCGCCGCGCGCGCGGCAACGGGGCACGTGCTGCGTTTCGTACGGGGAAGACCCGTACCGTCTGGCGCGGGGTATTACGCAGGTGGAAATCCCCTACTGTGCTTTGGGGAGCTTCATCCAATGACGTCCCACAGACGATTGACGAGACTGGTCGAGCAAGGGCGAATTGCGCGCCGTGCCCTGGTTCGCAGCCCGTTGCTTCATGAAGAGGAGGTCGCGATGAACACCCACAGGCTCGTAATCGGTGCGCTCATTCTGACGGGCGCGGGACTGACGGCGCTACCGGCATTGAGCGCCGAGGACGAACAGGCGCCCGCAGCCGATGCGGCGATGGCGGCGCAACATCACGACGCCTCGATGAAGATGGACGAGGCTAAAGGCGATGACCCGATCGCGGAGACGGCTGCAAAGGCAGCACAAGACAACGCAGCACAAGACAACGCGCCGACCAGTGCCGCGCTGCAAGGCATGACGGCGAAGCAGCGTGTGATGAAGGAAGCGGCAGCGGCACAGGCAGCAGCAAAAGCCACGGAAGAAAAAGACGTCGCGACGGAAGAGGCGCCCGCGCACGATGCCGCCGCGATGCCGGCTGATATGCCGATGGACAACATGCCGATGCCCGCCGCGCATGACACGGCCGCGCCCGCGGACGCCATGCCCCCGCACGACGAACAGTCGAAAGACAAGCTTCACTCGATGTCCGGCGAACACGAGATGCTCGCGCATCATCACGACATGGCGCCAGGCACGACACGCACCACGGTGGACTACGCGTTGCCGCCCATCACGCTGGTGCGCGACGACGGCGAATCCGTATCGCTCGTCGACGAACTGAACGACGGCCGTCCCGTAGTGTTGACATTCATCTACACGTCATGCACGACGATCTGCCCAATGGTCAGTCAGACCTTCGAGCAATTGCAGGAGGAACTCGGCAGCGAGCGCGACAACGTGCATATGGTGTCGATCTCGATCGATCCCGAAGAGGACACGCCCGCCCGCCTCAAAGCCTACGCTGAGCGCTTCGGTGCGGGCCCGGAATGGCAGTACTACACGGGCACGGTGGAAGCGAGCGTCGCCGCGCAGCGCGCGTTCAACGTCTATCGCGGCGACAAGATGAACCACACGGCCGTCGCGTTCTTCCGCGCCGCGCCGGGCAAGCCGTGGCTGCGCCTGGATGGTCTTGCGACTCCCGACGAACTGTTGAGCGCCTATCACGAGATCGTCGCCCGCAACGGTTCGTGAACGCGCCGCGCGGAGGTGTCAACGTGGAGAAGATCCACCGGGTGCTGATCGCCGAAGACCAGCCGCTGCTGCGCGGGGGGCTGTGCTCGATGGTCCGCGCGTTGCAGCACTACAGCGTCGCGGGCGAGGCGGGCGACGGCGTCGAGGCGTGCAGCCTCGCCGCGACGCTGATGCCTGACCTGATCCTGATGGACCTGTCGATGCCGGGCAGAAGCGGCGTCGAAGCGATCGCGCACATCAAGCGGCAAGCGCCGCAGATCAGGATCATCGCGCTGACCATCCACGCGAGCGATATGCATATGCGCGAGGCGCTGGCGGCAGGTGTCGATGGCTATGTGCTCAAGGACGCAGCCTTCGACGAGCTTGTCGAGGCGATGCGTCTGGTCATGCTCGGCCAGCGCAATGCGACGCTCGACGAGTATGGCGCGCGACAGGGCGAGCCGCGCGGCCAGCCTGCGAACGGGCAGCATGCGCAGATGTGGAGCGCGCTGACCTGCCGCGAGCGCGTCGTGCTGCGTCTCGTTGCCGAGGGCTGCACCAATCGCGAAGTGGGCGAGCAGCTGCGTCTGAGTCCCAAAACCATCGAGAAACATCGCGCCAGCCTGATGCGCAAGCTCGGCGTATCGAATGCGACAGGGCTCGTGCACGCGGCGCTCGATCTCGGCGTGCTCGCGCTGCCCGAGGACACGGGCAATGGGTTGAACTACTTCGTTTGAACGGTAAAGAACGGGAGGGTCTTTACCCATCTGTTTGCACGAGTCTCCCTACTTCGCGCGCATGCGGGCCTGAACAACAATGCACACAGGCGTCCGGCCTGCGCGACACGCGCGGCATTCCACAGGGAGGACCACACCGTGAGCGACATCCTGTCCATGTCCACATGCGGCAGACCCGTCGATACACATGCACGGCAAGCTGCGCGCGAGCGGGGTTTCACGCTGCTCGAACTGCTGGTGGTCATGGTCATCATCGGATTGCTGGCGGGTCTCGTCGCTCCCCGCTATTTCGACCAGATCGGCAAGTCGAACACGAAGATCGCGCGCGCGCAGATCGAATCGCTCGGCAAGGCGCTCGATCAATTCCGGCTCGATGTCGGCGCGTATCCGACCACGGAAGAAGGCCTGCAGGCGCTGATGACAAAGCCGCAAGACGCGCCGCACTGGAGCGGCCCCTATCTGCAGAAGGCCGTGCCGCCCGATCCGTGGGACCGTCCCTATCAGTATCGCGCGCCTGGCGAACACTCCGACTACGACCTGTATTCGTACGGCAAGGACGGCCGGCCGGGCGGCTCGGGCGAGAACTCGGACGTGACGTCCTGGTGAACGGTGCGAGGAGAAGCGACGTGAAGTATGTGCTGCGGGTCTTCGATACGAACGGGGCGGTGCAGACGGTGCACGTCGAGAGCGATTCGACGGCGGCGGCCGCGTCTCTCGCCCGCGCGCGCGGGCTGCGTGTCGTATCGGTGCGCGGCGAGCGCGGCAGCGCGCGTTTGCGCCTGCGCACGCACGCGCTCGCGCGCGGCAAGTTCAATGTCGAACTCTTCGCGCGCGAACTCGCGGCGCTGCTCTCGGCGGGCGTCGGTGTGGTCGATGCGTTGCGCACGCTCGCGAGCAACGAGCGTCGCGAACGCTCTGCCGCCGTGTATCGCGGGCTGTTGCGGCGGCTCGAAGAAGGACAGTCGTTGTCGGCGGCGCTCGAACAGGCCAGCGACGTTTTCCCCGCCGTGCTGGTCGCCTGTGTGAAAGCGAGCGAGCAGACGGGCGGTCTCGCAGACAGTCTCACGCGCTATTCGCGCAACAGCGCGATGCTGCATGAACTGCGGGGACGGGTGGTGTCCGCGGCGATCTATCCGACGGTGCTACTGGTGGTTGGCGCGGTAGTCGTGCTCTTTCTGTTGGGCTTCGTCGTCCCGCGCTTCGCGACGCTGCTCGAACATAGCGGGCGCGAACTACCGCTTCTTTCTCAACTGCTGATCGCGTGGGGCAGTATGGTTCACGCGCATGGCAAGGAACTCGCAATCGCCTTCGCCGTGCTCGTGTTCGCTGCGTCGATCGTGCTGCGCCGCCCTTCCGCGCGCGACTGGATTGCTGACCGCATGCTCGCGTTGCCGGGCATCGGCGAATACTTTCGGGTGTTCCGTCAATCGCAGTTCTTCCGCACCACAGCGATGCTCGTCGACGGCGGCATCCCGGCCATCCGTGCGTTCGATCTTGCGCGTGGGCTTGTGGGTCGTTCCGATCAGGCATCGCTTGCGCGTGCGCTCGATCAGGTGCGCAACGGCGCAAAGATTTCGGACGCGTTCCAGCAGGCGTCGCTGGCTGATGCGATCACCTATCGGCTATTGACCGTCGCGGAGAAAACGGGCGGTCTCGGGCCCGTGCTCGACCGGATCGCGGCGTTCCAGGAATCGCAGGTGGCGCGCGCAATCGATCTGATCTCACGGCTGATCGAGCCCGCGATGATGATCTTCATTGGCATCGTGATCGGCGGCATTGTCGTGCTGATGTACATGCCGATCTTCGAAATCGCATCGAGCGTTCAATAGCAGGCGAGGATGTCATGGACACGGCGAGCATGGCGAACGGCATCGGCGGAACGGGTGGCGTCGATCTGCGCGATGCGCTGCGCAGCCTCGCCGAGCGTCATGGCTCGGGCCTTCGCGCGCTCGAAGATCTGCTTACGCAAATGCCCGTCAGCCCCGACGAAGTGCTCGCGCAACTCGCTGTGCAATGTCACATGCAGCCGATCACGATGCATGCGCTGAACGCGCTGCAACCGGATTTCGACGTCGTACCGTTCGTCGAGGCGACGACCCGCCTGTGCATCTGCTTTCGCGATGCCGAAGATTCTGCGGCGGGATGCGGCCTGTTGTTCGTGATCGCCGATCCGCTTGACCGGCGCACGCGCGGCAGTATCGAGCAACGCATGCGCGCGCGGCCGGCCGTGCCGTATCGCTGGGCGCTTGCGAGTATCGGCGACATCACCGCATGGCTCGCGGTGCGCGAGAAGGACGTGCGCGCGATGGACTCGCTTGCGTTCGACCAGACGACCCTGCATGCCACTGATCCCGCGTCGCTTGCGCTGACGCTGCAAGGCATCAGCAACGACGACAGCGCCGTCGTGCGCCTGCTGAATTCGACGATCTACGACGCCCTGAAAATGATGGCGAGCGACATACACCTCGAATGCCGCGCGCATGGGCTGATGATCAAATGCCGTGTCGACGGCGTGCTGACGGTGGTGGGGCGCGTCGAAGGGCGCGACGTCGCGGATCAGGTGCTGTCGCGCGTGAAAGTCATTTCCGAACTCGACATCGCCGAGCGCCGCGTGCCGCAGGACGGCCGATTCAAGGCCGTCTATGCGGGCCGCGAGATCGATTTTCGCGTGTCGATCATGCCGAACCAGTTCGGCGAAGACGCGGTGCTGCGCATTCTGGATCGCTATCAGCTGTCGCAGGCGTCGGGAGGACTCACGCTCGAAGCGCTCGGTTTCCAGCAGGAAGACACGCGTTTCATGCGCACGGTCGCCGCGATGCCGTACGGCATGCTCCTCGTCACGGGGCCGACGGGCAGCGGCAAGACGACGACGCTCTACGCGATCCTCACGGAGATCAACGACGGACTTGAAAAGATCGTCACCATCGAAGACCCCGTCGAGTATCAGCTGGGCGACATTCTGCAGATTCCCGTCAACGAGGCAAAAGGGCTGACATTCGCGCGCGGCCTTCGCTCGATCCTGCGCCATGATCCAGACAAGATCATGGTCGGTGAAATCCGCGATCCGGAGACGGCGCAGATTGCCGTGCAGGCGGCATTGACGGGCCACCAGGTCTTCACGACTGTGCACGCGAACAATGTGTTCGACGTGATCGGCCGCTTCACGAACATGGACGTCGACCCTTACAGCTTCGTGTCGGCGTTGAATGGTGTGATCGCGCAACGACTCTTGCGCCAGTGCTGCCCGGACTGTGTCGCTGAAGATATCGTCGATGCCGATGCGCTCGCGCGATCGGGCATCGATCCGGATACGGCGGGCGGCTATCTGTTCCGGCGCGGCATGGGATGCGCAGCCTGCCGCGGTAGCGGCTATCGCGGACGGCGCGCCGTCGCGGAAGCATTGCGCATGGACGACGAACTGCGGCAACTGCTGTCCGAACGCGCGCCGCTTACGCAGATCAAGGCGGCCGCATTCCGGCAGGGCATGAAGACGCTGCGAAGTGCGGCGATCAAGCTCGTGCGGCAGGGCGAGACGACCCTCGAGGAGATCAACCGTGTCACCATGGTCGATTGATTCGCCCGGCGCGGACATCAACATCGGCATCGGCACGCGCGAGGTCGCCGTGGGGCCGCGCTGGACGCGCTGGACGCCGGCGCGCAAGCCCACTTCGCCCGCCGGGCCGCGCAGCGTGCCGATGCCCGAAACGCAATGGTTCACGCAAGCGGGTGTCTTCGACGCACTGCGCGCAGCGCTCGAACCCGCGCCGGATAGCGTTGCGGCGCAAGCGCCGAGCGTGCCTTCCCGAACACGCGGCGCCCATATCGTGCTCGACGACTTCTGGGGCAACCACGCGATACTCCGTGGCGACTTCCGCACGTTGCGCGCGCGAGAAGTCGACGAGATCGCGCGTGCGCATTTCATCGATACGTATGGTGTCGATGGAGAGACCATCGTTGTGCGCGCGTGCGTGCAGCGTGGCGGACGTGCAATGTTTGCCAGCGCGTTGCCTTGCGCGCTGGTGGATGGCATGCGCGAGGCGAGTGCGTCGGCCGGCGCCCGCATGCTGGCGTTGAAACTGTGCCTGCCTGAAATGCTCAACCGGACGCTGCACAGAATGCCCCGCGCAAACGCAATGGTCGTGTTCGCCGCCGACGCGCTGATCCAGGCTGTGCTGATAGAAGCGGGTGGCTGGGCCTGTTATGACGCGCAGCGCCTTTTCGCGGGCGACGCATGCGATCCCGCAAAAGTCACGCTACTCGCGGAACAGGCGTTCGAGCGCTGCGCGGAACGTACGACGCTCAAACACGAGGATTGCGCGCTGGGCTTCTGTGGCTCCGGCATTGCCATCGATCTCGCTGCGCTGCAAGCGCGCTTTGCGAGCGTGACTACGCTGGCTCCGCCGAATGCCTGTCATGAACTTGAGGGGGGCGAGAGCTTTGCGCGCCATCTGCTGGAGTACGCGCAATGATCCAGCGACTCGACATCGACTTCGCTCGCCGCCGGTCACACCTCGCGCCAGCGGGACTCATCGTGCTGTGCATCGCGATTTGCGCGCTGCTTGCGAGCGGTGTGCGGCTGTGGCAGGTATTCGATGACAACCAGCAGGCGCAGGAACGGCTGGACGAAGCGCGTCATCGTGGGTCCGCCAAAGCCCATCTCGTCAGGGCGCAACCAACGCCTGCAGCGATGCATGCGGAAAAGCAGAGTCTTGCGGTGCTGAGTGAACTGACGGTGCCGTGGCAAGACCTGTTGTCGATCGTCGAGGACTATCCCGAGCATGATGTCGCGCTGATCGGCATCGATCAGAATCCGGTGCAGAGCCAGATTCGCATTACGGCGGAGGCGAAGAACTTCGACGCGATGATCGCGTATCTGCGCTATCTGCAATCGAGCAAGCTATTGCGGGAGGCCGTGCTCAACGATCACGAGATCGAAGCCAATGTTCCGGGCACGCCCGTCCGGTTTCAGGTTACCGCCGTGTGGAGCCGCTCATGAACGTCGAGTTTCTGCGCGAGCGCTGCCTGACCTTGCGTTTCGAATTGATGCGGCGCTTCGGCGTAGCGGGGATCGCCGGCATCGTGTTGTTGTGTGCCGCTGCCGTCGTGGCCGATAGCGCGATACGCATGCAAGGCGACACGCTCGCGCTGTCGAACGAGGTTCGGCCTGCTCGTACCGCGAAGAAAGCAGACGTTGCCCACGACGCGGGCCCTTACGCGGATACCGCCGTGCTCGCGAGCTTGCCCGATCTGTTTCCGCGTTTCGCGCATAGCGCGGACGATATCGCTGCGATACTCGCGCACGCCCGCGACAGCAATCTGGCAGTCGGCTCAGCGGAATACGTCATCGTTGCCGATCCAGGCGGACGTTACGTGCGCTATCAGATGCTGCTGCCCGTCAAGGATCAGTACGTCACGATTCGCCGGTTTCTTGCGTCGGTGCTCAACAGCGTGCCGAACGCGGCGTTGCGCGAGATTCATGTCGAACGGCCCGCCGTGGATGGCAGCGTGCTCGATGCGCGTGTCCGGTTCGAACTCGTATACGGGACGGCGCGGCCATGAGTTCCGTTCTCGTTCGCCGCTCCCTGCTGGGCATGTGCCTGATCGTGACGATCGCGCTTTCGGTGAAGGCGTGGCGCGCTCCGCAAGGAACGTCGGCGATGGCGGCTGTGAGTGTCGGGCGTCACGACGTCGCGTTGACGGCTTCTTCGGTTCGCTCCGCGGCAAAGCACGACCGCGCGAAATCGCCAGGAAAAGCAACGCAGGCAGCGAGCGAAAAGACTTCGAACGAAAAGCTCGCGGCATTACGCAAGCCCATGTCGCTCGAATCGCGAAACAACCCGTTTGCCGCGTCGTCGTGGCTGCCGCCTGCGCCCCCACCGGTACAGGCTGCACCCGAGCCTCCGCCACCACCGACCGCGCCACCCGTGCCGTATGTGTACTTGGGAAAACTGGACGGCTCGACGCTCAAGCCACGTGTCTTCCTGAGCAGTGGCGATCAGTTGGTGATCGTGTCTCAGGGAGAAGTGGTCGATGGACAGTACCGCGTCGAGTCGATCTCCGACGCCGACATCGTGCTGATGTATCTGCCGTTGAACCAGAGGCAGGTCATATCCATGCAAAGCGAAGGAAAATGAGCGAAGGAACATAAATGACAGCCGCATGCAGCCGCGATCGGAGCCGCAACGGGGACAGCGGCTCATCAACGCGCTATCCACCGCATTCCGCGCCCCTCACGCATCGCTCGCCCCGTGTGCCGCTGACGAAGCGCCAGGCCGCGTGCATCGCACTGGCCGTGCTCGCGTTGGGCGGTTGTGTGACACCGCCCGCTACGCGCCAGAACGATCCCACCAACGCGCAATTGCAGATCGACTATCTGCACGATCGCGACGCGCGCGTGAATGCATTGCTCGACGATGCGGACGCGTACCGCGGGAGCTACCAGTATGACCTCGCGGTCCAGGCGCTTGGCCAGGCCTACCAGATCGACCCGGCGAGCGAGCGCGGCCGCAAGATCGGCGCCGCGCTCGACCGTGACCGGCGCGACCTCACGAGTTTGCAGGAAGCGGACCGCATGATGCAGCGCGGCTCGTATGCGCTCGCGGAAGAGCGCGTGCATCGGGTGCTGGCGCAGAACCCGACCAATCCGATGGCGCAGCAGATGCTCAGGAATATCCAGGACAAACGTAATCAGCAGCGCGCGCTGAAGGAGGAAAAGATCACCGCGTCGTCCATCATGCGGACGCCCGTCACGCTTCAGTTTCGCGATGCCAATGTGCGGATGGTGTTCGAAGCGCTGTCGAAAACGACGGGTCTCAACGTGATTTTCGATCGTGACGTGCGCGCCGACCTGAAGACGACCATCTTCGTGACGAACGCGACGCTGCAGGACACGGTCGACATGATCCTGATGCAGAGCCAGCTCGACAAGAAGCAACTGAACGCGAATACGCTCTTCATCTATCCGGCGACGCCGGCGAAGGAACTGGAGTATCAGGAACTGAAGGTGCGCACGTTCCAGTTGTCGAATGTCGATGCGAAGCAGATTCAGGGCTTGCTGAAGAGCCTGCTGAAGCTGAAGGAAGTGGTGGTCGACGAACGGTCGAACACCGTCACGATACGCGGCACGCCCGATACGATCCGCGTGGCCGAGGAAATGATCGCTGCGCAGGACATTCCCGAGCCCGAAGTGATGATGGAAGTGCAGGTGCTGGAAGTCTCGCACGATCGCATGACCGACCTTGGCATCGAATGGCCGAACACGTTCACCATGTCGACACCCGCCACGGCCAATACCTGGGGCGAGTTGCACCATCTGCCTATCAATGCGCTCAATGTGAGCGGCCTGTCCGCGACGGCCAATTTCAAGCTGAGCGACACCGATGCCAACCTGCTCGCCAGTCCGCGCATTCGCGCGCGCAACAAGGAAAAGGCGCGCATCCTGATCGGCGACAAGGTGCCCGTGATTTCGAGTTCGAGCACGCCGAGCACGAGTGGACCGTCCTATACGCAGATGGTCCAGTACCTCGACGTCGGCATCAAGCTCGAAGTCGAGCCGCAGGTCTATCGGGACGGCGATGTCGGCATCAAGCTGAACCTGGAAGTAAGCAACATCACCAAGGTTATCCAGAGCGACAGTTCGCAGGCAGGGCTGACGACGCTCGCTTATCAGATCGGCACACGCAACGCGTCGACGAGCCTGCGTTTGCGCGACGGCGAAACGCAGATTCTCGGCGGCCTGATTTCCGATTTTGACAGAACGACGGCCGACAAGGTGCCGGGCCTCGGCCAGTTGCCCGTGCTCGGACGGCTCTTCTCCAATCACAACGGCGACCACGTGAAGACTGAGATCGTGCTGCAGATCACACCGCATATCGTGCGCCCGCAGATCGCCGCTGACGCAGATACGCAGGAAGTCTGGTCGGGCACCGACGTCAACGTGCACTCGGAGCAGTTGCGGCTCGACCCGGTCGTCGCGGAACTGGAACCGACGGTACCGCGTCCCGTCGTCCGTACGCCCGGCAGCGTGGGCGGCGGCACGACGGGCGGCGCGGCCGCCACACCGCACAGCAGCACGCAGGGCCGGCCAACAACCCAGCCGCCCGCGAGCGCGTTCGGCCAGTTGCCTCCGGTGCCACGCACGGCGCCGCCGCAGCAACCGTACGGCGGCCGCTATTCGACCTTGCCCGCGCCGCCCGCTAACGGCGCCACGCCGCCTGCCGATCAAGGTGCCGCCGAGGCGCAGTCGAACGGCGAGAACGGCAACGGCAGCGCGCTACAGGCGCCGTCCGCAGCACCCGGTGCACAGATGGCGCCTCCGCCTCCGCCCGCACCCGCGCTGTCAGCGCCGACCGCGCCTCCGTCGAATCTCGTGATGCCGCCAGGCGACATGCCAAGCGACAACCCGCTGCGTCCGATCCAGAACGGCGGGTACTGAACGATGTCTCGCCTTGTGCGTCCAGACCGTTGCAGCATCGCGCGCCGTGCGAGGCCGCGTGGCTTCACGCTGGTCGAACTCGTGATCACGCTTGCGCTCGTCGGCATTCTGGCGCTTGCTGTCGTGCCGTTTTCGCAACTGATCGTGCAGCGCGAAAAGGAACAGCAACTGAGCGGCGCATTGCGCGAGATTCGTACCGCCCTCGACGCCTACAAGGAGGCGAGCGACGCCGGTCTTATCGAGCGGGAAGCGGAAGCTTCCGGCTATCCGCCTTCGCTAGCGGTGCTGGTGGACGGCGTGAAGAACGTGAAGGACCCGAAGGGCGGCATGCTGATGTTCCTGCGCCGCGTGCCGCGCGACCCGTTCTTCGCAGGCGACGCCGATACACCGCCCGAAGACACCTGGAGCCTGCGCGCGTTCGGCGACCCGCCCGCGCATGCCGACGGCAGTGATGCTTCGGAACGCGGCAACGTGGGCAAGGACGTATTCGACGTTACGTCGAAGTCGGATCGCGTCGGTATCAATGGCATTCCCTATCGACAGTGGTGAGCGCGACCATGAAACACATCGATACGCGCCGGCGCGATGCCGGCTTCACGCTGATCGAACTGGTGGTCGTGATGGCGATCATCGGGCTGTTGCTGACCATCGCGCTGCCGAGTTACATGCACAGCATCGATCGCGGCAAGGAACAGGTGCGTGCGCAGAATCTCGCTGTAATGCGCGATGCGATCGACAAGTACTACGGTGACAACGCCGCCTACCCTGATACGCTCGACGAGCTTGTGACGCGACACTATCTGCGCACGATTCCCGTCGATCCCGTCAACGGTGACGACAAATGGGCGGTCGTCGCGTCGCCGGATGACACGAAGCCGGGTGTCTACGATATCGTGCCTGCCAGCAGCCCGCAGGGCACGGCTTCGGGTGACGCGGGAGCGGGCAAATGAGGTTCGGCGCAGCGTGTGGCCGCCGCGCGACTGCGCATGTCGGGCATGTCGCGCGTGATCGCGGTCTCGTGATGTTGACGTTGCTAATCGCGTTGATGCTGCTCTCCGTCGCGCTGATGGGCGCGCTCGATGTCTGGTCGCTGCAACGCAAACGGGAAAACGAGCAGCAACTGCTGTTCGTCGGGAACCAGTACCGGCTCGCGATATTGCGCTACTACCGAGCTGGGCGCACGCTGCCCGCTTCCGTCGATGAACTGCTCAACGACACGCGTGTTCCCGAGCCGCTGCATCATCTGCGGCGCGCCTATGCCGATCCCATCACCGGGCAGAACGATTGGGTCTATATGTATCAGGCGGGACGGATGGCGGGCTTGCACAGCAATTCGACTGATGCGCCGATCAAGCGTGCCAACTTTCCCCGGCAGTTCGAAGACTTCGAAGGACAGAAGACCTACGCAGGCTGGCAGTTCTTCTATTTGCCGCCGATGCAGCGCGCCTACTCCAACAGCGATACCCCTGCGAAGCCAGCGAGACCGGGTACAGCAGGCGCGCCTTTCGATCCGATGAACGACGGATTGACGCACTACACGCCCCGTCCGTTCGGTGCATCGCATTGACGGTCGGCATCAAGCCGATTGAAATCCCTTTGTTTGCATCTTCATCATTGCAGGTCCAACGTCAAGGTTGTGTCATTGATTCTCATTACCTGGATGTTCGCTACAGCTTATGAGGTTTACCGCACACATGGCGAATGATTGATGCACAAAAGAGCCGTCGTCTTCTGAATAGAAAACAGATCTTAAGGCGTTCTTAAGCTGCACTCGCCGACACTTCCATTACGGTGCAATTTCGCTTCCTTGTCAGGGCGATCAGCTTTTCTTTCGAATCAGAATCAAACAGAGAGGCTTCGTATGGACTCTGTGACGAGGAAGCTCTATCACGTTTGCCGCGTGAACCGCGCGCTGCCGGATGCGCTGCTGCCGACAAAGGGATGGGCGATCGACCGGATCGACATTAGTGCGCGGACGAAGCATCGGACACGGCCTGCTGCGGGCGCAGGTGGATTGCTCGATATTGCGTCGATGAAGTTTCCGCGCGACATGGACCCGCTCACGGAGGTGCTGGCGACGCGGGACGTAGGCTGGGTCGCGGCGCTTCAGCACGGGCAACTGGAAGACACCACGATCCGCTCTGTTGTCCGTAGTCACTGCATCAGCTACATCACGCTACCGACGACGGCCGTCGAACTCGGACATGCCGTGGGTCACGCGCGCGGCATGTGCTCACTGGGCGGAACCACGACGGCCGAATCGTTGACCGTTGTCGATGGTGACATGATCGGCTCGTGCGATGCGATGCTTCAGCTATTTCGCACGATGCGCAAGGTCGCGATGTGCAACGCACCCGTTCTTATCCAGGGGGAGTCGGGTACGGGCAAGGAACTGACTGCATTCGCCATTCACCGGCACTCGGATCGACACCATGGGCCGTTTGTCGCGATCAACTGTGGCGCAATCCCTGTGCATCTCGTTACTTCGGAACTCTTCGGCTATGAGCGTGGCGCTTTCACGGGGGCGAATGAGCGGAAGACGGGGCGCATTGAGTCGGCGAACGGCGGTACGGTTTTTCTCGACGAAATTGCCGATCTGCCGATGGAAAGCCAGGTGACGCTACTGCGTTTTCTGCAGGAGCACAGCATCGAACGACTCGGGGGCGTGTGCTCGATCGATGTGGACGTGAGAATCGTTTGTGCGACGAACGTCGATCTGGAGCGCGCGGCGCGCGAAGGACGGTTTCGCGAGGATCTCTATCATCGGCTGAGTGTGCTCCAGATCGAAGAGCCGCCGCTGCGCGCACGAGGTGCGGACGTCGAACTCCTCGCGCGGCATCTGCTTGACCAGTTGCGCGTGGATTCGCGCCGCCGGATTCGCGGCTTTTCCGAAGACGCGATTCGGGCTCTGCGTGCGCACGACTGGCCCGGCAACGTCCGCGAATTGAGAAATCGCGTGTGGCGTGCGGTTGTACTGTTCGACAACTCTGTCATCACGGCGAGTGACCTTGGCCTTGCGCACCATGTCGATGCGCGCACGATGTCGCTCGACCAGGTGCGGCGCCGCGCCGAGCAACAGGCAGTTGAAAGGGCTTTGCTGCGTCATCGCGGCAGAGTCGCGGACGCGGCGCGCGATCTCGGCATTTCGCGCGTCACGCTGTACCGGCTGCTCGAGTCGTATGGGTTCGATATTGCTTCGTTTCTGCGGGGCTTGCGCACAGATCGCTCACTAACGATGGTTCGCTAGGCCGCGCCGAAGGGTGAAGGCTTTGTTGCATACCTGCGCCGAACAGCAGCCGCGAGCGTCTCGCTGCGAATTCCAGCGAATACGAAAGGGAAACCAACAACTTGCGATGACTCAGCGTATCCCTCCGGGCGCTGGAAGAAACACCCGCGGATCACAGGCACCCTCCTTGATAGTTTGTTGCGAGATTCCTTTTACCAACGATGCCGTAGACCTACTACGGCCGAGACTTGTGTTTTAGTGGTCGATGGCGAAAGCGTATAGATCTGGGCGAATTGTGCATCACCTGCGGCTTTCTGATAAATGCTAACCAGAAACACGTCCGTCCGTTTGCTCAGGAAATACACCGCGCCAGCGTTGACCTGATGCCATTTCGGACTTGTTTCCTGGGGACGGTATTGTCCCGTAGTGAAGACATATGCCGCCCCGAGCAGCAGGTCCGGCAGAACATAATCGGTCAATGAGACTTCGAAGTTCTGCAGCGTCAGCCTAGATTGGTCGAGATATTCGAATCGCGCATTCGTATAGAGCAGAGACAGATTTGCATTTCCAAATGCGTAGGCGCCACCTGTGCCGAACATTCTCTGTTTGCTCACGCCTGCGTTGGTCGCAGGGTTGGTAATAAAAGGTGAAGTGAAGCCATAGTCCCCGACCACCGCGCCGTTGGGATTGGCGGGGTCATTGGGCATTTTGACCTGAAGGTAGGCCACTCCCAGGGAGAACGGTCCCCTGTGATATTGAGCAGCTGCGCTGATGGCGTTGTTGTCCGAGAAATCCCCGGCCTTGTTCGAAAAACCGTAGAGTCCTTCGAACTGGAGTCCGCCGTAATCGACGCTCTTGTACTGCACCGCATTGTTGATGCGGAAAGTATCGAACACGTTATCGCTGTCGCCGATATGCGCGCCATATGCGGCAAACTGGCAGGCCGACGAAAAAATGCACAGCGTGACGGCCTCGTCATACTGGCGGCCGATCGTGACCGTGCCCAGACTGTTCGATGACACGCCTACGAAGGCTTGCCGGCCAAACAACCGGCCGCCTTGCGACAGGGCGCCATTGCCGACGCTGTAACCGCCTTCCAGCGTGAAGATAGTCTTGAGTCCCCCACCAAGGTCTTCGACCCCTCTCATGCCCCAACGCGGCGTCTGCATCGGTCCGCTTGCGAACTGCCAGGTCGAATGCCCCTGTTTGTCGGCTCCCTTCTGATTGTTCGCATACACGATTCCGCTTGAGATCAAACCGTAGAGCGTTACGCTGCTTTGGGCGAATGCCGTCTGACAGGCGAGAGCGGTTGCCGTAATGACGATAGCGCGTCGAATCATGATTTCCTTGAGTGCTGGCTGATTGTTTGAAGTACAGCTCGATTAATTTAGGAAAACGAATTGGATGGTCTGCATGACGGGACCTTGATGTGCCGGCATGATGGATCTGACACCGCATTGCATGAGCGAGGCCGTCTCTTGCCTGCCTCACTAGCGACCGATTCTTGCGGAACAAAAATCGCGTCGGCTAGCACTGAATTTGACCAGCAGTGAGCGAATTTTCAGAGCGGGTGGTCGTGCTACGTGCGCGGCAGGTGCGCAGCTTCGAATTCATGCACCATATCGGTGCATTCCGATGGGTGAGCTAAAATCGGCATCACTCGTCTTCAAAATTGATGCTAGCGGGGACACTTTCGGCTGCTGAGAATGCACTTAGCCGGCAGCACTCGGAAAGCAACAGACCGGTTCCCCCTTGAATCCAGGACCATCGGAGGAGTGAAACATGTCAGTAGTCGAGAATGCGGGGCGCAGACGTATGCTGCGGATGACGCTCGCGGCGGGCGGCATGGCGGCGACAGGCGCACTGCTTTCGGTGCGCGCCCTAGCGGGTGAAAAAGCGACCGTCAATATGCAGTTGGGATGGGTCCCGGGCGGCAATCAGGTTGGTGAGGTGGTCGCGAAGAGACTGGGTTTTTACCAGCAGGAAGGCATCGATTTCCAGATTCAACCAGGTGGCCCCAATATCGATGGCGTCGCGATCGTCGCCTCGGGGCGCTTCGAGACGGGCGAAATTTCATCGAGCCCATCGATCATGCTGGCCGTCTCGGAAGGGCTGCCGATCAAATGCATCGCCGCCGGACTGCAGCAGCATCCGTACACATTTTTCTCGTTGAAGAAAAACCCGATTCGCACGCCGCACGACATGATCGGCAAGCGCATTGGCATTCAGGCGACGGGAATGGTACTGCTCAAGGCGTTGCTGACCAAGAACAAGATTCCCGAAAACCAGGTCAACATCGTGCCGATCGGCGCCGACATGATGCCGCTTCTGAGCGGGCAGGTAGATGCCGTAACCGGCTGGCAAACCAATACGACCGCGCTCAAGCCGCTTGGTGCGGATCGCGTCGATCTGCGGCTGTGGGACACGGGTGTGCGCCTCTATGCATTGCCGTACTACACGACGACGGCGACGCTGAAAGACCATCCCGATACGGTCAGCCGCTTCATGCGCGCAACGGCACGCGGCTGGATCTATGCGAACACCCACCGCGATCAGGCCGTCGACTTGCTCATCAAGGAATACCCGAATCTGAATCATGCGGATGAGCGCATCGCGATCGATTCATTGATGGGCTACGCCTTCAACCAGACAACGCAGACTCAAGGCTGGGGAGCGATGGATCCGAAGGTCTGGGAAGAACAGATCTCGACATACGGACAGCTCGGCCAGTTCAGGGCGCATCAACCCAAGGTAGAGGACGTCATGACGATGGACGTGCTCAACGCTACCCGTTCCTCACGACTTCTGGTGTAACCCATGCAAGCTGCCACCTTCAATCCGCCGCGCGCGGAGCGGGCAAACTCGCCCATTGCGGCGCCGAACGCCGGCGCCTTGTCAATCAGCTGCCGGAATATCAATGTCCGCTTCTTCACCGACCGGCGCAGCGTCACTGCGATCGAAGGTCTGAGTCTGGACGTTGCGGCAGGTGAATTCCTGACGCTTCTGGGGCCTTCCGGTTGTGGCAAGTCGACGTTCCTGCGTGTCGTCGCCGATCTGGTCAAGCCAAGCCGGGGCGAGATCAGCGTGCTTGGCTCGCCGCCCAACGTCGCGCGGGAGCGACGTGATATCGGTTTCGTGTTTCAGGACGCGGCGCTCCTGCCCTGGCGCACGGCTCTGCAGAACGTGCAACTGCCGCTGCAAGTGGCGAACGGAAAGAATCGCGCTGGCCGCGCCACACCCCGCGAACTACTGGAACTGGTCGGACTCAAGGGGCGCGAGGACGCTTATCCCCATGAGATGTCGGGCGGCATGCGCCAGCGGGTCGCCATCGCCCGCGCACTGGTCAGCGATCCGAAGGTGCTGTTGATGGATGAGCCATTCGGCGCGCTCGACGAAATCACCCGTGATCGCCTCAATGAAGAACTGCGCCGGGTCTGGAAAGAGATGGGACTCACGACGCTGTTCGTCACGCACAGCATCTACGAAGCGGCGTTTCTCGGTCAGCGCGTATTGATGCTGGCTGCCAACCCCGGCCGGGTGAAGGAGATCGTGCCCGTCAACCTGCCTGAAAACCGCACGCTCGATATCCGCGAGACCCGTGAATTCGTCGAACTCGCCGCGTATCTGCGACGTGTACTGGAGACCTGCTGATGGCTACGTCTGAAATCCACCTGAATATGTCTTCGCGGACCGCCGACGACGAAGCACTCGCCTGGGCCGCACGCCGGCGCCAGCAAATGTGGCGCGCGCGCATGTTGCCGGCAATCGGCGTTGCAGGTCTTCTCTTCACCTGGTGGGCGGTGGTTGCAGGCTTTCATGTCAAGCCGTTCATTGCACCGTCGCCGATGCTCGTGCTGGAGACCTTCGTCAGCAAGCACGATGTGCTGATTCAGAACCTGCTGCCGACAGCCATCGAGGCATCGCTGGGCTTTCTGCTGGGGAACCTCGCGGCGATCCTGCTGGCAACCGTCTTTGTGCACAACAAGACGTTGCGCGACATCTTCTACCCGGTCGCCGTGATGATCAATTCGATCCCCGTCGTCGCCAAGGCACCCATTCTCGTGCTGATCATGGGCAACGGCCTCGAACCGAAAATCACGATTGCCGCCATCGTCTGCTTCTTTCCGACGCTGGTGAACATGGTTCGCGGACTCAATGCCGTCAATCCGCAGGCCATGGAGTTGATGCAGATTCTCTCGGCCAGCAAGCGCGAGATCTTCTTCAAGCTTCGGGTCTTCTCATCGCTGCCGTATCTGTTCTCCGCGCTGCGCATCGCTGCGTCGATGTCGGTGATCGGCGCAGTGGTGGGCGAATGGATCGGAGCGACACAGGGCATCGGCGCGATGATTATCCAGGCGACCTATAACTTCGATTCCGCGCTGCTGTACACGGCAATCATCATGAGCGCCATCTTGGCAGGCGCATTTTTTCTGGTCATCGCGGCACTCGAGCGCTGCCTCATCAAATGGCAACCCGAAAGCACGCATTGAGCTGAGCGACAAGTAATTCTGAAAGGAGACGAAATGAACATGATCAGCGAATTGATCCAGGAACCCGCTCGCGATGTGCGCGTGGCCGCGAAGGCGAATGTCGTCGTAGTCGGGGGTGGTCCCGCAGGCCTGTCGGCGGCGATCGGTGCGGCGCGAAATGGCGCGGAAGTCATTCTTCTCGAGCGTTACAACCATCTTGGCGGGCTCGCATCGGGTGGCATGGTGCTGGTACTCGACGACATGTGGGATAACCACCTTCGTGAAATCTCTGTCCGCGGCACCTGCATGACATTCATCGAACGTATGGCGGCGCGCAAGCTTGCCGTGTTTCCGCGTTCGCACGAATGGGGCGAAGATCCCGCCGCTTATCGCCAGTGGGGACGTTGGGGCACATTTGATTTTCACAGCCAGAAGACGCCGCATCCCGTGTGCTTCGCGGCGGCTTTCGATCCGGACGCGATGAAGCGTGTCGCGCTCGAAATGGTGGAAGAGCTCGGTATCAAACTTCGGTTGCACTCGTGGTTCTCGCAAACCCTCGTCGAGGACGGCCAGGTGAAGGGCGTGATCTGCGATACGAAAAGCGGACGGGAAGCGATTCTCGCCGATGTCGTGATCGACGCGACGGGCGACCTGGATGTTGCCGCCTCGGCGGGTGTGCCGCATGTCGGCGGTACCTACATTACGACGACGGTATTTCGTCTCGGTGGTGTCGACACGGATGCGGCAGAACGTTTCGAGGCCGAAGAGCCAGAGGCGTTCGCGCTGCTCGACCGCCAGATCAAGCGCATTCTTGGCGGCTCGTGGGGCTACTGGTGGCTCAAGACGCCATTGCCGGGCGTCGTGTGGTGCAACTGCCCGCACATGGCGGGACTCGATGGCCTCAACCCCGAGGATCTGACGCGCGCCGAGATGCAGGGCCGCAAGCATATCCATGCCGTGGTCGATTTCGTGCGCGAAAAGCTGCCGGGTTTCGAAAACTGCTATGTGATCGATGTCGCACCGCAAACGGGCGTGCGTCAGACTCGCCTGCTCGAAGGCGAGTATGTGATGAGCAAGGAGGATCTCGCGCAGCGCACGCGCTTCGAGGACAGCATCGCTCGCGGACGCGACTATTACATGCCATACCGCGTGTTGCTGCCGAAGCAGATCGACAATCTGCTCGTCGCTGGCCGTCACTATTCGGCGACGTCGCAGGCGCAAAAGATGTCGCGCGAAATTCCTCCGTGTATGGCGATGGGCGAGGCCGCAGGCGTTGCGGCAGCGCTTGCGCTCAGCGCGGGCGTGTCCGTCCGCAATGTCGACGTGGGGGCTCTGCAGAAGACGCTGCGCGCCCAAGGGGCGGACCCGGGCGACCAGACTGGCCGCAACACGGACATTCCGCCGCTTGCCGTTCACATCGACGCGAGGGCAGCAGCATGACCAGCAATAACAACGCATTCACGCAGGATTTGCCGCTTCACGGCGTTCGCATCATCGACTTGACGCAGGTCATGATGGGCCCTGTCTGCACGCAGATGCTGGCCGATTATGGCGCGGACGTCATCAAGGTCGAACGCATCGGCGCGGGTGATCTGAGCCGCTCGACATTCGAGCCCGTCGCGGGCGCCGACAACCCGATCTTCTGCAGTCTCAACCGCAACAAGCGCAGCCTCGAACTCGATTTGCGCGATGCCGGGCAAATGGCGGCATTGAAGCAGCTGATCGCCGACGCGGACGTAGTCGTCAGCAACTTTCGCGCAGGTGTGATGGATCGGATGGGCATCGGTTACGAGGCATGCCGGAGCCTTAACCCCCGCATCATTTATGCCGTGGGGACTGGCTTCGGCGAAACGGGACCGTATGCGCACAAGGGAGGGCAGGACGTGCTCGCGCAGGCGATGAGCGGTGTGATGGCGCGCCGCGCGGATGAGTCGCTGCCAATCACGGTGTACCCGACCGCGCTTGCTGATTATTCCGCGGGCATGCACATGGTGCAGGGCATCCTGCTCGCGTTGCTGCATCGCGAGCGGACTGGGGAAGGACAGAAGGTCAACGTATCGCTGTACAACTCGATGCTCGCGATCCAGATGCAGGAGGCGGCGATGATCATGATGGCCGACTCTGAAGTGAACTGGGCAGCCATGCCGCTTTCGGGTGTGTTCGATACCCAGGACGGTGCGCTCGTCCTTGTTGGCGCATTCAAGCCGAACCCGCTTCGCGATATCTGCGCGGCGCTGCAGATCGACGACCTGTCCATCGATCCACGCTTTTGCAATCTGAACGAGCAGTTCCGCCATAAGGACGAGTTGCAAAGGATTTTCCGCGAGCGCTTCGCAAGCAACACGCGAGACTTCTGGCTCGAGCGACTGGAAGAGCAGGATCTCCTCTGCGCCCCCGTGCGCGATCTGCGAGAAGCCCTTGTCGACCCGCAGACACTGCACAACCGTCTGATCATCGAAGGTGAAGGCGAAGGCCAGCCGGTGCGTTTCATCGGCAGTCCAATCGAGCTGTCGCGAGCGCCTGTCGAATTGCGGCGCGCTCCGCCAAGGCTCGGGCAGCATACCAACGAGATTCTCAATCAGTTGCGCGGGACGGTCGCGCCGGAGGTCGCATGAGCGTAAGACTGGTAATCGAGCAACATGTGGCCACTGTGACGTTGGCTCGCCCGGAGGCGCTCAATGCCGTGGACCTGGAAACCGAGAGCGAACTGCAGCGCGTCTGGAACGAACTGGAGCACAACCGGGATATACGTGTCGTCGTGCTGACGGGCGAGGGTGACCGTGCGTTCTGTGTGGGTGCCGATCTCAAGAACCCGTCGATGAGCGGGCTCGAATATTGGGCCGCGCCGCGCCCGGGTGGATTTGGCGGCATCGCGCTGCGCGAAACGTTGAATGTGCCAGTGATTGCACGCGTGAACGGCTATGCGCTTGGCGGCGGGTTTGAAATGGTACTCGGATGCGATCTCGTCGTCGCGTGCGAAGAGGCCAGCTTCGGCTTGCCAGAGGCGCTTGTCGGACGCATGCCTCTCGATGGGGGCATGACGCTCCTGCAACGGCAGATCCCTTACCGGCAGGCCATGGCGATGCTGTTGACGGGGCGCCGGGTGTCCGCACGCGAAGCGCTCGACATGGGGCTGGTCAACGAAGTCGTGCCACGTGTGGAACTGGATGCGGCCATCGAGCGCTGGGTCGAGGGGTTGCTCGCGTGTGCGCCGCTTTCGCTTCAGGCGATCAAGCAGGTGGTGCGGCGGACGTCGACACTTTCGGCGGCGGAGGCTCAGGCCCTGCGGCTACCCGCACTCGTCTCGGCCTTGCAATCCGAGGATGCTCACGAAGGGGTGCGCGCCTTCCAGGAGAAACGCAAACCCCGCTGGAGCGGACGCTAATGGCTTACGTCATCACGTCGCCATGCATCGACGTCAAGGACGGCGCCTGTGTGCAATGCTGTCCCGTCGACTGCATCTACGAAGGCGAGCGCACGCTGTACATTCATCCCGATGAATGCATCAGTTGCGGGGTGTGTGTGTCGGTGTGTCCGACGGAGGCCATCTATCACGAAGACGAGGTTCCGCAGGCAGAGGTTCGATTCACCTGCGTCAACCGGGAGTTCTTCGATGTCCCTGTCAGTGCGCTGGGTTCACCTGGTGGCGCATGCGATGTAGGCAAGATATCGTGCGACCATCCCGTGGTCGCCGGGTGGCCGGCGCGCGCAGTGAATTGAGGCAACACGATGCATGCAAATGTCCTTAAGTATTTCGTTGAAGTGGCGCGTTGCGGATCGATCCGGAAGGCCGCACAGAATCTGTATGTCGCGTCGAGTGCAGTCAACCGGCAGGTTCTCAAGCTCGAATCGGAGATGGGAGCGGAACTGTTCGACCGGCTGCCGAACGGCATTCGCCTGAACGCCGCGGGAGAGCGCGTGCTTCAGCATATCCGTTCGACACTGAACGACTTTCATCTGATGCGCAGCGAACTCGATGCATTGAAGGGGGAGCGCAAAGGGCATGTGTCGGTGGCGGCGATGGACTCGCTCTTCGTCGACTTTCTGCCCGCCACGGTGGAAGAGTTCTCCGAGTCTTACCCGGCAGTGACGTATTCGATTGCCGCAGTGCCGCCTCACGATGTTCCCGCGCGGCTGGTGAGCGGTGAATATGACCTTGGCATTTCGTACGTCACGAAGCTGCCAGCCGGACTCGATGTCGTGACGGAAGTGTCTCTGCCGCCTGGGGTGGTGATGGCTTCGTCGCACCCGTTGGCGAAAAAGGAGCGTATCAGCTTCGAAGAATGTCGCAACCATGCGTTTCTCAGACTCGAAGGACGCTCGCCGATTCAGGGTGTCGTGGCGAATGATTTTCACGAGTATTGGGAATCCCTGAAGCCTAGCGTGACGTGCAATTCGACAACGCTTCTCAAACGCCTGATCGCATCGGGTCGAGGTATTTCGTTTTTCTCCAAACTGGCGTTTCTCGACGAGTTGGCCCGAGGCGAAGTGGTATGGCGGCCGCTTGACGATGTGAATGTCAACGCCCTCACCGTCGGCGTCATTGCGCCGAATCAACGTGCACTGGCTCACGTGACGCTTCAGTTCGTCGACCGCATGGTAAGACGTCTGAAGCACGTCGAATTGTCGTTGCGCGGAGTCTGATCAATCAACGTTGCGGAGTGTCTATGCGAGATTTGAAGAATAAAGTGGTGTTGATCACAGGTGCAAGTTCCGGCATCGGGGCCGCACTCGCCCGCGCTTTCGGTGAATGCGGGTCCAGGGTTGCTGTTCACTACCGGAGTGGCGTGTCAGCGGCGCAATCTGTCGTGTCGCAGATCAAAGAGGCCGGCGGTGATGCGATTGCGGTGCAGGCCGACATTACCGAGTCCAGCCAGGTGGATGAGATGGTGGCGAAGGTGCACGCGCACTTCGGACGCATCGACGTTCTGGTGAACAACGCGGGCGGATTCGTGCGGCGTGCGCCCATTGTCGAAGCAGACGACGACTATATCGACGACGTCTTTCGTCTCAATGCGCGGTCCGTGGTCGCAGTGAGCCGCCGCGTCATTCCTCTCATGGCGGGATCGGGTGGTGGAAACATCATCAACGTGACAACGCAAGCAGCCCGGACAGGTGGCGGTCCGGGTGCCGGGCTCTATGCAGCATGCAAGGGTTTCGTGTCGACCATTACCCGGACGATGGCGAAAGAGTTGGTGGGCGAGAGAATCCGTGTCAATGCGGTGGCACCGGGTGTGATCGAAACGCCTTTCCATGACGGACACTCCAGCCCGGAGATTCTCAAGCGCTTTTCTGCTGCTATTCCAATGGGGCGCTTAGGCACCGCTGAAGAATGTACCGGTGCGTTTCTGTTTCTGGCCAGTGATGAAGCGAGTAGCTATGTCACGGGGCAAATTATCGAAGTCAACGGCGGTCAAGTCATGCCTTGAGCTGACATTCGCCAACGTTGGGCGGTGAACGTGTAGTAAAGCGCGTGTAGCCGCTACGCCATTCCAGGTCGGCGAATAGCGGCGATGATTATGTGACGGTGCCTCGGTGCGCGTTGGCTGCGGAGCGGTCGCTGTTAATGCCTGGTAATGCGTTCATTTGCGAGCTTATCCTCGCCTCATTGTGTAATATGAGAGCGAAAATGATCTCAGCATTTCAAGGTTCCTGAGCGCTGAAAATTGTGGCGTAGCGTCGTGAATCAGCCTCGCCTAACGCGCGTTGTTGCTTCAACTGCCTGCGGCTACGAAAAGTCTTCGGACGGTGCAGTTGCTGCTCGAACATACGAAGCTCGAAAGCACCCTCTGGTATGCCGGCATTGGAGTGGTCGATGCCTCATCGTCCGCACTTCTCCTAATGTCCACCACGTCCGTGTGTTTTCGACTGTCCTGGACACGATACATGTCTACCGATTTTCCTACCAGCCTACAGTTCGATGGCATCGCGGAGTTCGTGGCAGTTGCGCGACTTGGTACGTTTACCGCTGCAGCCGACGAGCTTGGTCTGACCAAGTCCGCAGTCGGTCGCGCAGTTTCGCGCCTGGAGGCACGCCTTGGTGCGAGATTGCTTCACCGCACGACGCGTCGTCTCACGCTGACGTCCCATGGCGAAGCGTGGCTGGAACATTGCGCGGCCGCGCTGGATGAACTGCAACGAGGCGAGGCTATCCTGAAGCTCGCACAGAACAGACCAGCAGGACCGGTTCGTATCGATCTTCCGACCGCGTTCGGTCGGCTATACGTGATGCCTGTCCTGCTCGACGTGGCAGCCCGATGTCCTGCCTTGCAACTCAACGTCAGCTTCACTGACCGGCTGGTCGACCTGATCGATGAGGGCATTGATCTCGCCGTGCGTATTGGCGAACCAGGCGACTCTACTGACCTGGTCGCTCGAAGGCTGGGCGTACAACAATTGGTCATCTGCGGATCTCCGGCGTATGTTGCTGCACACGGCGCGCCCCAGCATGCAGCCGACCTTGCCCATCACGATTGCATTGCCGCCTCGAATTCCCCGCATCGTGTGGCGTGGTTGCTCAAGCAGCGGGACGGCTCAATCGCCCCGCACGTGGTACCGATCAAACACAGGGTGTGCGACTTCGAGATGGTGCTGGCTGCGGTCAAGTCAGGACATGGGCTCGCTCAATTGCCGCTGTGGATGGTCCAGGATGACCTCAGCAGCGGCAATCTTGTTACTGTGTTCGACGGCATGTCGGGTGGCGAGGTGCCAATCAACCTGTTGTGGCCGCGAACACTTGCGTTGCCGGCGAAAATTCGCGTTATCGTCGACGCCCTGCTCGACAGCATGCGTCAATTTCCTGTAACAGCGCGCATGCAATGAACCGCATACCTCGCGTGAGCGAAGTTGAAGAAACGCGCTACCCTCCAGTAGCCGGATGGCAGCGAAGCGTCTGTCTGCGCGCTGTGTTCAGCAGATTGCATGAACAAACTTCAGGGCGGGGAGCTACGACGCTGTCCTACTTGTAGACTCCGTAGTCCGTATAGCCCTTGGCTCCCGCTGTATAAAACGTATCCTCGTCCCATTGATTGAGCGGCCAACCGTTGCGCAGGCGCTCGACCAGGTCTGGATTCGCGATGAAGGGCTTCCCGATCCCGATCAGATCAGCCTCTCCCGAATCGATAGCTGCCTCTCCATTTTCTCGGAGATAACCACCGGCGAGGATCAAAGGTCCTCGGAAGGCGCTGCGAAACACCCGGAGAAAATTTTCAGGAATGGAGACGTCGTCAGCCCATCGCGTTTGGTCACTGAAATGCACATAAGCGATGCCGCGCTTCGAAAGCTCGGACGCCAGCGTCAAGTACGTATCGGCCTCGTCATCGAAAGCCGGCATTTCGTTGTAGCGGCCGAAGGGCGACAGGCGGATGCCAATGCGCTCGCCACCGATGGCATCGACAACTGCATCGACGGTCTCAAGCGTGAAGCGAAGACGATTTGCGATCGATCCGCCATACCTGTCGTCGCGCGTGTTGAGCGTTCCGTTGATGAACTGATCATGAAGATAGCCGTTGGCACCGTGGATCTCGACGCCGTCAAATCCACCTTCGATAGCATTTCGCGCGGCCTGAGCAAACTCGCCGACGATCTGAGGCACCTCATCAGTACGCAATGCGCGTGGCTTGCCTTGCAACAGAAAGGCCGGTTGACCATTCTCATCGAACGCCATTGAAATTGCTTTCGTCGAGCCGGTGTCGGTAGAGCTAACTGTGCTCTGGCGATTCGGCTGATGCGAAACATGGCTCGCGCGGCCACCATGCCGGATCTGCCCGAAGATCACTCCGCCATGATCATGAACCTCTCCGGTTATAGAACGCCAGGCCCGGATCTGGGTTGGCGTGTAAAGGCCGGGCTCGAACGCCCAGGTACGAGCCCATTCGCTGATGGAGATGCTGCCCGTCACGATGAGGCCGGCACCCGCACGCTGCGAAAAATAGCGCGCAGTGTCGGCCTCCGGCGCCCAGTCCGGGTTGCGCGCGCGCGAGCGCTCCATCGGCGCCATGACAACACGGTTCTTGAGCCGGATAGGCCCGAGATCATACGGATCGAACAAAGAAGACATAGTACTTGCCCATTTGAAGTAATCAAAAACGGGCTCATTCTAGTGTCGGTCGATGCAGTGAATAACCGCCTGCGCCTCGACTCAGAGTTGCGTCAGACGCGACAATGCCGTCGATGTTTGCGTCTACCCGGCATGATGGTCAAGTGATGGATCCTGAAGCGGCAAATGGCAACGCCTACGCCAATCGCAGATCCCACAACACATCAAGTACGTGTTGCGTGGAACGCTCTACGTACCCCGCACGATGTGCAATGCCGAGCCGACGCCACAACGCCGGGCGCAGCGGACGCATGACAATGCGCCTGTCGGGTAATGGCGTAGTGGCCTCATGGGGCAACAGCGCTGCGCCGTAACCTGCCGCTACCAGACTCTTGATCGCGTCGTTGTAGTTGAGCTGAATGCGCGGCGCGGGATGGTGTCCCGCGGCCGCGAACCACTCCGCAGTCAGACGCGAGAGACGCGTGGTCGCATCGTTGAGAATAAGAGGTTGGGCGGCGAGCCATTCAGGCGTGACACGGGCCGGACACCGCCAATGCGCCGGCACAAAGGCCATCACGGGGTCGCGGCGCCAAGGCTTTATAACGAGTCCGGCCACCGGGGGCTGGGGTAGCGCGACCAGCCCAACATCCAGCGTTCCATCCGCCAGTCGGGACAGCGTTTCATGTGAAGTGAGTACTGCAATCTGGATGTCGATAGCGGGATGGTGCTGGCGCAGCACCTCAAGCGCTTGCGGCAACAGGTGCGCGATCACGCCAGTCGACGCACCGAGCCGCGCGCGCCCTTCGAGCCCCTGCACCTGACGTTGAATATCGTCTAACGCCTGCTCCGCATCGGCCAGCAGTCGACGCGCGCGCTCCACCAGCACCTCTCCTATCGCCGACGGCCTTACATGTCCGCGCTTCCGTGACAGGAGTGGAGCCCCAACGCGGTCTTCGAGTTCAGTGATATGGAGGCTGACCGTTGGCGGCGCCAGATTCAATGCGCGCGCCGCGTCGGCAAATGAGCCACGGTCGGTAATCGCGACCAGAGTGCGCAAGCGGTCCAGGCTGATTTCTCGCATGTCGGCGTCCAGATTCAGAAAAACTGAATGTTAACGTTATGAAATTCAACTTTCTCTATTCTAGCGGTCCATGGAACATAGGGGCTTGTTCTTCCCGTTAGCGGAGTATTCAACGTATGAGCTCTCCCGTTGTTTTCATCGACGGCGACCAAGGCACCACCGGGTTGCAAATCCACGAACGGCTGCGCAACCGGACCGACCTTGAACTGTTCACGCTTGCGGCTGCGGAACGCAAGGATCCGCAGCGTCGCGCAGAAGCCATCAACGCCTGCGACATCGCCATCCTCTGTTTGCCTGATGCCGCCGCGCGAGAGGCAGTGGAAGCCATTGTTAATCCTGCCGTCAGAGTGATCGACGCAAGTTCCGCCCACCGCACACAGCCGGACTGGACATACGGCTTTCCGGAAATGGCGCTGGGACAGGCTGAACGCATTGCGAACGCACGTCGGGTCACCAATCCCGGTTGCTATCCGACGGGTGCAATTGGCTTGCTGCATCCCCTGTTGCAGGCTGGGCTCATACCAGGCAACTACCCTGTCAGCATTCACGCGGTGTCCGGCTACTCCGGACGCGGGCGTGCCGGCGTCGAGGAACATGAGGGGCAGGGTGCCGTCAACGCGCCTTCATTCCAGGTATATGGTCTGGAACTCGCGCACAAGCACACCCCGGAAATCCAGCGGCACGCCGGACTCGCGCAGCGTCCCATCTTCGTCCCCGCGTATGGTGCGTTCCGCCAGGGCATCGTGCTGACGGTGCCGCTGGATTTGCGGCTGCTGGCACCCGACGTGGATGGCGCCACGTTACACGCATGCCTCGCACGCCACTATGCCGAGGCGGCCCACGTACGTGTCTTGCCGCTGCACGAATCGTGCGTCTTGAAGCACCTCGATCCGCAAGTGCTGAACGGCACGAACGACATGCGCTTAAGCGTATTTCCTAATATGGAACACGGGCACGTCCTGCTGTCCGCGGTTTTCGATAATCTTGGCAAAGGCGCATCCGGCGCTGCGGTTCAGAACCTGAACCTGATGCTCACGCAGCAATAGTGGCCGATGGCTGAGCTAACGTTCAGCCGCACCCATATGCCAACGATTGTTGCCAATCTGGTCGTGGCAAAGCGCAAACCTGTCGACGTCACCGTCTTTGTAGGCAGCGACCACTTGTCGTGCAGATAGTCCTTTGTATTGTTCGGATTCACGATGATCTCGCTGCGTGGAACATCAGCTGTCCGAAATCCCTCGTCCCTCACTGGATTGACGACGATTTCAGAAAAAACTTCGTCGAACTCTTTGGTATCCATGCCTGCCGCCTGCCGCCTGCCGCCTGCCGCCTGCCGCCTGCCGGCACGCGGCGCAGCACGTCCACAGTCATCGCGACCACGGCAGGCATCCAGCAACCTCAACGAGGCAGGATAGTTGTGCAGGCGTCAACGCGAGGTGCGCAGTTCAAAGCCAGGTGCCGCCCTGGCGCTCCGTCGGTTCTTGCGCAAGGGCGTCGAAATCGTGAATCCAGTCCAGATGGTGCAGCAGGCTGTCGCGTGCGCGCAGGCGAGCGTTGCGCGCTTGCGCCTCGGGTCCGTCCGGCAGATGCAACACGTCAGCCGTCGATATCGAGGCGTATTGCACCTTGCGCGTGCGGCCCCGCCGCAACCGCTCGTAGGCTTCCTGCGCCTCGCGCCAGCGACCCGGTCCCGCCTTGGCCAGCTGCGCGGCCAGCACCACGGCATCTTCGATCGACTGATTGGCGCCCTGGCCGTGGTGCGGCACAAGCGCATGCGCAGCATCGCCGATGAGCGTCACGCGGCCCTTGCTCCAGCGCCCGAGCGGGGGACGATGGAACAGACCCCAGCGCTGGCTGATGGGCACCGCTGTGATCATCTGCACCACGGCGGGATGCCAGTCCCTGAACAGGCGCAACTGCTCACCCTCGCTCGCCGACGTGACCCAGTCGCGCGATGGCCACGGCGAGGGATGGCGCTCGACAAGCAGAAAGTTCTGGTCGCCTTTGTCGCCGATCGGATAGTGAAGCAGATGGCCCTGCGGTCCGACCCAGAACTGAATGGCCTCGGGATCGGGCAGGAGATCCATGCGTCCGGCCGGCACCACGCCACGAAAACCTGAGCAGCCCGAATACAGGGCATCGTCGTAGCCGAGCATCCAGCGCCGTGTGATCGAGCGTGCGCCGTCCGCGCCGATCACCAGATCGGCGTCGATCTGCCGACCGTTGGCGAAACTCAGACTCACGCGATCGGAATGCTGCACGAGATCGGTCAGTCGATGGCTGAGATGGATACGTTCGAGGCCGACCGCTTGCGACAGGACGGCCTGCAGATCCGCGCGATGTACGCCCCAATACGAACCGCCGAACTGCTCGCGATAGCTCGGTTCGCCACGATGCTGTCCAATCACTTCGCCGCTGCGTCCGTCCCGATAGATCAGCGCGGGTATTTCAGCGCACACCGCGTCAAACGCTGCACGCAGACCCATGCGTTCATAAAACCGCGTCGCATTCGCCGACAGCGCGACGGCCGCTCCGACCTCGCGAAGCTCGTCGGTTTGCTCGTAAAGCTGCGCGTCGACGCCATGTTCTCGCAGTGCGAGCGCGAGCGTGAGGCCACCAATGCCAGCACCGACGATTGCGATCTTCAGATCCAACTGTTCCATGGGGTGTCTCCAATATTCAGACTATGTGATTGAGTCGGCGCGGCATGCGTACCGTGCAGAAAACCGATGCGTGCGCCTTGTCTGAATTCTCGACATTGGCCGCTCATTCCACAATAAAATGGGGGAAATCTACATCATCACTAAAATCAATGATGCGGAGGGACCGAGTCATGGAACTAGGTGAAGTTGATCTCAATCTGCTGCTGCTTTTCCAACGGTTGATGCAGGAGCGGCGCGTAGCAACCGTCGCTGAGCAGATGAACATGAGTCAGCCTGGCGTCAGCAACGCGCTTGCCAAACTGCGTCGACGGCTCGGTGATCCACTGTTCGTGCGCGCGCCTGGCGGCGTAGTGCCCACGCCATTCGCGATCCGTCTGGCAGAGCCGGTTTCTCAGGCGCTCGCCACGCTGCACGCCGCGCTCAATCCCGAGACCGGGTTCGATCCGCTGCGTGTCACGCGCACGATAACGATCGGCATGACCGATATCGGCGAGGTCGTCTTTCTGCCCGCGCTTGTCGAACGACTGTCGCGCGAGGCGCCGGGCATCGCGCTCAATACCGTTCGCGACACGAGCGTCAATCTGAGCAACGAGATGGCCGAGGGTAGGGTCGATCTCGCCATCGGCCTACTGCCGCAGCTCAAGGGCGGCTTCTATCAGCGCCGCCTGTTCAATCAGCGGTATGTCTGCCTGTTCAGGCACGGCCACGCGCTCGAAGATGCGCCGCTTACGCTCGCTGCCTGGCGTGAAGCCGAGCATCTGGTGGTGGTGTCCGCCGGCACCGGACACGGTCAGGTTGACGATTGGCTGAAACGACGAGGCGTGCAGCGCCAGGTGCGATTGACGGTGCCTCACTTCATGAGCGTCGGCTTTATCCTGCAACGCACCGATCTGATCGCCACGGTGCCGGAGCGACTGGCCTTGCAGCTGGCCGCGCCGTTCTCACTGAGCCTGCGCGCATTGCCCTCGACCTTGCCCGCCGCGCCGATCCATTTGCTCTGGCACGCGCGCGTCCAGCAGGACGAAGGCAATCGCTGGTTGCGCAAGGTAGTGATCGACCTGTTCGCGGACCCGGCGATGCCAACGCGCAGAACGAAGTCTGTGTAAAAACGATCGTAGTCCGCAACGACAATCCAGACTACGATCAATGTATTCCGCTCTCACTGAGAAACAGCGAGACCGTATATCGGCGCGCGATCAGAGACTCGTGCGAAGCGCTTTACAGAAACCGCGCACTGCTCTTGCCTCATGCACCTTGCGGCCATTTGAGCCGAGTCCTCGAAAGACTCTAGATAGCCGAACCCGGTCCGACGCAGACCTCAGTCGATCGCTGATCGCAGCAGGCATACGAAATGTAAAGCGGACCCGATCGGCCACTGGATCCCGGTCCACTTCAATGGCAGCTTCCTGGGGCCGACGGTCGCCCGTGCGTTCGCGACGGCGAGCAAATCTCCGGACGGTCGCGGATTGCCGGCAGAAGCCGTCCAGCACTGTGACATGGAGGCCCACTTCCCAAAAGACCGCGGGATCACGTCTGAACTTAGCGATGTTTGGCGGATACTTTGAAAGGGGCATACCATGCAAAGGACAATGCCGTCGCGGCGATGATCCTTTGAGGCTTGCGTTGAATGCGCCATACGCGTGTTTGTACGCGGTTACCTCGCCATGCTGGTACCGGCGCGACTGGCAGCGGCAATTGATGTTGAGCCGCGGGCAGACGTTTCGAAAGAGCTATGAACTCCCACCCTACGGGTTTGACCGCATTCGTGTTCGCTGGCGGTGGTAGCCTCGGTGCGATCGAGGTTGGCATGCTGCGCGAATTGCTCAAACGCGGCGAGCATCCGGGCTGCCTGGTGGGCGCCTCCGCGGGCGCGATCAACGCAGCGTATTTCGCCGGACGCCCGGACGGCGATGGGGTCGCGAGGCTCGAAGCGCTCTGGTGCAAGATCCGGCGGCAGGACATCATGCCGCTTTCCATGCTTGGGCTGCTCGCGATGATTCTGCGCAGCCGTGCGCACCTGGTCGAGGCGAACGCGTTGCGCCGGCTTCTGGAAACGCATCTGTCGTATGAGCGGATCGAGCAGGCGACCTTGCCGCTTCACCTCGTCGCGACCGATATGCTTAGCGGCGACGAAGTCGTTCTTTCAACCGGTCCTGTGGTGAACGCCGTGCAGGCGAGCGCAGCGATACCCGGCGTGTTTCCGCCGGTGCGTATCGATGGCGTGGATCTCGTCGATGGCGGCGTTGCCAACAACACGCCGATCTCGGTGGCGGTCGCGCTCGGTGCGACGCGCATCATCGTGCTGCCGGCTGGCTTCGCATGTACGCTGCGTGCACCGCCGCGTAGCGCGATCGCGCAGGCCCTGCATGCGCTGACGCTCGTCATCGCACGTCAGCTGGTGCGCGACCTGGAGTTCTATTCGGCGCGTGCGCAGATCTATGTCGTTCCGCCGTTGTGTCCACTCGATGTCTCGCCCTACGACTATACGCAGTGCGCCCAACTGATCGAACGGGCTGCGCAGAAGACGCGTGCTTGGCTCAGTGATGGAGGCCTTGAGCGCGCGTTGATTCCTGGTGAGCTGCGCGAGCATGCGCACGCCGCGCATTGACAGCGCAAGCGAACGCTGACGAGCTGCTTTGCGCCACGGGCCGATGACGCGACGAGCATGATTGACGGCCAATGGTCCGCTATGTGAGTCGAGCCGACCTCCGAACTTTGGGCTGAGATCACAGGCGAACGGCTGGAGCTGGCCGGGCGGCGACATCCTCGAAGACCTTCACTTTCGGGCGATTTTCGGGGGGACATCGAGCACGGTTACCGGCCTGCGCTCAGTTCCTGCTGTCGCCGCACTCGCGCGTCTTCCTCGAGACGTGTCGCTTCGAGTTCCTGCAGCACGCCGTCGAGGTCCACAGGTCGCGTGTCGACTTCGATGTGACCGGTCAGTTCGGCATCGACATGCAGCCGCCCTGCTTCGAAGAGCGCCCAGATCTCCGTGCCATAACTCGCGGTGAGTAGTTGCGGTGCAAACCGTCCGAAGTACGCGGCCAGGTTGTCGACGTCTCGCTTGAGCATCGAGGCAGCTTCGTTGTTGCCGGCTGCGTCGACGGCCTGTGGCAGATCAATGATCACCGGCCCATCCGCTGCCAGCAGGATGTTGTATTCCGACAGGTCGCCGTGAATTACGCCCGCGCAGAGCATGCGGACAACCTGGTTCAGCAGCAGCGCGTGCAGTTCGAGGGCGCGGGCTTCGGTGAGATCGACGTCGTTGAGCCGTGGTGCGACGTCACCCCCCTCGTCGATCACCAGCTCCATCAGCAACACGCCGTCGGTACAAATATAGGGTTGCGGCACGCGCACACCTGCGTTGGCGAGCCGGAACAGCGCGTCCACTTCAGCGTTCTGCCATGACGCTTCCTGCATCTGACGGCCGTAGCGCGTACCTTTTTCCATCGCCCGCGCCTGCCGGCTGTTCTTGACCTTGCGACCGTCCCGATACGACGCGGCTTGCCGAAAACTGCGTTGCTTCGCGTCCTTGTAGACCTTGGCGCAACGCGTCGATTCGCCGCTGCGCACGACATAGACTGTTGCCTCCTTGCCGCTCATCAACTGGCCGATGACTTCGTCGATAAGTCCTTCTTCGAGAAGCGGTGCAAGTCGTTTGGGTATTTTCATACGATCGTCGGGCGCAGCGCGTGGAACATGCATTCCACACGCGTGGCTGGTGAATGGCCCGCTGAGGTATGCGCGACCAACAAACCGATGAATCGAGAAGCCGGTGCCGGCGGCCGCAAGCTTGCTGCGTGGGAGATGGATGGAGTCATGCGGGATTATAAGGGTGGCCGGGCACGAGCCGACGCAAATCTCCCGGCGACTGCGTAGATGCGGTCCGCACTCTCAACTCGCGTCGGACCAGCGCACACTCCCGATGGCCAGCGGCATCGGATGATTCGCGTATCGTGACCCGTTCTAATGCTGTCGAAACAGGTTCTTGTTCACGGTGAGCGAAAGAGCCGCCGCAGCTTCGGTGTGTATTTCAGCTTGAACCGGCGGCGGACGTAGTTGCGCGGCGGGCGCGGCCGGTACGCCAACTGTTGCCTCTCGTATCACTGTTGTCGTCGTTGCGCTCTTTACGGGAGGCCGCACAGTAGGCGGCTCATGCGTCGCTTGTTCGACATGCGCAATGTTCTGGTCACACGACTCAAGCGCGCCGCAGGCGGTTCTCGCAGTTTTCGGGCTAGTCCGTCGCTCCTTCGATATGGTCGACGCAGCGCGGGCTTGTGTCGCGGTCGCACTTGAATTCTGAGCGATCGTTTTCGGCGCCGCGCGCACGGGAGAGGCGGGTGCGCTTGCAACATTCCGCTTACTGGTGGGATTGCTGGGCGCAGGTGCAGCGGCCGCCGCCGCTACGGGCGGCTTCGACGGCGGGTCATGAGCAACGGCAACGCCCGAGTTCGCCGCATCGCTGGCAGCCGTGTGAGGCATCGCGGTGTCGCGTACAGCAACCGGAACGGGTGGTGTGTCGATCGGGGCGCGCGCGGCCTGTGCAACATCCAAAGCAGGTTGACCCGGCGACGCCGAACTATCGTGCTTCGCCGGGTGCGGCTTGTCCACGTTGGCAAAGTGCCCCATGCGGCTTTGCACGGCTTCCCGCTGAGTCAACGTAACGTAGGTACCGAATGCGATCACGAAGCCGAACAGGACGGTCGCCACGCCAGCGCTCAGACTCCAGTCAGGCGCGCCGCCTTCCTTGACGACGGGGAGCTGTTTCGGCCGGGACTGCACGCGCATGATCACCAGCGGGCGAGTGACATCGGGCGCCCGCTTGGACCGGCGCAAAGGTTTGCTGGGCAAGTCGGGCGTATGAGGGGCTTCAGGCGCAGCGGGGCTGGACGAAGCCCGTTCATCGAGCGGTTGCGCGGGGCTCTCCTGTGCTGGCTCATCGCCTGGCGCCACGTCGCATGGCTCGTCCGGCGTCGCCTGACGCTTGCGAATGATGCCCATATTCGGTCTCCCCATACCGCCGGTCAGGCATTGTGCGTTCTTCTCATTGGCAACCAGGTGAGCGACGTCACCTCGGCGCGTTGCGCGTTGCCGCCCGTTCTATAGCCATATGTGGCGGCGCGCTGACTGGGTCATTGTTCAGCATCGAGGCGGGTTCGTATGTTAGTCGCTGCACAAACATAGGGTTCGCCGGACCTCCCGACGAAACGTCAGGCGACAGTGCCCGGTGTCTTGCTTGTCTTGAAACCTTCGCCGTCCCCTTTTCTTTCCGGTCGAACTCGTTACGTTTTCGTCGCGACAAAAAAACGCTTGCATTCGATTTATTGTTCAACAATAGTTTGTATATTGTTGAACAATTGACCCGGCCACCCGACGAGCGAGACCTTATGAAAGCCCACATTTTTCCGAAGTCGGCCCTCAAGGGCCTGTCGCACACGATGAAGATCGCTGCCGCGATCGTCCCGCTGTGCGTGGCGACGCACGCCAACGTTGCCGCCGCGGCCGGAACTGTCGCACCCGAGAGTCTGCAAATCGGCGCAGACCTCACGTACCCGCCGTACGACTATCTGGACAACGGGACGCCGGCCGGCTTCGATCCCGCGTTCATGGGCAAGCTCGCCACGCATCTGAAGCTCAAGCCGTCGTTCGTCGACACGCGCTTCGCGAATCTGATTCTTGGCGTCAACGCCAACCGCTTCGACGTGATTGCGTCCGCGCTGTACGTGACGCCCGAGCGCGCGAAGCAGATCGACTTTCTGCCTTACCTGAAGACGGGCGGCTCGCTGCTCGCGCTCAGCGGCGCGGGTTTTGCACCGAAAACACCAGAAGATCTGTGCGGCAAGCGGGTCAGTTCGATCAAGGGCGCGTCGTGGATTCCGAAGCTTGCCGATGTATCGAGCAAAGTGTGCGGGCCGGCGGGGCGCGGCGCGATCGATGTGCGCGAGTTCGAGACCTCGCCGGAAGCAGCGCAAGCCGTGCTGTCGCACGCCGTCGATGCGCAGTTCGAAGATTCCGCCGTCGCGCAGATCACGGCAAACCGGCTTGGCGGTCGCGTGGCGATTACGTCGACGGTGCCGCTCTACCCGGTGGTGATCGGCCTTGGCGTGAAGAAGGGCAATGACGCGCTGCTGTCGCAGTTGAAGACTGCATTGGCGTCGATGAAGTCGTCGGGCGAATACGCGGCGCTGCTCAAGCAATACAACGTCGCCGAACCGACGGGCGGCGACATTGCCCTCGCGCTGGGAAGCACGCAGAAGTAACGTCGCGTTTTTCCATTGTCTGGCGGGCCTGACGGCTCGCATCGCCATGCGCGCTTTGCTTCGCAGCGCGCGGGAAGGGGAGTCGCATGTTGTTCGATTGGCATTACGCGGCGTCGCTACTGGTCGACGCGGCATTCTGGAAAGCTGCGTGGCTCGTCGTCGAACTGAGCGTGGCGACATGGTTGATCGGTATCATCGCCGGATTCATGCTTGCGCTTGGCAAGCAATCCACGCTTTTGCCAGTGCGCGTCGCGTGTGGTGCTTATATCTGGCTGTTTCGCAGCTTGCCGCTGCTGGTGCTGCTGATCTTCGTCTACAACCTGCCGCAAGTGTTGCCGTGGTCGGGCGGCGTGCTGTCCGATCCGTTCTGGGCCGGACTGATCGCATTGTCGATCAGCGAAACCGCGTATATCGCCGAGATTCATCGCGGCGGTCTGCTCGCGCTCAACAAGGGGCAACTCGAAGCGGGCAGGGCGCTTGGCATCGGATTCGTCGGGCTGCAACGCCTGATCGTGCTGCCGCAGGCATTCCGGGTTGCGTTGCCGTCGCTGATCAACGAGTACATCACGATCGTCAAGCTGACGTCGCTGGTGTCGGTGATTTCTCTTGCTGAAATACTGCTGGTTGGGGAGCGTCTCTATACGCAGAACTTCAAGGTGCTGGAGACCATGCTCGCGGTGTCGTTCTACTATGTGCTGATTGTCACGGTGTTCGGACATCTGCTGAAGATGCTCGAAAAGCGCCTCGACGTGACGCGCCGCAAGCATGCCGTGATGATCGACATCACGGTGCAGTCCACCGATGCATCGAATGCCGCTGCGAAACCCGCCGACTTCCGGGCCACCGGACGCGCACTCGAAGCAACCGGCATTCGCAAGCGCTATGGCCAGCACGAAGTGCTCAAGGGCATCGATCTGACCGTGAAGGCCGGCGAAGTCGTGTCGATCATCGGACCGTCGGGCTCGGGCAAGACATCGCTGATCCGTACGCTAAACGGCCTTGAAACACTCGACGACGGCGAAGTGCGCCTGCACGGACGCGCGTTCCTGCAGTCCACGCTGCCCGGCCATGGTAAGGCGCGGCACGGCGACTACATGCGCGGTATTCTCGACATCGGCATGGTGTTTCAAAGCTTCAATCTGTTTCCGCACAAGACCGTGCTGCAAAACGTGACGCTCGCGCCGCGTTATCACCACCGCCTGAAGGGCAGCGCGCTCGAAGAATCCGGCATGCGGATTCTGGCGAAGGTCGGCATGGCGGCGCATGCGCACAAGTATCCGCATCAGTTGTCGGGCGGACAGCAGCAACGCGTGGCGATTGCACGCGCACTGGCAATGCAGCCATCAATCGTACTGTTCGACGAACCGACCTCCGCACTCGACCCGGAACTCGTGCAGGAAGTACTGAAAGTCATCGAGCAGCTTGCGCGCGACGGGATGACGATGATCATCGTCACGCACGAAATCAAATTCGCGTTCCGCATCTCGGACCGGGTGATATTCATGGAAGGCGGTACGATACTCAGCGATGGTCCTCCACTGGAACTCGCGAAACAGAAAACCTCGCGCATCGCCAGTTTTCTCAAAGACGTTCATATCGCCTGAGCTTACGAATGACAACAGTACGTACGTCCGTTAAATCTGCGCCCGCGCCGTCGGCTGGGGAGGCCGATCAGTCAGTGACGGACCGCATCCTGACAACGATCCGCGACGACATCATCGAGGGCAAGCTGTTGCCCGGCACGGCGCTCGTCGAGAACGATCTGACGCAATTGCACGACGTGTCGCGCAATACGCTGCGCGAAGCACTACGGCTGCTGTGCCGCGAAGGGCTTGCGGTGCATTACCGGCATCGTGGCGTGATCGTGCGCACGCTCACGCGCCACGACGTGCGCGATATCTACCGCGTGCGGCGCACGCTCGAGTTGCAGGCGCTGGTGCGCGACGAGCCCATCGAAGAAGACGATCTCGCGTTGATGCGCGAGGCGATCCGTTGCGCACAGGACGCCGTTGAACGTGAAGACTGGCGCGCTGTGGGCACGTATAGCCTGCTGTTTCACCGGCATATCGTGCGCTTGCTGCACAGCGCGTTGTTCGATGCGTTCTTCACGACGATTCTCGCCCAACTGCGGCTCGTGTTTGGATCCGCACCGGACGAAAAGCGCTTTCAGAAGCCGTGGGTCGCGAAAGACCAACGCATTTTCGCGCTGATCGAGCGCGGCCACCTCGACAAGGCGCAAGCAGCGCTCGCCGACTATCTGACGGAGTCCGAGCACGCGATGCTCGACTATTTGTGACCCATCTCGCGGCCGCGCGTATCGAACGGCGCCACGAGAGCGTGGACACGCCGGCCGCCTCATCAAGGAGCGATCTCATGTTGAACTACCCTGCCGCCTATCAAACGACCAAGGGCTCCGCGCTCGACGTCGACAAGGCATTCTATCGACGCATTGCCGCAGAGCAAGATGCCCGCGAGCTGATCGAATCGATCGTGATTCCGATTCGATCGGGGCAGGCGTGGACGGTGCCCGCCGGGCATGTCTTCCGTATCGTGACGATCGAAGGGCCACAGGTGGCGGACCTCAACATGTGGAACCTGCACAATCCGCGCGAACGGATGTGGGCGTCGCGCACGCGTCAGTTGCAGGCCGCGCACGTCAGCACGTTCGACCGTCTGTGGTCGACGCTGCCGTTTCTGCGCCCGATGGTGACGATTACCGACGACAGTCTCGCTGATTACGGCATCGACGAGCATGGCGGTCGCGTGCACGATCTGCTCGGCACGCGCTGTGACCCATACGTGAACCGCATGCTAACGGGTGAAGATTTCCACTTTCATTGCCATTCGAATCTCACGCGCGCGGTTGCGCCGTATGGTCTGACCGAGTACGACGTGCACGACGTGCTCAACGTTTTTCAATGCACAGGTCTGAATCTCGACGACAAGTATTTCATGAAGGCATGTCCGGCAAAGAAGGGCGATTATCTGGAGTTCTTCGCGGAGATCGATCTGCTTTGCGCACTGTCGACGTGTCCCGGCGGCGATCTTTCTCTGCCGATGTGGGGACCGGACGCGCGCGATCCGCTAGAGGTGTGCCGGCCGCTCGGCGTGGAAATCTATCGGCTTGCGCCAGATCTGCTCGAAGGGTGGTCGACGCCGTCTGTGGCAGCGTACAAAGGGCAGCACGGACTGACGCTGGGCGGACAGGGTTAATCGGCCGCGCGTTGATTACATGCGATGTAATTGGCGCGCAGAACCGGGACGCCTACTCTTCGGCTGTCGCGTCACCAATCCGGTGGCGCTCACGGCCAAGGAGATACCATGTCCCGCTATCCCTTTCACACGCTCGAATCCGCTCCGTTGCAATCGAAGCCCGTGCTTCAACAACTGCAACAGGCGTTCGGCGCGATCCCGAACGTCGCCGCAAAGATGGCTGCGTCGCCGGTGCTGATCAACGGTTTCATCGGGCTGTTCGAGCGAGTGCATGCGAGCAGTCTGACCGAGCCGCAGATTCAAACGTTGCTGCTGACCAATGCAGTGACAAACGCCAGCGAATGGCCAGTCGCGTTTCATACGGCGCTCGCATTGAAGCAAGGCGTATCGTCCGCCGATGTCGATGCGATCCGGCGCGGTGCTCTGCCTGCGAACGCCCAACTGGCTGCGCTTTCGACACTGGCGCGCACGCTGATCGAACAGCGCGGCCGTCTTTCCGACGCGGACCAGCAGCGCTTTATTGATGCCGGATTCAGCGCCGAACAGCTACTTGAGGTCATTGCGGTGGTTGCCGCGTCGACCATCACGAACTACACGAGTAGCGTGACGCGGCCGAAACTCGAAACGCCGTTCGAAGAATTTGTCTGGCGTGCGGGCATCGTGTGAGTCCGTTATAGTGACCCGCTTCGATCGGAGGACGTCCGATGAATGTCAGCAGCCGCGATTCAAGAGCGCCGTCGGGCGAACTCGGCAACTTGCTCCGTTACTGGCGTGACGTGCGCGGGGTGAGTCAGCTCGAGCTGTCGCTCGAAGCGGGTATTTCGCAGCGTCAGATCAGCTTTATTGAGAGCGGGCGCAGTGTGCCGGGCCGGGACACGCTGCTGACCCTCGCGCAAGCGCTCGACGTACCGTTACGCGAGCGCAATGCACTGCTGCTCGCCGCTGGTTACGCACCGGTGTATTCGGAGGCGCCGTGGAATGCGCAGGAAATGCATGGCGTCGTTCGTGCACTGGATCGGGTTGTTCGCCAGCATGAACCATTTCCCGCCATCGTGATGGACCGGCACTGGAACGTCCTGATGACCAACGACGCCGCGCCGCGCTTATTCAACTGCTTTATCGACATGGCCGCGCGCAAAGGCTCGCGCAACATGCTGCATCTGATGTTCGATCCGCAGGGGATGCGGCCGTTCGTAGACGAATGGGACAGCGTTGCGCGAAGCTTGCTGCAGCGGGTGCACCGGGAATCGGTGGGCCGTGTGATAGACGACGGCACCACGCGTCTGCTCGATGAACTGCTTGCCTATCCAGATGTACCGCGCGACTGGAAGACGGGACATGCGTCCTGGGCTGCGCCGGCCATGCCTGTCATTCCAATCGGTTTCGTCAGCGGTGGAGATGTACTTCGTTACTTTTCGATGGTCACGAGCGTTGGTGCGCCGCAAAGCATTGCGGCGCAGGAGCTACGTCTGGAATGCATGTTTCCCGTCGATGACGCGACGGAAGCACGTCATCATCAACTGCTCGAAGCGAATGCAACGCTTCGATGACCACTGTGCCGAACATCAGGGCATGGGCAGAGGCTCATCAATCAACATCTGATTGAAGTAGTCGACGATGCCACGCTCGTTCGGTCCTGCGCTATTTCGTAACTGTTGTGCCGACTCGACGACGACTTCTGTGGTCGCGTGTTCCAGCAGAGCGAATGCTTCTGCAATGAAAGGCTCCAGTTGCATTGCGCGTGGATCACCGCTCTTGTAGACGAGATCGGTGTCCACCCACGGCGGCACGATCTCCAGAACACGGACGGAGGTATCGCGCAACGCGAAGCGCTGGGACAGCGAGTACGAGTGAATGGCAGCTTTCGTTGCCGAGTACAGCGCTGACATCGCCATCGGAACGTAAGCGACAACCGAACTGTTGTTGATGACGAACGCTTCAGGCTGCTTCTTCAGATGTTCGATGAACGCGCCGCTGATACGCACAGGGCCCAACAGATTGGTGTTGACGAGATGCACGGCTTGCGAATCGTCGAGCGGAGCCGTCACATCGTCGAACGGCATGATACCGGCGTTGTTGATGACCACATTCAGCGACGGATACGTTTGAATCAGATGCTCGGCCACGCTTGCGATTTGCGCGGGGTTGGTCACGTCGATTTCGACGGAGTCCATGCCGGGATTGACCTTCGTCACTTCATCCAGCAGTGCTTTCCGGCGGCCACCGATAATGACCTTGTTGCCCTTCTTGTGAAATGCTTCGGCGAGTCCGCGGCCAATTCCCGAGGTCGCTCCCGTAATGAAGATGGTGTTGCCGCTGAGTTTCATTGCATGTATTCCTTTGTTGGGCAGCGTGAGGAAATGCGTTTGGTCAGAACGCGGCTCGACAACGCGAGCTGCGTTCATCACGGATTACTGCTCGAAAACGTGGCGATGCGCTTTGACGAAGTCACCGACGGTTTGAGGTGCCTGCCCCGTGATCTCGCCGATCACGCCGTCCTCGCCCGAGAAAATGCCGTTCTGGTAATCGATGGCGATCGCAAGAAAGTGCTGGATCAGGAATTCCGGCAGGTTGTATTTCTCGAGATGCTCCCGGTACTGTTCGATCGTCGACGGGCTGTAGGTGATCTTGCGACCCAGAACCTTGCCGATTTCATCGGCGATTTCCTGCTGGTTCATCTCAACCGGTCCAAGCAGCGGATAGGTCTTGCCGATGTGCGCTGACGGGTTCGTGAGCACGGCCGCGATCAGTCGAGCCTGATCTTCGCCGGAAATCGGCGCGTGACGTCCGTTGCCATACGGCAGCGTGATCTTGCCTTCCTGCACGATCTGATCGCGCACCCACGGGAAGACGAACCATTCGGAGAAGAACGTCGGGCGAATATGCACGGTGGGCACGCCTGACCAGTCGATCACGCGTTCCGCGATCCAGTGATCGCGCGCGGCGTGACTCTTCGAATCTTCCCGCGCAGAAATCTGCGACATCTCCACGACAACTTCGACACCCGCGCGGCGCGCTGCGTCCGCGAAATACGCAGTGGCCTGAATAAAGCCAGGACGCACGGGATAGCACAGGTATGCACCCGTCACGCCTTCCATGGCACGGATCACGTCGTCATGTTCGAGAAGATCGCCAACGACGATTTCAGCGCCCAGACTGCGCAGCGCTTCGCTGCGCTCGTCTTCGCTGTGTACGAAGGCGCGAACGGCATGTCCGTCGTTCAGAAGATGACGAATGGTGTGGACACCCGTTTTGCCGGTTGCGCCAGTAATGAGGTATTTGCGTTGCTTCATGATGAACTCTCCAATCTAACGGTTTGAACACTCATCAAGAGTGCAGGGGATGCTTCGAAATCTTTGAAGTGCATATGCACATTTTTACGCGTGCGCTTACGACTCCATTCCAACGAGCCGGTATCGCTTACATTGCTTCGAGGTGTTGTCTGACGTCCTGCAGGATCGCTGCTGCAGCGTCGGGGTCGTCTGTGATTCGGGCCATGGTGATGGCGCCGATCATCGCCGACAGTGCGAAGACGGCCTCTGATCTTGCCGCCTCGCGCCGCCGCCGTCCGCTTCGCTTTGCCAATACGTCGACGAGTTCAGCAAATCCGCGCGACGCGACCGCGCGAGTCTGTTCGTCCGCACGCGCCAGTTCGCTGCCCATCGCGGCGAGAGGACAACCGTCCGCCGGCGCGTCCCGATGCGACGACGACACATACGCGTCAACGATGGCCTTGAACCCTTTTTTGCCTTCGCATCCGTTCGCCGCTGCTTCGAGTCGTCCGATGATCGCCGTCAGTCCCGATTCGCATGCTTCCGCGACCAGTTGATCTTTGGAATCGAAATGCCGGTAAAAGCCACCATGCGAAAGTCCCGCCTCGGACATCAGATCGGCAAGTCCGGTCGCCTGAATGCCGTTGGTCCTGAATTCCCGGCTGGCGACTTCGACGATCCGTCGACGTGTGTCAGCCGTTTCCTCTCTGGATTTCCGCATGGTTTGCTGCGCTCCGTGATTCGATGTTTTGGATGATATTCATCATCTAAATGAGAGTCAACGGATCTTTGCTGCAACACTGCGTTTCAGCTTTCGAACGGCGCGTGATCGATCAGGTCGCACACGTTCGCGCAGTCGAAACCATGTACGTGCCGATGTCCGATATCGACCAGACCGGTGCCCAGCGCCGTGTGGGGCTTCTTCCTGACAACTTCCGCCAGCGCTTCGGCAAAGGCCGCCTTGAAGCCCACGCGTGGATAGAGCGCCAGCACATCGTCGACGAGCGACGGCGTGATTTCGTCCAGCCGCAGTCCAAAGACGTCCACATGAGCGCCCATGTAGACCAGGGCGATTTCCGGCTGCTTGCGCTCGGCGATGCCGGCGCTCGAATGCAGCGCGATCGCGTTCCACACGAGTTCCGCCTTTTGTTCTGCGTAGCCGTTGGCCGTCAGGAACAGGTTCGCGGCATCCGCGCCGTCGACCTCGAAGCGCTGATCGGCGGCGAATGCGTCTGTGAGGCCCAGATCGTGAAGCAGGGAAGCAAGGTAGACGACTTCACGGTCGTATTTCAAACCGCGCTTTCTGCCGAGGAATTCGGCGAACCACCACGTTCGGTGCACGTGATTCATGAGTGCGTCTGAATGAACGCGTTCGACGAGCGAGCTTGCCTGACGGGTGAAGTCGGAATCGGGAGCGCTGATTCCTCCGATGGTAACGATTGTGCTCATGTGGCCTCCGCGAGTATCGAGATTGACCATCGAGTGTATAAACACGTCACGTGTCACATATGACTGTTTCTGGACGATTTGTGACAAAATGAAAATGACGTGTTTTCACAGGAGCTGTCGATGAGGAAAGCATCCGGTCCGATATCGGGTACGACGCGAAAGCGCGTTGTGATTCTCGGTTTGCCGCCCGTAGACGCGCTCGACGTAATCGGTCCTGCAGAAGTGTTCGCATCCGCAAATCAGCTGCACGCTGGCGCACCGGCTCCCTATTCACTCGAACTGGTGTGCGCGGGTTCCGACGTCCATCTGGAAAGCGAAACAGGTATCGGACTCAAGGGCCACCGAACGCTCGAAACAGAGCGTCGTGCAAACAGGCCAATCGACACATTGATCGTGACGACCGGCTTCAATTCGATCGATCGCTTCGACAAGGCAGCCATAGACTGGATCCGGAAGCGTTCGAACACAGCGCGTCGCGTGTGCTCGATTTGCGTCGGCGCGTTTGCGCTGGCGGAAGCGGGGCTGCTGGACGGCCGCAGGGCAACGACGCATTGGCGGATGACGCAGCACCTTGCCGAGCGATATCCCGGCGTGCAGGTCGACCCTGTTCCGATCTGGGTGAAAGATGGCAACTTGTATACGTCGGCTGGGGTATCGGCGGGAATCGATCTTGCACTTGCTCTTGTCGGTGAAGACCTGGGTAATGACGTTGCTTTGGAGATCGCGAAGAATCTGGTCCTGTTTCTGCGACGTCCCGGCGGACAGGCGCAGTTTAGCGTCGCGCTTCAATCACAGCGCGTGTCGGGCTCAAGCATCGACGATCTGTGCCTCTGGATCAGCGAGCATCTGCATACGGACCTGACGACCGACATGCTGGCGGACAGGGCGTCGACGAGCGTGAGAACCCTGATTCGCATGTTTCAGCGTGAATTGAAGACGACGCCCGCGAAATATGTCGAAGATGTACGGCTCGAAGCCGTTCGGCGGGCGCTCGAACTCGGCGAGCGGTCGATGGAAGAGATAGCGCGCCGGTGCGGCTATGGCAGCGGCGACGTGCTAAGAAAAGCTTTCACGCGGCGAATGGGTGTGAGTCCAAGAGAATACGCACGACGCTTCGCGCCGGATAGCGAACTGCCCTGAAGATGTGTCGCCGTCATATCACCGACGGCGACACCTGCAGCGTTACTTTTACTGAATCAGCAAACGAAGGGGCGCAAGCGGCCCAACTGGCAGCAGATCGAAGCTCATGAGACCTTCGGCGGTGAGCGGCAACGCGTCCACTGCCGCCTTTGCGTGCTCGACCGATTCCACGTTCATGAGAAAGATGACACCGGGCGTCGCCGGATCGTCACGGAACCAGAACTGCTCGATGGTGCCATCGAGGTAGAGCTTGAGCGTGTCGGGGACTTCCTTTGGCATGATGCGCTGCCGCTGTTCCGGCGTGAACGCCTGACGAATCGAACCAATGGCGAAAACTTTCATGAAGACTTCTCCGGTGACTGTTCATGTTGAGGTACAACGGAGATGAGTCTAGTGATGGAGTTGTCCTGGTGGTACTGTCGCAAACGACAACTTTAGAGTCGTTTACGCCACGTGTGGCAGGTTACGGATTTCCGCTGCCGGACGCTCACGCAACCTCCGTTCTGACCGTCCCCGGATTTAGCACTATCACCACGCCTCCCCACATGCACATGCATTGCGACACACGCCGCGCGAACCAGATCTCGATCTCGCGTTGATGGCGCGCCGCTACACGCTCACGGGCGGCAATATCCGCAACATCGCGCTGGCCGCCGGCGAGGGCGACGCATGAGTCATCGGATATCCGTGACGCAGCGCGAATATCAAAAGATGGGCAAGCTCGTCGGCGACGGCGAGTTCACTCATGCCTGCACGTCAGCATGATCATGAAGCTCGCCGCCGTGTTCAAGGAATCACGCGACGGCCGTGCCGCCCGCTCAGGCAGCAGGTGCTGCGTGGAGCGCGTTGCTCGCGAGCTGGAATGCTGCCTGACGGTCCGTCTCGCCCGCGTGCGCCGGATTGATCTGCGCCGTGATCGCGTTGAACTTGTTCGCGTCGGCGAGTTCGTTGCAGCCGTGCGATTGCCAGTACCACGCGGACACCAGCGCGGCGGTGGCGGGGTCGTTGCGCACGAGGTCCGGATTGCTGACGATATCGACGCCGATCGCCTGACCCGCGCGGGCGAAGTTGTCCTTGAACGTCAACTGGATCAGGCCCGAGCCGCGATACTTCCAGCCGTCGCCCGTCGAGGCTGAGCCGTTGCCGAAGCGGCCGCCGTAGACGAGGTTGGCGATCTGCTGCTGGCGCTGGGGCGGCACGCGCGTCTCGCCAGGCTGACGCCCGAGGCTCGCGCATTGCGAGGACGTCAGCGAGCGGAATGTCGACTGCAGGCCTGCTACCGAGTAATTGAAGTTTTCCGACACGGGTGGAGGCGGAAAGCGGCCGCTTTCAAACGCGACTTGTGCCAGAAAGGCGGCCTGGCGCACGGGTGTGTTGATCTGGAAGCGGTCCATCGCGGCTTGCACTGCGTTGAGCCACAGGGCGGCACTCGCCTGGGTGCTGCCCGTCGCAGCCATGAACGTGATTGGGTCCATGTGGTACTCCATATCGTGAGACATCGAATCAGGGTTACGCCGCACGCATGGCGCGAATGCGAACGGATGCGACAGGGCCGATGGAGTGATGAGGCTGTTTTAATTAAGAGGCCGATGAAGAGCAGGATCGGGCGGGACGTCGGTGCGATACATGGATTGCATCTCTGACCATTCCGCGCGCGAGGCGGGTCTTGTCTAGGGTTTTAGCAGGTATTTTCCAGCGCGCCAGCGGGGCAGGGCATCGAATGTGGTCTTCGACACATTCACTCGCATCTGACCGTAAGCGAGGCATCGCTCATTGCCTGCGCATGTGCCAGGATGAAATGTTGCATCGCTGAGTAACGAGCAAACCGTTGCACAGAGGAGTTCGAAATGAGCGAACGCGAAACGCCGATGATGATCGCGGACCTGCCTCGCGATACCCGCAAGAATGTCGATGCGCTGCCTGGTAAGGTGGCCTACCTCTTCCCCGACGGAACGCGCATCTGGCGGCGAGACGGGAGAATCCACCACACGTCACCGCTGCGCAAGGGAGCGAGCCGAGCGAAGACCGAGGCGGAAATGTGGCTGGCATGCGAGATGAAAAGGCTCGGACTGAAGGGCATGGAGCGCGCGCATTCGCTGGGACGGCCAAATCCGCCCATTGACCACGGCTGGAAATCCAGGACCAACGACCCCGAACTCGCCGCCTGCTTCGGCCGGTTCGATGTCGGGCAGCGAGTGCGCGATCGGGCCTTCTTGGCCCGCAAATAGGCAAAGAAGTCCTGGGCGGCGTTGTGACCGGCGCCGTGCTTCGCGTGATCGCCGACACGACGGACGTTCGTGGTCGAATGGCGCGAGTTGCCTCGGTGGCTATCCTGTCGCCAGATTTCGGTACGTGCCACCCGACCATTTTCTCGACGGGTTGTGTTTCAAGGGAAGGAGAGCCACACCATGTCCACCACCTCCACCATCTTGCCGGTATCGGGCACCTCCCGCAAACCCACCCCCCTCACCGAAAGCCACCTCACCGGCCCGCGCCGCGCGATCATGCTGACCGTGGGCCTCATCGCGATCAACCTCGCGGGCGCGGCATTCATCCATTACGTCGTGAAGGCCGAGGACGCGTCGCTGGAACTCGCCGTCACGCTCGCGGCGTTCACGACGATCATGGTCGGCACGCCGCTCATCGTCTTTCTGAGCCTTATCTGGTTCACGCGCTATCGCGAGTTTCAAAACAGCCTGAAAGGCAGCGCACTATCGGCGTATCTGCAACGCTTCTGGTCGCAGCGGCTCATCTACGCGCTGGAGGACGCCGGCGCGCTACCGTGCTCGCCGCCTGCGCCGCGTCCTGCGGCGGGACATTGGCAGCGCGCGGCTGACGAGAGGCTCGACATCTGCGAGCGCCTGTTCGCGCGTGTCTATCATGAGCAATACGGCCTCGTGCCGTTCGTGCCCGCCGTGTTCATCCTGCTCGCCGTCGTCTACGCGGCGGCGGGGCTCGTCGGCACGAGCTTTTTCGATGTGAGGCCATGCGCGACGAGCGAATCTTCCGGCTGCATCTATGGCATCAGCCAACGCGTGCTGATGGCGTCGTTTGCGGGCTCGTTCATGTTCGTCGTGAGCGATTCCGTGCTTTCCATCCGCCGCAAGTCACTCAACGTTGCCGACGTCTACTGGTACGCGCTGCGCCTCTTTCTCGCTATTCCGCTCGCGCTCGTCATCAACAATGCGACGCAGTCGGACGGCGCACGCGCGGCAATGGCCTTCGCGCTCGGCACCTTTCCCGTCGATGCGCTGCTCAAACTGATCCGCCGCTTCGGCTTTCCGCAGCTCACCGAAGCGGACAAGACGGAGAACGCGCCCGACAGGCTGATCACGCTCGAAGGCGTGACGTTGCCGATCGTCGCGACCTTCGAGGCCGAAGGCATCAACTCCGTCGAGCAGGTGGCGGCCGTCGACCCCGTGCTGCTGTCGATCCGCACGGGCATGCCGTTTCGCTACATGCTGCGCCTCGGCTCGCAGGCGATCGTGCGGCGCCATTTCGGCGATGCGGCGGCGAAGCTGGTTCCCGTCGGGCTTGCGGACGTCGTGCCTGTCTATCTGCTGGTGAAGGCGCTGGATTCGACGGCATCGAAAGATCTGCCGTGCATCGCGCATCCCGACATCGTGCTGAAGGATGCCGCGCAACGGCTCTTTCCGGATATCGCCGACGACCAGCGCATGGCCGTGATCGACATGAAGTTCCGCCAGATTGCCGCGGAGGAATATACGCTGATGCTCGCCCGCATTACGCCACTCGACCCGTCGCTCTGATTGCGTGCTCCTGCGTGAAATGCGCGGCGGCGTGCGTGCGCCCGCCTGTTCTAGAACAGATGGTCGATACCGACGGTGACGGCCGTCTGGCTCGACGCGCCGGCCGGATTCAGCGTACTCACAACAGCGTGCCGGTAAGACGTATAGTCCCCCTCCGCGTAGAGCGTGGTGCGCTTGGACAGCAGATAACCGAGCGAAAGCGCGGACATCCCGCGACGCCCCGATTTGTCCGTCGAGACATTGGTCTGGTAGTACGCGCCGCGAAACACGAGGTACGGCGTCACGGTCCACGCAATGCCGCCAAAGCCGTTGTTGGTGACCATATGCGGCGCGCCCTGGTTCTGCTGGTCCTCGGACATGAAGCCGCCTGAAAACCGTACCGGGCCGAGTTGATAGCTGGCGCCGACCATGTAGTAGCTGTCGCTGACGTAGGTCTTGCCGGCCAGCACATTGCGATGGCCGTACAGGCCGCCAATCCCTATCGGTCCCGTCGTATAGTTGAGGCCGACCGCGCGCGCCGCGCCGCTGCTGAAGTCGCCCGCGACGCCGCCAAATGAATTGTCCGCTTCGACGAGCAGCGGGCCGAACGTGTTCTTGTACTTCACGTCGTTGTTGTTGCGGGTGCCATCGGATGCGACGGTCAATGGAATGATTGGCGTGAAATGAAAGCCGTACGGATCGTAAAAGCTGATGATGTCATGGGCGATCGTGTATTGGCGGCCGAGATCGAGCGAGCCATATTGCTTGTGTCCGATGCCGACGAATGACTGCCGGTTGAATATCAAGCCCGTCGTGTTGTCGAACTGGCCGTTACCCAGATTGAAGCCGCTTTCGAGCAGGAAGTGCGCGTTCCATCCGCCGCCGAGATCTTCTCTCGCGCGGAAATCGAGCTTGTTGGAGCTGTAGTAGCCGTTCGAATTCATCGTCGTTACCGATCCGCCGCCGGCGGCCGCGTTGGTCTGATGCCGCACGCCGCCATCGACGGTGCCGAAGAGTTGCACGCTCGATTGCGCATGCGCCGACGTGGCCGCGAGAAGCCCAATTGCCGTCGATACGCCCAGTCCAAGTCCAATGCGGTTCGTCCACTTTCCTTTCACACCTGTCTCCTGTTTTTTGATGTCTTGTCGACGCTGACGGGCGGTCGAACTTCTCCGCGTCCGTCATGCGATGTCCCGCGACTTCTATACGATTCGTATGACTAACTATTGTGTATGGTTCGCGGGAGTCATTTCTTGTGTTGGCAGGCAGTGCCGGATTCCGTCACCACCTACCGCCTGCCAGATCAACTCCCAGCCGAACTGCCGCCGGACTGTTTCAACGCGCCGATCGATGTGTCCATCGGTTTGAAGCCCGCCTTGAGTTCATTGCGCAGGGCAGTGCGGTTGAGCGCCTTCTCCCAGTTGGCGACCACGATCGTTGCGACGCTATTGCCGACGATGTTCGTGAACACGAATGCACTCGACAGCGCTTTGTGAATGCCGAGAATCAGCGCGATCGATTCCACAGGGATGGTGTTCGACGCGGCCAGCGTAGCGGCAAGCACGGCAATCGCAGCACCGGAAACACCCGCCGCGCCCTTCGACGTCAGCAGCAGCACTGCAAGCAGCACCAGCTGGTCGTGCCACGTCATCGGCGTGTTGGTTGCCTGCGCGAGAAACACGGCGGCAGCGGCGAAATAGAGGCATGTGCCGTCGTGATTGAACGTGTACGCGGTCGGCAAGACGAGGCCCACGACGGATTTTTCGCAACCGAGCCGTTCAAGTTTGTCGATCAGTTGCGGAAACACGGTCTCCGACGAACTCGTGCCGATCACGAGCAACAGTTCGGCGCCGATGTAGCGCATCAATCGCAACAGGCTGAAACCGTTCGCCTTCGCGATCGGCCAGAGAATCAGCACGATGAAAAGCGCGCAGGTCAGATAGAACTCGAGAATCAGCTTGCCGAGCGAGATCAGCGTGCCGAAGCCGAACTTGCTCACCGTGAAGGCGATCGCGCCAAACGCGGCGAGCGGGGCGACCTTCATCGTCAGGCCGATGATCCAGAACAGCGCGCTCGACACCGAATCGATCAGATCCATCGCCGGACGGGCGCGCTCTCCAATCGCTGCGAGACCGAACGCGAACAGCACCGAAAAGAACAGCACCTGCAACACGTCGCCGCCCGCAAACGCGCTGATTGCCGTATGAGGGATCACGTTCAGCAGGAACTCGCTCGTCGTGACGACGTGATGTGCTTTCGCAACATACGCATCGACAGCCGACGAATGGATGCTGCTCATGTCCACATTCATGCCGACGCCAGGCTTCAGCACGTTGATGACGACAAGTCCGATCACGAGTGCGAGCGACGTCACCACCTCGAAGTAGAACAGCGCCTTGATAGCGACGCGGCCTACTTTCTTGAAGTCCTTTACACCGGCAATGCCGCTGCATACGGTGCAGAAGATGATGGGCCCGATCAGCATCTGGATGACGCGGATAAACGCGTCGCCGACGGGCTGCAGGTTGATGCCGAGCTTCGGAAACCAGTAGCCGACGGCAACGCCGAGCGCCATGCCGGCGAGGACCTGGAAAGACAGATCGCGATAGAACGGCTGGCGTCCCCGGGGTTTGGATGCGGCCTTGCCGGGCAAGCTCATGATGTCTCCTTCTGAAACGGCGGCGAATCTGGATTCGCTTGGACTGGTTGGAGCGGTGTCTGTCGAACTAGCGGGCGGCGTCGCCGAGCACGTCGAGGCAGTCTGCAAAAATTTCGTCGACGCTCATCTTGCGCGGCAACAGTTGCTGGCTCTCGCAGAACGAAAGCGTCTCTTCGAGCGGACCGCGCAGCGCATCGATGCCGAACAGCAGCGGATCGGGCTTGCTCGCGTCCCGTACAGTCGCCACCGACTGTTTGCCTCGCAGCAACAGGTCGTAGACGGCCCGTACTGCGTCGGGATGCCGATCGACCAGTTCCTTCCTGACCACGACGACATGATTGATCGGCACATATCGATGCAACCCGTACCACGCGCGATCGGCGGCGGCCGCGTCGGCGATCAGCGGCGCAAGCGCGGGTTCGTCCGGTAGATCGTTGCCGAGGATCGCGGCATCGAGTTCGCCGGCGCGCAGCATCGGCAAGAGTTGCTGGCCCGGTTGCGCGCGGCGCACGAAGGACGGCTCGCGGTATTCGTCCAGATGTGCGCCTTCAAACGTCACCCAATCGATCTTGTCGATGGGCACTCCATAGGTTTGTGCGAGGATGGCCCGCACCCACATGCCCGTGGTCTGCGAATAAGCGCGTACGCCGATTCGCTTGCCTGCCAGATCGTCGACATTCAGTTGTCCGCGTTGCGCATTATAAATAATGCACTTTTGCTGGAAGCGCGCCGCGACCACGGCGGGCAGCAGCACGACGGGCTTGTTGTACGCCTTCGCCTGCAGATAGGTGACGATTGCCAGTTCGCTGACGTCGAATGCCTGTTGGCGCGCCATCGGCGCGAACACGCGATGGATGGGTTCGATGTCCTCGAACACCAGTTCGACGGCGGGATCGGTCAGTTCGCCGGATTTCAGCGCGCGCGTATGCGGATAGGTCTTCAGCGCGGTCTTCAGGCGCAGCGGTGTCCTTACGATGCTCACGTGTTTCTCTCCGTGTCGGCGGGTGCGGCGCTCAGCGGGCGAGCACGGGATAGAGCGCGCGTGCCGTATCGCCGAAAATCGCGTTGCGCGCGTCGGCGGGTAGCGTCGACAGACTGTCGCGCGCATCGGCGAGCAATTGCGGCAGCGTGCCTTCGGCGGCGGGGAAGTTGGAGCCCCATGCGATGCGTTGAGCGCCGAATGCTTCGAGCACGCGCGGGAAGAACTCGGCGGGCGTCGATGCGCCGCGCGAAGCCTCGGCAATCGTGCGATTGGTCAGCTTCAGATACACGCCTCGATGCGACGCAAGGCTGAAGAGCGGTGCGGCCGCTTCGTAGGGCGGGCCGCCTGCCAGTTCCGGGCGCGCGAGGTGGTCGAGCAGCACACGGATGTCAGGGAAGCGCGACAGCATGTTCAGCAACGCGGGAATGCCTTGCGCCGTCATCTGCAGACAGATCGAAACGTCGTGCTTCTGCGCATAGTCCCAGACGGGAAACGAACGCTCGTCGTCCAGCCAGCCCGCCTGGCCCGGCATCGTGCTGCCGGTCGTGAACAGACGCAGGCCACTCAGACCCGCGTCGAGCCAGCGCTGCATCTGCGTGACGGCGTCGGCGGCCAGCACGTCGATCGAGAACACGCCTGCGAAGCGGTCAGGGTGGCTGCGCACCGCCTCGACCACATAACTATTGTCGTTGCCGTATACCGTCGATGCCTGCACGACGACCGCGCGGCCGATGCCGGCTTCATCCATGGCGGCGAGCAAGCCTTCAAAGCTGACGGGCCGCTTCGCCGACCATTCCGATTGATGGCCGCCGACGGGCGCGAGCGGATATCGCACTTTATCCGGGGAAATTGCGTGGGTGTGTGTGTCGACGACGACAGACATGAACTGACTCCTGGCTGAAAACATCATGATCGGACTGACGTAACTGTAAGCGCAGGCGAAGCGAATCCCGCAATATGAACTGCACCCTCCGACATAAATTTTGGTTAAGCTAGGGGTTTTCCACAGCGCATCCTGATGGCATATGTCGACTGTTGAAGGGCTGGAGAGGGACGATGATCTGGCGCGTTTGCGGCGCCTGTTTCTATTCGATGCCGTCTGCGAAACAGGCGGTATCGGCCTTGCGGCGGCGCGCGCGGGACGCACTCAACCGGCCGTCAGTCTTGCCATCGGCAAGCTCGAATCGAGCTTTGGCGGCGCGCTATTCGAGCGCGGTTACGGCGGCAGCGAACTGACGGCAGAGGGCGTGATCCTGCACCGGCGCGTGCGGCGCATGCTCGACCAGATGGAGCGCGCCGTCGCCGATCTGACGGGCGATGCGGACGTGCGTACCGCCCACGTCGGCACGATTTGCCGTCATTTGACGGATTCGCAGGTGCGCTGTCATATCGCCATTGCGCATTGCGGATCGGCAGCCGAGGCCGCGCAACAACTGGGCATCTCGCAACCAGCCGTGCATCGCGCGGCGCGCCAGATCGAGCAGACGGTCGGCGCGACGCTCTACCGGCGCCGCGTGCATAGCGTGTCGGCGAATGCAGCGGGTATCGAGTTCGCGCGCTGCCTGAGTCTCGCGATGTACGAAATCGCGCAGGCTCGCGAAGATCTCGCGCATGCGCGCGGCCAGCTGACGGGCAAGATCTCGCTCGGCGTGCTGCCGATGCTCGCACCGCGTCTTGTCGCGCGCGCGATCGAGCGGCTGCGTCGTCAGTACCCCGATGCCAAGGTGACGGTCGACGAGGGCTCGCATTCGCAGCTGTTGCGAGAGCTGCGCTTTGGCAATATCGATGTGATCATCGGTGCGCTGCGCGAGCCGCGTCTGACGGGATCGATTCAGGAGAACGAGTTGTTTGCGGACCCGTATGTGGTGGCCGTCAGAAAGGGGCATGGGCTCGCGGGCAAAGCGAGGATCGCCGCGCGCGACCTCGCTTCGTTCGACTGGGTGGTGCCGCAACGCAACCTGCCGCGGCGCGCGGCAATCGACTCGATGCTTGCGCGCCTGCCCGGCAAACCGCCGCTCGTGGTCGAGACCAGTTCCCTCGCGATGATGATGGCGATGCTCGTGGAAAGCGATTGCATCACGTTGCTCTCGCGCTCGCAGATCCGCGAGGCGTATCCGGGCAGCGAGATGGTTGCGCTGGAACTCGAGACGCCGGAGGCCAGCCGGGTGGTCGGCTACACGCTCAGAACGGATTGGCTCGGAACGCCGATGCAGCAGGCGTTTATCGAGCAGCTGGTTCAGGAGTGCAGGGCCACGCAGCACGGTCAGGGCGATCGGGACGAGCACAAAGCTTGACCGTGAATCGAAGCGACACGCCATGCCCCTGTAATTCCCGCCTAAGTTTTGGCGCCCAGACTCCGTGCCATGTGTGATCCTTGAAACTTACCGCCTACTTCCAGAGGACGATGATGAAGCACCGATTGGTCACGGGTTTGATAGCAATCAGCATGAGTGCTCTGATTGCCGGGTGTGCATCGCCTGTCGAACGCGCTAACGAGAAAAACGACCTGCTGTCGGCGGCGGGCTTCCATATCGTCCCCGTGACGACCGACGCACAGCGCTTGCAACTGCAGACCTTGCCTCCCAATCGCGTGGTGCAGAAGGTCAAGGACGGCAAGCCTATCTTTCTCTATGCGGACCCGTACTCGTGCGGCTGCCTGTATGTCGGCGACGAAACAGCGTGGGATAACTACAAGCGCGAACAGCTCCAGCAAAAGTTCATCGATCAGGAGCGGATGAACGCGGAGATGAATGAGAATGCGGCGTGGAACTGGAGCATGTGGGGCCCGGGCCCGGGTCCGGGTTGGTGGTATTGACCGGTCGGCTGCGTCGACGCCAGCGATTCATTCGATCGCCCGTGTCGATGCAGCCGATGTAGCGCCTGGACCTGCGTCAGCGGTGGCGATCTTGCCGCCCGGTTCCGACATGCATAGAAGGAAGAAAAGCAGCACAAACCCGGCGACACCCGACAGCACGATGAAGCTCGAGGCAAATCCAGAACGCCCAGATTGACCGCAACCGTGGACGCAGCCAGGCGTCTCGCGCAAGCGAGGTCCGCCCGGAACATCAAGCAGCCGTTTTCAGATTCTCCAAAGCCGCTACCAGCTCGCTCGGGTCGGGGCGCTTCGTGTAATCCGGGCTCACTTCGGCATAAGCGATCGTGCCATCTTGCGCGATAACGTATCGAGCGGGCATCGGCAGCGTCCAGCTCGGCTCGCCGTTGATGACAGGCAGATCGACATTGAAGCCTTTGTAGGTGTCGATCAGCTCGTCTTGCAGCCGGAAGCGGATTCCGAACCCATCAGCCGTCTTGCCGCCTTCATCGACGAGGATCGGATAGCTGAGCTTGTTTTGTCGTTGCGATTTCAGGCTGTTCGTCGCGGTTTGCATCGAGATCGAAACGAGGCTCGCGCCCAGCGCGCGGATCTCGTCCGCGACTTCTTCGATCGCCTGCAGGTCGATGTTGCAATACGGGCACCAGACGCCCCGGTAAAACGTCACGACCAGCGGCCCGTGCTCCAGCATCTCTGCCGACGAGACGACTTCGCCCTCGGCATTGGTCAGCGTGAAAGTCGGTGCGATGTCGCCGACTTTCAGCGAGCGCTCCGCCTGACCCGTTGCGATCAGCTCGGCCGTGGTCCTGTGAAAGACGTCGACGACTGCGGGCGGCGCGACCTTGGTCTCGAAGTTCGACTTGAAGGCATCCAGTTTCTGTTGCAGGTTCATTTCTGACTCCAGTGTTGGCTCGCCGGTGGTGGCGTGAATTCATCATGATTCATTTGCCATGAGCCGGGTATAATGCCTGGATGACTATCAATTATTTGCCACGTGGATGAATGACAAGTTGTCCGTGTTGCGGCTGTTCACACGCGTTGCGCGTACGTCGAGCTTCACCCGGGCGGGGCGGGAACTCGGCATCAGCCAGCCGTCCGTGTCGAGACAGATCTCCGAGCTCGAAGCGGACGTCGGTACGGCGTTGTTCGTCAGGAGCACCCGCGCGGTCAAGCTGACGGAAGCGGGCGTCGATTACCTGACGCGCGTTGAAGCGATCCTCGACGCGCTCGAAGAAGCGGATCACGCCGCGCGCGGATCGACGGAACTGCGCGGACGTCTACGCGTGGCGCTGTCGACGAGCTTTGGCATACGCGAGGTGATTCCGCGTATCGACCGCTTCATGGAGATGCACCCGGCGCTCTACATCGATTTGCTGATGTCGGATGATCGTCAGGATCTGATTACAGAAGGAGTCGATGTCGCAATCCGATTCGGCGCGCTGCCGGATTCGAGCGCGACGTCGAGACTGCTTGGGCGTTCGCCCCGGCTGCTGGTTGCCGCGCCTATCTATCTGGCGCGGAATGGCCGTCCGGTTGAACCAGCCGAACTGAGCCAGCATGCGTTCGTCACGGGCCCGTCGAGTGCCGCGTCATTGGGGTGGACGCTGCGCAAGGACGGGCGTGAAGCGGTTTTTCGAGGGGACGGGCGCATCACATCGACCGTGAACGAAGCGGCCACGGCGGCCGCTGTCGCCGGTTTGGGCATTCTGGTGATCGGTCTGTGGGGATGCCGCAGCGAGATCGCGGATGGCCGGCTCGTGTCAATACTCGAAGACTGGCAACTCGAACCTGTTGAAATCCACGCAGTGTTTCCGACGGGCCGCGCCGCGCGTCCCGCGGCGCGGGCGTTGATCAGCTTTCTGGTGGAGGAGCTTGCACCGATTTCGGTGGATGTCGATGCGAGGATGCGGGGGCGATAGCGACGTTCTAGAAGCTTACGGACGATGGAATCTGGTGCGCGGTATTTCCGCAACGGCAGTGATTTCGATCACCAGATCCGGATGGTAAAGCCGTTCGATCTGGACGGTTGTCGTGACGGGATAGGGCGCTGAGAAAAACTCCGCACGAATGTCGCCGGTTGTCATGAACGCTTCGATATCCGTTGCATAGTGGACCAGCGAAATCACGTCAGTTGTGGATCCGCCCATCGCGCCGAGAACATCACGAATATTTTCCAGAACCTTGCGCACCTGCGCGCGCATATCGCCAGGACCTACCACGCGTCCATCGACGTCCAGCGAAACCTGGCCTTTCAGATGCACGATCTGACCATCGCCCTGAACGACAGCCATCGAGAACGCACCGAATGGTGACCAGACACCGGGAGGGTTCACTGCATCGACCATGGTGTAGCCTCGTGTTGTCAACGACGCGTTCAGATTACGCGCTTTTCCGACTACGGCTTGAGAATCGAGCCCATGCAGAGAGCGTTGATGCGGCGGAACGCGATGTCACCGGACGGGCTTCCTTGGCTTCGCAAAATGTGAATGAGCGAAGAAGCCCGTAAGCAGTGTTAGTGTTGCGTCTTGCCGAAGGCTGATTCGGGTCGATGCGCCGACTCGATCCGCCTACACCTGTGCCTGCCCGCCATCCGCCGTGATCTCCGCGCCATTGATAAAGCTCGAATCGTCGGATGCCAGAAACGTCACCACCCTAGCGATTTCCATCGGATCGGCAAGGCGGCCGATCGGCACCAGCGACGTCAGGTACGACAGCAACCCGTCCTGACCTTCCTTCGTATCGCCTCCGAGTTCCGCGAGGCCGACAGTCCGGGTCGAACCGGGGCTAACGACGTTGACGCGGATGCCGCGGTCCTTCAAATCGAGCACCCAACTCCGCGCGAGGCTGCGCACAGCCGCCTTCGAAGCGCTATAGATGCTGAACGCCTGCGTCCCCGTCGACCCTGCGATCGAGCCGGTGAGAATGATCGACGCGCCGCGCGACATGAGCGGCAGCGCGCTTTGAACGGTAAAGACCACCGCGCGGACATTGCGATTGAAGGTGTCGTCGAAATGCTGCTCGGAAATATCACCGAGCGGCGCCAGCGAGCCGCCGCCTGCGTTGGCGAAAAGAATGTCGAGACGTCCTTCGCGCTCGCGGATCAGTTTCATCAGCGCGTCCAGATCGGCGCTGCGCGTGACGTCGCCCTGAACGCCCGTTGCTGCGTGACCGATTGCGCTCACCGCTGCATCCAGTTCACCCTGACGGCGGCCCGTGACATAAACCTTCGCGCCTTCGCGTGCGAGATCCTGTGCAGCGGCCAAACCGATTCCGCTCGTGCCGCCCGTCACCAGTGCGATTCTGCCTTCCAGTCGTTTGCTCATGATGTCCTCAAATGAAATGAATGAATCGATGTGGCAACGATAAGTGTTTCCTCTGAGTCAATAAATAGGCCGCGCGCTAAATCATTATTTATGGATGTGAATAATCGCGATATGATCGACACGGTCAAACAAAGCGTGGAACCGGAATGGATCAGATGCTCGCATTGCGCGTGTTCGTGCGAATCGCCGAATCGGGCGGGTTCGGCAAAGCTGCCGATACCCTGAACATACCGAGACCTACCGTCACCAAACTGATCCAGGATCTCGAAACTCACCTGCGGGTCAAGCTGTTTCAGCGCTCCACGCGCAAGGTGGCCGTCACCGACGAAGGCCAGGCGTATTACCATCGCGCGCTCAAGGTGCTCGCGGACATCGACGAAATGGACACGCTTTTTGCCGACTCTCGTGGCACACCGCGAGGGCGTTTGCGGGTTGATATAGGTTCGTCGCTGGCCAATCTGATCCTGTTGCCGCATCTTCCGTTGTTCCGGCAGCGCTATCCGGAGATACAGCTCGAACTGGGCGTCAGCGACAGGGAAGTCGATCTGATCGGCGAGGGCGTCGACTGCGTGATCCGGGGTGGCGAACTGACGGACACGTCGCTGATTGCGAGGCGTATCGCGAGCCTCGATTGGGGCACGTATGCGGGCACGGGATACATGAGATCGCGCAAACTGCCGAAGCATCCGGAAGAACTTTACGGCGAGCACGACCTGGTCGGCTATTTCTCATCGCGGACGGGCCGCGTTTTCACGATGTTCTTCGAGCGCGGCGACGAGAAAATCCAGATCGACCCGAAGGGCACGCGAGGGGTTTCCGTCAATGAGAGTACCGCGCATCTGACTTCGTTGGTTAGTGGGCTTGGCGTTGGCCAGACGTTCGCGTTCATGGCGCGTGCGGGACTCGCGAATGGCGATCTCGTTCAGCTTCTTCCTGAATGGAGTCGGCCATTGCATCCTCTACATATCGTGTTTGCGAAGTCGCAACACGACAGCGCGAGGATGCGGGCGTTCGTCGATTGGGCGCTGGAGATTTTCCGGCCGTATGACCGGTTGCACGCGTAGTCCCTTCACAACTCTTCGAACTGGATCGCGCCGCCCTTCATGACTAGCGGAATGCGTTCGCCTTGCCCGAGCAGACACGAGATATCGCGCAAGGGGTTGCCATCCACGACAAGCAGATCGGCCCACGCGCCAGCCGCGATACGTCCGAGCTTATCCGGCAGGCCGAGCACTTCAGCCGCCGTCGTGGTGGCACAGGCGAGCGTCGCTGCATTGCCTAGCACTTCGGCGCGAATGCGGAATTCGTCGCTCTGCAGGCGCTGCGACGGTCCCAGCAGATCCGAGCCAAAACCCATCTTCACGCCCGCGTCGCGATAGATTTCGAGCGAACGCAGCCCAGCCTCGCGCACATCGGCGATCTTCGCAACGCTCTCTTCGCCCAGGCCATACTGCGCGCCCTCCGATGCTAGCGCTTCGTAGGTGACGAGCGTCGGCACGACATACGCGCCCAACTCGGCCATCAGATTCGCCGTCGGTGCGTCGATGAGATTGCCGTGCTCGATCGTGCGTACGCCCCAGCGTACGACGCGCGCAATCGCGTCCGCCGTGTACGCGTGCGCCATCACGTAAGTCTGGCGGGCACGCGCTTCTTCGACGATCGCTCGCACTTCGTCTTCCGCGTAGCCGAATGCGCCTACGGGGTCAGTCGGCGATGCAACGCCGCCCGATGCCATGATCTTTAGATGATCGGCGCCCATCTGCAATTCCTCGCGAGCCGCGCGACGTACTTCATCGACGCCATCGGCGACGCGCGACAGCGCGCCGACCCGCACGCAGCAGCCGCACGGCGCGCTGTCGCCGAGATAGTCCGAGCGGGCGCGCATGTCGCCGTGGCCGCCCGTCTGACTGAGCGCGCGCCCCGCGACGAAAAGGCGCGGCCCCACTGCGAGCCCGCTTTCCACCGCCTGCTTGTGCGGATAACCTGCGCCGCCCGCGTCGCGCACCGTGGTGAATCCGCGCCGCAGCATCGCGCGCATGATGGGCACCGAGCGCAGTGTGACGAGCACATTCGGCATGTGCACCTGCTGGGACAGATTCAGCTGCACGGCCACCACATGCACATGCAGGTCGATCAGACCCGGCATCAGCGTCTTGCCGCGCAAGTCGATCTCGCGCGCGGCTGCGCTTTTCAGCGGTCGGTCGGACACTTCCTTGATAAGGCCGTTTTCGACGAGCACCTGATGCGCTTCGCGCACTTCGCCGCGCTCGACATCGAGCAATCCTGCGTTGGTGAAGAGAATGCTGTCCACTCGTTTCCCCAAGGTTCGGTGAATGATTCGATTCGCTGCGCAAAGCCGGTTTCAGGCTCCGTCGAGCAGCGCCGGCAACGCATACTGCGCAAGCGACTGCGCGATCGGCACGTGATCGTCGCGATACCACGCTCGCGTATGCAACAGATTGAGCGAAGCGAGCGTGCGTCCTTTCCAGCGCACGGGCACGTTCAGCACGCTTTCGCACCCGAGCGACGCGATCAGCTCGTGATCCGCGAACACCGCGCGCAGATCGTCCGGCGTCTTGCCGATGAACGCCTCACCGCGCGTCAGCACGATGTCGGTCCAATTGCCGCCCGACAGCGGCTTCTTTGCCGCCGTTGGATACGCAGCCGGCATGTTGCTGTAGATGCGCGCCGATTCATTCGTCGCGTCGTCGTAGCGCAGTATCGTGAAGAGCGTATGGCCGATCGCTTGCGCAAGGACCTTGTCGAGCGCTTGATAGAGCGCCGCTGGCTGATCTGTGCTCGCCTGCGCGCGAGCCAGCGCGACGAAGGCCTGCAAGCCCTGTTCTTGCACGCCATTCATGCCGCTTCCCCCGCGGCGATGTCTTCGAGCGAACGTCCGCGCGTCGGCACGCCCATCACGACCACGGCAATCGCTCCGAGCAATAGTACGACCGTCGTCACGCCGAACACGCCTGCGAAACCAAAGTTCGGATACAGATAGCCTACAAGAATCGGCGATACGATTGCGCCGATACGGCCGATCGCCGACGCCGTGCCCGCGCCCGTCGTGCGCACCGCCGTGGGAAACACTTCCGCCGTGTAGGCGTATACGCCGGCGTAAGTGCCGTTCATGAAGAACGACAGCCCGATGCCCGCCGCCATGATCTCCTCGTTCGAGCGGGCGAACGCCATGCCCAATGCACACACGCAGCCGAGCAGCATGTACGTCGCGATCGTCGCCTGCCGCCCGATGCGCTCGTTGAACCACGAGGCGCTGAAATAGCCGGGCACCTGCGCAGCGTACATCGCGAGCGAATAGCCGAAGCTGCGCGTGATGCTCATCCCGTGCTGCACGAGCAGGCCCGGAATCCACGTGAAGAACGCGTAGTAGCTGAAGGTGATCGACAGCCACATCAGCCAGGTCATCGTGGTGATGCGCGCCTGGCGTCCCATCCACAGCGCGCGGAAGTTCGCGGCCAGCGTGCCAGTGTGTGCCGGCGGTGGGCTGTTCAAGCTGATGGACTCCGGCTCCGGCAGTGCGATCCCACGAGCCGCGAAGCTGGCTTCGATGCGGTCGAGCACGCGCTTCGCTTCGCCCACATGCCCGCGGCTTTCCAGCCAGCGCGGAGACTCGGGCAGCGAACGGCGCCACCACAACAGCATCAGGATCGGCAGCGCGGTGATCAATAGCACGACGCGCCAGCCTGAATCGAACGCGGGAACGATGAAGTAGCCGAGCAATGCGGCGGCAACGAAGCCGAACGAGAAGAACCCGGCCAGCGCGCCCGTAAAGATGCCGCGATACCGCTTCGCAACGAACTCGGCCAGGTAGGGCGCAATGATCGCGCTCTCGGCGCCCGTTCCCATGCCGGCCACGATGCGAGCGGCAAGAAAGGTCGGCCAGGAATCGGTCATCGCGCTGACGACGGACGCCGCGCAGTAGATCAGCAACGCCGACATCATCACCTTGCGCCGGCCGATCAGATCGCCCAGCGTGCCCGCGAGCAGCGCGCCGAAGAAAAAGCCGATGAAGTTGCCGCTGCCGAGTACGCCTGTTTGCACGCTGGACAAAGCCCAGTCGTGACGCAGTACAGGCAGGACAAACGCGACGGCGGCGGCATCCATTGCGTCGAATGCGTAGCCCATGCCGCCCATCAGCAGCAGGTGCCCATGAAAGCGTCCAAACGGCAGACGCTCGATGCGTGCAGAAACATTTGACACGTTGCGCTCCTTGAGTCTCGACAATCCGGCGTGACGGCGCGGCCGTATGCACGCTCGCGGCGCGCGGTGGACCTTGGTGTGAGGCCGATTCTATGGCTTGTCGAACGTCACAAATATTTATATCCTTGATCCACTACATTGATATCGTGAATGGACGCGCATGAGCTTCCGGTCGCTCGATCTGAATCTGCTGAAGGTCTTCGAAGCCTTGATGACGGAAGGCGCCGTCACGCGTGCCGCCACCAAGCTTTCGCTCACGCAGCCCGCCGTCAGCAACGCGCTGAGCCGTTTGCGCGAAGCGTTCGACGATCCTCTCTTCATCCGCAATGGCGCGGGCGTCACGCCCACACAACGGGCGATGGCGCTGTGGGGACCCGTAGGCGATTCGCTGAGCCGCATTCGCGCCGCGCTCGATGAAGAGACGTTCTCTCCCGGCAGCGCCGAACTCAGCTTCAGCCTGTCGATGTCGGACTACGTTGCGGGCATCGTGATGCCGCGCCTGATCGAACGGTTCGGCGAAAGCGCGCCGCATCTGCAATGGCAGACGGTGCCGAATATCCTGCTTGACGCGCCGGCGCTACTCGAAGGCAGCCGTGTCGACTGCCTGATCGGCGTCTATGTGAACGAGACACTGCCGCCCGCGCACATCCGTTCGCGTTCGCTCTGGAGCGTCGACTACGCATGCGTGATGCGGCGTGGCCATCCGCTCGCGGGGCCTGGCAAGTTGACCACCAGGCGTTTTCTGAATGCGCGCCATGTCGACATCAGCCTTGCAGGGCAGACGCAGCCGTCGTTCGATATTTTTCTCGCGTCGCGCGGTTTGAAGCGCAACCTGGTCGCGTCGGTGAACCACTACACGGTCGCCTGCGAGATCATTCGCTCGAGTGATCTGATCGCCGTGCTGCCGCGCGATCTATGCGAACGCGGCGCAATGGCTGGCGACCTCGTCAGCGTGCGCGCGCCGCTGGAAGCCCCGGAACGCGTCATCAGCCTGTTCTGGCATCAACGCAACGAGACGGTCCCTGCGCATCGCTGGTTACGCGATCAATTGGTCGATATGTTCGTGTCACCTTGAATGCGTCGCCATTCAAGCTTTAGAAAATCTAAATCATCCGCGATCAACGGGCCTCTATTCTTCGTTTTTTTGAGTTCCTATGCTGATCCGTAATCGACGGACAAGCGAATCGTCCGTTTTTTTCAACGGTTGCTGTTTGGAACGGTGATGCTCATGAAAAAGCCGCTGGTTTGTCTCGCACTATTGCTCGCAGCATTGTCCGTACACGCGAAGGAATTGACCGAACTGAAGTTCGGTGTCGATCCCACTTACGCGCCGTTCGAGTCGAAGGCTCCCGACGGCAAGCTCGTCGGCTTCGAAATCGATCTCGGCAATGAGATTTGCCGCCGCCTCCACGCAAAATGCGTGTGGGTCGAAACGGCGTTCGACGGCATCATTCCCGCACTGCAGGGGCGCAAGTTCGACGCGATTCTCTCGGCCATGTCGGTGACGCCGAAACGCGAAACACAAGTGGCATTCTCGACAACCCTGTTCAACACGCCGAGCAGCCTGATCGGACGCGCCGGTGCCGGTCTGCAGCCCTCGGCCGAATCACTGAAGGGAAAGAACATCGGCGTTGCGCAAGGCTCGACACAAGAGGCCTATGCGAAAGCATACTGGGCACCCGCCGGTATCAATGTCGTCTCATACGCCAATCAGGAACTCGTCTACACCGATCTGCGCTCGGGGCGGCTCGACGCGACGTTGACCGACATGATTTCCGGCAGCGAGGGTTTTCTGAAGACGCCGCAAGGGCAGGGCTACGCGTTCCTCGGAGGGCCCGTGAACGATGCGAAGACGCTGGGCAAGGGCGCCGCGATCGGATTGCGCAAAGACGATCCCCAGTTGCGTGAGATGATCAATCAGGCCATTGCCGATATGATCAAGGACGGAACGTACCAGAAGATCGAACGCCGCTACTTCGACTTCGATATCCTGAACGGCTGAGACGATCGAATCGCGCCTTATACGGAGACACCATGCTGCAAGACATCGACGCACGCATCGAACGTGGGCTGACGCCGGAACTGATCGCCGACTTTCGCCGCGATGGCGCGGTGTGCATCCGCAAACTCTTCACCGACGATGACATTGCGCTGTTGCGCGAAGGTATCGAGCGCAACATTGCGCAGCCGAGTCCGCGCGCGAAGGTCGCGAGCCGTCCCGACGATCCAGGCTGGTTCTTCGAAGACTTCTGCAACTGGCAGGACAATGACGCGTATCGCCGCTTTATTTACGAGTCGGCGGCGCCAGCGGCGGCGGCCGCGCTGATCGGCGGCGAAACCGTGCGGCTTTATCACGACCATTTGCTTGTGAAGGAACCGAACACGCGGCAGCGCACGCCGTGGCATCAGGACCAGCCTTACTACAACATTAGCGGCTCGCAGAACGTCAGCATGTGGATTCCCGTCGATCCCGTTTCGCGCGAATCGACGCTGGAATTCGTGGCCGGTTCGCATCTCGGCCCGTGGCTCATGCCACGCACGTTCATGGACAACGAAGCGAAGTGGTTTCCGGAAGGCAGTCTCGCCGACCTGCCGGATATCGAGTCGAACCGCGCCGCTTATCCGATCATCGGATGGGCGCTCGAACCGGGTGACATGTTGTGCTTCAACATGCTGACCTTGCATGCGTCGGGCGGCGTCGGCGGCAACACGCGGCGGCGCGCGTTTTCGGTCCGCTTCATCGGTGATGACGTTCGTCACGCGCCGCGCCGCTGGCGCACGTCTCCTGATTTTCCGGGCCTGGATGCGCAATTGCCCGAAGGCGCACCGATGGACCATCCGCTTTTCCCCGTGCTCTGGCGCGCGAGCGCGAGTTGATGCACGGTTGTCCGTTTCAAGCGACCACGTTCAGCATGCTGTCGTTGAGCTGCTGCTGTTCCTTTCCGCGCGTCACGAGCCAGCGGTGAAAGCTGCGGCAATGCGGTTTGTCGAAAGCGTTCGGCTTCCATGTGAGGAAATACGGCCACGGTAGCGACAATCCGAGCGCGAAGGGCATCACGAGACGGCCTGCGGCGAGATCGTCGCAGACCATCGAGCTTTGTGCGAGCACGAAACCGTAACCGTCGATAGCCGCCTGAATCGCGACGCTCGATAGCGAAAACACCTGACGGTTCTCGTTCAGTTCACTGCAATCGACATCGTTGGCAGCGAGCCATTCGCGCCACGAAGGCGGCGACGCGAACTTCGGCCGCCAGTCGACCGATATCAACGGATAGCCAAGAATCTCGGCGGGCGAGACGAGCGGTGCGTCGGCTGCGAGCAGTCGTGGACTGCAAACGGGCACCACGTAATCGCGGAACAGTTCGACGGAATTATCGACATCCGCAATGCGCTCGCCGTAGCTGATACGAAAGTCGATGTCATATCCATCCGGCGACGGCTCCGTGTGCGTGCCGTCGAGATACACGCTGAGATCGGCGTGCTGGCGCTGCCATTCGAGCATGCGCGGCGCGAGCCATTTCGACAGCAGTGAAGGCAGTGCGCTGACGCTGAGATTGCGAGTGTTCTTCGCCCGCTCGATTTCCGCATGCGCGACACGCAGGCTTTCGAACGCGGCTGCGCAGCTCTCGTGATACTGGCGCCCGATCGACGTCAGGCTCAGCCGCTTGCCGTCCTTTTGCGTGAGGTGCAGTCCGAGCGTGTCTTCGAGCAGCTTGATCTGCTGGCTCACTGCGCCAGCGGAAATGCCAAGCCGCTTCGCCGCTTCCGTCACGCCGCCGCGCCGGCCTACCGCTTCGAACACCTGCAGCGCGCGCAAAGGGGGAAAGCTGTTCGTCGTCATCGTATGGGTGGGGGAAGGTTCGACGATTTAGAAACTCTAAACGAACAGCCAGAGTTTGACATCTGTTCTTTTATGTTTTGGCTTTTTATCCTGATCGGTAAGTGAATACGAAACCGGATAACGGAGGCAGCGCAATGTTTCTGAGGAATGCATGGTACGTCGCAGCATGGGACGCAGACGTGACGCACAAACTCATGCCCGTGACGATCCTCGGCGAACCGGTCGTGTTGTATCGCCGCGAGGATGGCACGCCCGTCGCGCTCGAAGATGCGTGCCCGCATCGCAAGCTGCCGCTGTCGATGGGAAAGCTGATTGGCGATCAGGTGGAATGCGGTTATCACGGCCTGACCTTCGATTGCGAGGGCGCGTGCGTGCGCGCGCCCGGCAGCCCGCGCATCCCGCCCGGCGCGAAGGTGCGCAGCTATCCGCTGGCGGAGCGCTATGGCCTGCTGTGGATCTGGATGGGCGATGCCGACGAGGCGGACGCCGCGACGATCGTGCAGATCGACGAATGGGGCGATCCTGCGTGGGGTGTGAATCGTGGCGACGTGATGACGGTGGATTGCCATTACCTCTATGTCACCGACAATCTGCTCGATCCTTCGCATGTCGCGTGGGTGCATCCGTCGTCATTCGGCAATTCTGCCTGCGAGGCTGAGCCGCTGAAAACCGAGGTCGCCGCGCATGGCGTGACGGTCTCGCGCTGGATGCGCGATGTCGACGTGGCGCCGTTCTATGCGCAGTTCGTCGGCTTCGAAGGGCGGTGCGACCGCAAGCAGCATTACGAAGTGCGCTTCCCGTCGCACGCGATCATCAAGGCGATCTTCACGCCGGCGGGAACGGGCGGCGACGATGCGCCGCTTCATCCCGACGTGTTCCTGATGAATTCGTATAACTTCATGACACCCGTCGACGAATCGCACACGCGCTACTACTGGTTCCAGACGCGCAACTTCGCGCCGCAGGACGAACAGGTGTCGCGCCAGTTCGATGCGGACGTGCGACATGCTTTCGAGGAAGACCGCGTCGTGTTGACAGCCGTTCATCGCGGCATGCAGAACGCCCGCACGCCGAACATCGATCTCGCGATCGACGCTGGACCGCTGCGTTTCAGGCGCGCGCTTGGGCAGATGATCGAACGTGAGCAGCAGGCAACGGTCACGCCCGCGCCGGTCTATGTGGTGAACCGGCTGCGCGCGGAGCACTGACATGCGTATCGTGGACGATCCGGCGACGCTGGCTGCGCCGCGTGCAGCGTTGCGTTTCAGGCGTTTTCGTGTGACGCGGCGCACGCAGGAAAGCGCATCGATCGTTTCGTTCGATCTCGTGCCTGTCGATGGCGAAGCGCTGACCCCGTTCGTTGCAGGGCAGTTCGTCACGGTGCGCCTGCCTTCGCCGTCAGGCGAGCGATTGTTGCGCACATATAGCCTCTCCGGCGATCCCGCCAATAACACGCGCTGGCGAATCTCTGTCAAACACGAACAAGGTAGCGACGCTGTGCCTGCGGGACGCGGCTCGTCATATCTTCACGAACGGGTGCACGCCGGCGACGAACTGGAACTCGCGGGACCTTCGGGCGCGTTCGTTTGCGGTGACGACATTACACGACCCGTCGTGTTGATGAGTGGCGGAGTCGGGTTGACGCCGCTCGTCAGCATGCTGCACCGCTTGCGCGCGATGGACGGCGCGCACAGCCGCCGCGTGTACTTCATTCATGCCTGCGAGAACGGCGCGGTGCACGCGTTTCGTGATGAGGTCGAGGCGGTGGTGGCGGCGTATCCGAACGTGCGTGCGCATGTCTGCTATCGGCTTCCTTCGGCGGAAGACCGCGCTTTGAAGTATTTCGACAGCGAAGGACTGATTTCGCGCGACACGCTGCAAGGCCTTTTGCCGCTCGATGACTACGAAGTCTATCTATGCGGCCCGCCCGCTTTCATGCAGTCGAACTGGAAGCTCTTGCGCAGCCTCGGTATCGCGCGCGACCGCATTCATTACGAGTTCTTCGGTCCGGCGACGGTACTCGAGGAAGATGTGGCCGAGGAGCCTTTAAGCGCGCAACCGCATGCAGCGATTCAGAAAAGCTCAGCCACCACGACGACCATCCGCCTTCACACACAAGCCGAACCCGTCGCATGGGACCCGGGTTGCGGTTCCCTGCTCGAGTTTGCCGAGAAACTCGGCTATGCGCCCGCATTCAGTTGCCGGATCGGCATTTGCAATACGTGCGTGACGAGTCTGATCGACGGAAAGGTCGAATACACGGAAGAACCGCTGGAGCCGCCGTCGCAAGGTACAGTATTGCTGTGTTGCGCGAAGCCCGCAGGATGCGTTACGTTGGCGCTTTCGGAAGACGCAAAAAACGTTTGACTCACCAGAGGCTTTATGAAGATCAGCTTTCCCGTCGATCCCGGTTTCGACACGCTACGCAACCAGTTTCTTGACGGCGCCAAGGCGGCGGGCGCCACCCTGACGACGTACGCCCATCCTCTGAAAGGACCGAATGGCGAAGCGCTTGCGACGGACGTCGCCTGGCTTGGCAATCCCCATGCGTCGCGCGTGTTCATGACACTCTCGGGTACACATGGCGTCGAGGGCTATTTCGGCTCGACGTGTCAGACAGAGTGGCTGCACGAACTCGCAACGCACCCCTTGCCCGACGATGTCGCGGTCCTGATGGTCCATCTGATCAACCCGTGGGGCACGGCGTGGGTCAGGCGCGTGAACGAGGATAACGTCGATCTGAATCGCAACTACGTCGACTTCACGGCTGCGCTGCCCGACAATCCGCGTTACGAAGCGCTGCATGAAATCTACACGTGCCGCGACATCGACGGTCCGCAGCGTCAACATGCCGATGCGCTGCTAGCAAAGCAAATCGACGCGTTGGGGTGGTCGGGGGTACAGGCAATCGTCGGCGCGGGTCAATACCTCCACGCAGACGGTCTGTTCTATGGCGGGCAGCAGCCCACCTGGTCGAACCGCACGCTGCGCGATATCGCAGCGCGATTCCTCAAGCCCGCTCAGGTTGCGATTGCCTTCGACCTGCATACGGGCGCAGGCGCGTTCGGTCATCCGATGCTGATGTCGATTACGCAATCGGTCTATCCGGGGCTCGCCGATGCGCAGCGCCTCTATGGTCCGTGGCTCTACACGCTGCTCACGCATGCGGACGCAGCCGTGAGCGAGACAGGTGTGGTCGCGCGGGCGACGGGCTATACATCGCAAGCGATGCTGGACGCGTTGCCGGATACGCATCTGATGCAACTCGTCATCGAGTGCGGTACCTATCCCGAAGCGCCGATGCACACGGCGCTGCGCGACGACCATTGGCTGCATCTGTACGGGGACCCTCACGATGCGCGAGGACGCGCGATCAGCCGCGCACTGTTCGAATCGTTCATGCCCGCCGATCCCGACTGGCGTGAGCTGACGTGGACGCGCACGCGGCAGATCTGGATGCGCGCGTTGGGGGCGCTGCCAGGCATCACGCCGAAGCAACGCTAAAGCACCTCAAACGAGCGCCTGGCTCGCAGCCGCAGCGCGGCTGCGCAGCCAGTTGATGCTGGCGAACAGCAACACAGCAAACACGATCAGCATCGTGGCGACGGCGAGGATCGACGGATCGATCGAATCGCGGATGCCGCTCCACATCTGCCGCGGCACCGTGGTCTGATCCGGCCCGCCGATGAACAGAATGACGATCACTTCATCGAACGAAGTCGCAAAGGCGAACACACTGCCCGTCGCGACGGCGGGCGCAATCAGCGGCAGCGTCACGCGCCTGAACGCGACCCAGGGTTTTGCGCCGAGACCCGATGCGGCGCGCAGCAGACTCTGATCGAACGACAGCAACGACGCCGTCACGGTGATGACCACAAATGGCGTGCCGAGCGCCGCATGCGCCAGCACGACGCCCGGATATGAATTCACGAGCCCGAGCGGCGCGAAGATCAGATAGAACCCGGCCGCAACGACGACGATGGGAACGATCATCGGCGAAATGATGATCGGCATGATCAGCGAACGCAGCGGAAACTGCGTGCGGCTCAGGCCGAGCGCCGCGAGCGTGCCGAGACATGTGGCGATCAGCGTCGATGCCGCGCCAATCCCGAGGCTGTTCAATAGCGCACGCTGCCAGTCGCCGCTAGTCAGTGCCTGCTCATACCAGCGCAACGAAAAGCCCTGCAAAGGGTACGAGAAATACGAACCCGAGTTGAACGAGAGCGGGATGATCGCGAGAATCGGCGCAATCAGAAAGAACAGAACGAGCGCGGTATGCACCCGCACCCAATGCGTCGCGATGCGCTCCGTCAGCATCTTCTTCCGTTGGTTTTGCATGGCGGTCCCTTGTCGTCGTGTAGGCGTCGCTCAACCGAAGCGCAAACGGTCGATGCCGACAATGCGGTTGAACAGGAAGTAGAAGACTGCGGTAAAGATCACGAGATACGCCGACAGTGCGCCTGCAAGCCCCCAGTTGAGCTGCGTGTTGGTCTGCATCGCGATGAGCTGGCTGATCATCTCGTCGCCCGCTCCGCCGAGTAGTGCGGGCGTGATGTAGTAACCGAGCGCAAGCACGAACACGAGGAAGCAGCCCGCGCCGACGCCCGGCAGCGTTTGCGGCACATACACGCGCACGAATGCGGTGAATGGATGCGCGCCGAGCGACTGCGCCGCGCGCACATAGATCGGCGACACGCTTTTCATCACCGAATAGATGGCGAGAATCATGTACGGCAGCAGCACGTGCGTCATGCCGATCAGCACACCAGCGCGATTGAAGATGAGGGGCACGGGATGCGTCGCGAGACCGAGTCCCATCAGCAGGCTGTTGATGACGCCGCCCGGCTGCAACAGTACATACCATGCCGTAGTGCGCACCAGCAGCGACGTCCAGAACGGCACGATCACGAGCAGCATCAGACGGTTACTGCTTTTCGCGGGCAGATTGGCGAGCATCCACGCTACGGGGTAGCCGAGCAGCAGACACAGCACCGTGACTGTCGCGCTGATCGAGATCGTACGCAGGAACGCTTGTCGATAGACCGACGAATTGTCCGGCACGAATTCGACCGAACCTTGCGGCGTGACTTGCGCATCGACGGCGGCGAGCAGATAGTCCGGTGTCGGCGATGCGGCGGCGCGTTTCAGCAGACGCCAGGTTTCCGGCGAGTTCCAGCGTTCGTCCATTGCAACGAGTGCGGGCTTCCATGCGGGTGGCGCGTCAGCAGGCAAGTTGCGCGCGGTTCGCATCAGCAGGCTGCGAAACTCGGCCTGAGCGAAATTCAGGCGTCGCGCGACCGTCCCGAGTTGCCCGCTCCCTTGCGCTTCCTTCAAACCCGACGCAAGCAGCGCGAACGTGCGCTCGTCCGGTACGCCGCGCCCGTCCCATGCATCGAGCGCGCGCGTGAGCGCGGGCATGCTGTTAGGCACTTCGTGGTTCTGCACGCTGCGCGCGAGCAGCAACGCTATCGGCGCGATGAACGTCGATAGCAGGAACAGAATCAACGGCAGCGCAAGCAGCAGCGCCTGAGCCGACGCGCGGCGCTGCGCCTTCTGGAACGACGCGCGGCCGTTGGCTCTCGTCGGAGAGCCCGAAGCCGCGGCTTGGGCCGATACGGGCATGCTGGTAGTCACGTCGGGCTCTCTTTGCTCTCGTTGCGCTCTTTAAACAGCGAAGTTACTGCCGGGGTTACTGAGTAAGCCAGGTCTGGAAGCGCTTGTTGATCTGGTCCGCGTTGTCGGCCCAGAAGCCCGCATTGATCTGCAACGCACGTTTGAAGTTCTGCGGCGAGGTAGGCAGATCGGACAGCCGCTGCTTGTCGACGAGCGCGATCGCATCCTTGCGCGGCGGCGCGTAGGCGATGTACTTCGACAGATCCGCATAGGCTTTCGGCTGCGAAGCGGAAACGATGAACTTCGCTGCCGCGTCCGCGTGCTTCGCGCCCGTCGGAATGCCCCACCAGTCGAAGTCATAGACCTGCGCGTCCCAGACGGCCTTGAACGGCTTATTGTCTTTCTTCGCGGCATCGTCGATGCGGCCGTTGTAGGCCTGCGTCATTACCACCGCGCCGTCCGCGAGCAACTGCGGCGCCTGTGCACCCGATTCCCACCAGACAATGTTCTTCTTGATCGTATCGAGCTTCTTGAACGCGCGATCGACGCCTGCGGGCGTGGCCAGCACCTTGTACACGTCCTTCGGATCGACGCCGTCGGCAATCAGCGCCCATTCCATCGATACCTTCGGCGACTTGCGCAGCCCGCGCTTGCCCGGGAATTTCTGCAGGTCGAAGAAGTCGGCGACGGTGGTCGGCGCGGTCTTCAGCTTGCTCGCATCGTAGGCGAAGACGGTGGACCAGACCATGCTCGCCACCGCGCAATCGCTGATCGAGCCGGGAATGAAATCGCTCGTCTTGCCTAATGTCTTCTTGTCGAACTTCTGCAGCAGGCCTTCGTCGCAGGCGGTGATTGCATCATTCGTTTCGAGGTCGATCAGGTCCCATGTGGTGTTCTTCGCCTGCTCCATTGCGGAGAGTTTGGCGAGGCCGCCGTCATAGGATTCCGTCGAAAAGCCTACGCCCGTGGCTTGCGTGAAGGGCTCGAAATAGGCCTTCTTCGCAGCCGCTTCATACGCGCCGCCGAACGTCACGACGGAAAGTGTTTCCGCTGCCTGAGCACCGGCGGAGAAGAACGCGAAGACGGAGAGTGCGGCAAGTGCGGCACGTTGTGCCTTGATTTGAGTAAGCATGTCAGTTGGCTCCTGCAGGTGCGGTCGTAATGATGGTAGGTAACGGAGACGGCGGGGAGTAATTGGCAGGCGCGTTGCGATGCGCGCTTGCCGTCATTGCGAGAATCTTGCAATCGTCGTGGCGCCATGCGACCTCGACCATGTTGCCTGGCGCAGGCAGCGCGTGACGCTGCGTGTTGGGCACCTTGACGACGATGGCGTCGCGCGCGCCGAGCTTCAGATGAACGCGGTGATGATCGCCGCAATACACGAGTTCTTCGACGCGGGCTTGCACCACATTGCTGTGTCCGTCGGCGTGCGTGCCTTCGGCGCTTGGGATATGTGCGCGCTCAGGGCGCAGCGCGAGCATCGCGTCGTCGCCTTCGCGCAGACCGCTTTCGCAGCGGCCGCGAATGATGCTGCCGTCCGCCAGTGCGAGGGTCGCGCTGTCGCCGCTCACATTGACCACGCGTCCCGTCAGCCCATTGTTCTCGCCGACGAAGTTCGCAACAAAGGCATTCTGCGCATTCTCGTAAAGCTCGCTCGGCGTGGCGGCCTGCTGGATGCGGCCATCGGAGAACACGGCGACGCGGTTCGACATCGTCAGCGCTTCGGCCTGATCGTGCGTCACGTAGACGATCGTCAGCGACAACTCGCGATGCAGGCGCATGATTTCGTATTGCATCGTTTCGCGCAGACGCTTGTCGAGCGCACCGAGCGGTTCGTCCATCAGCACGACGCTCGGCTCGAACACCAGCGCGCGCGCCAGCGCGACGCGCTGCTGTTGTCCGCCCGACAGTTGCGAGGGGCGGCGGTTCGCCAGATGCGGTAATTCGATCATCTCCAGTGCGCGCTTGACGCGCGTCTTCTGCTCGGCGCGGCTCACGCGACGCACGGAAAGCGGAAACGCAACGTTCTCAGCAATCGTCAGATGCGGAAAAAGCGCGTAGTTCTGGAACACCATGCCGATGTCGCGCTGGTGGGGCGGCTTGTCGTCGAGCCGGCGTCCGTCGAGGCGAATCTCGCCTTGCGTGGGCGTTTCGAAACCCGCGAGCATCATCAGCGTGGTGGTCTTGCCTGAACCCGACGGCCCGAGCAGCGACAGGAATTCGCCCTTGCGCACGTCGAGGTTCAGATCGTCGACGACGTAATGCGCGCCGTCATACGATTTGCTCACGCCCGAGAATGAGATGAAGGAAGGGTTTGACATCGTGCTGGCGTCCTGTCGGTGTTGCGTCGTAGTCAATGCGTGCCGATCTTCGCCGCGAGATAGCGCGCGAAGTCATAGTTAGGGCGTTCGAGATGGCTCAGATGACCGGGCTTTGCAAGCGGTGCATGCACGCCGCGAAACACGGCTTCGACGCCGCGTCGGTCTTCCGCATTCACGTCGTCGAGGAGCTGCTTGAGCGTTGCCATGTAGGCATGCGCTTGCGGATCGGCGACGAACTCCGGCGCCAGTCCGCCGCCGAAGCGGATATGCACGCGCCCTACGCCTTCGGGCTGCAGCACGAGATACCAGAAGTAGCCCGGCGTCAGTGTCACGAGATGGGTTGGGTAAATGGCGAGCAACGCCGTGGTCTTGCGCCAGTGTCCCGTGAGACGCGTGTTGTCCGGATGCGCGTTGCCGATCGGCAAGGACGCTTCCTTCGTGATCCAGTGATAGTTGAAGGCCGGAAGGCCGGGCGGGCATTCCATTTCTTCGAGCCGCGAATGCGGGCCTACCGTCGCGCGATGCAGCATCGGCAGGTGATAGCTCTCCATGAAGTTTTCCGCAAGGATCTTCCAGTTCGTGTCCCACACGTGTTCTTCATAGAAAGTTTCGATGTAGTCGGACATGCCGTATGCGCCGATCAGTTCGTTCAACTCGGCGAGCCGCGCGTGAACGGGCAGGGCGTTTTCATCGCGCGTCACGTAGATCCAGCCTTGCCATTCTTCACAACGCACGGCAGGCAGGCGATAGCTTTCCTTGCAGAAGCCCTCTTGCCGATCCATCAGCGGTGCGCCTTTCAGCGCGCCATCGAGCGAGTAATTCCACGCGTGATACGGGCACACGATCCGGCGCACGTTGCCGCGTCCTTCGAGCAGCACCGACATGCGATGCAGGCAGACATTCGACATCGCCTTCAATTGCATCTGCTCGTCGCGCAGCACGACGATCGGCTGGTCGCCGATCCGCGCAGTCAGATAGTCGCCGGCATTCTTCAGCGCGCTCGCGCGGCCGACGCATTGCCATTCGCGCGAGAAGATGTCGCGCTCTTCCAGCGCGAGAAATTCGGGCGACGTGTAGACACCGGGCGGCATCGAGCGCGCTTCGCTGAAGGGTCGATCGCAACCGGTCAGCAGCTCATCGACCAGCGCTTCTATTGCGATCGTCCTTACCGGATGTGCCATGTCGCCCTCCTTGTCTCGAGCTTGCGAGAGCGCGCCGACGCTGGATTGCGTGGTGTTGCGCTCGACATGGACATCAATCTATCAAGCCAAATTCCCAGCCAAAATATTGTTTTTGGATGCAAAGCAAAGGTTTTTACTATGTAGCGCGGATGCTACTCGCGCGGGCTTTGACGCGCGTTTCAACAGGGTTTACGTGTCCAGATGCAGCCGTCGGATATAGGTCTCGCAATACGACGCAAACCGTTGCACCACCTGTCTGGGCCGCATCGTGCGCGATTGCGCGATCCCGAGTGTCGTCGCGTTGACGTTGTCCTTGAAGCGCTTCACGACGAAGTCTTCGCCGTCCACGGTACGGTTCGACTTGAGCGGAAAGTTGAGGATGCTGTAGCCGAGTCCGTTCGCCACCATGCCGCGCACGACTTCCGGCTGCGACGAGCGGAACGCCGGTACGGGCCGGCTGCCCACGGCATCGAACAGTGCGGCGAAATATTCGCGGCTATGCGGCAGATCCAGCATCACATAAGGCTCGTGCAACAGGTCAGTCAGCGATACCTTGCGCGCGCGGGCAAGACGGTGAGAGGTCGGCAGGATCACGTACGGCGGCAGCGACAGCAGCGGCGTGAAGGCGATGTCTTCCGTCAGATCAAGGCTATAGGTCAGAACTATGTCGAGCGAACCGTCGTGCAGACCTCTTAGCAGGCCGTCCTGATGTGCTTCGACCGTACGAAACGAAATGCCCGCGTGCTCGCTCGCGAACCGGCTGATGAGCCGCGGCATCAAGGGCGGCGCGAGCGAGACGAGGCAGCCGAGAGCGATCGAGCCCGTCATACCGCCGTCCATCTCTTTCGCGGACGTCTGCAATTCTTCGGCGATCTTCAGCAGATTGCGCGCCTGTCCGAGCAGGTCGCGGCCCGCTTGCGTGAGCGACAAGCCGCTCGCGTGATGTCTGATGAAAAGCTGCACGCCAAATGACGATTCGAGGTCGGCGAGTGCCGTCGAGATAGACGGCTGCGAGATATGCAGGCGCTTCGCAGCGGCCGTGAACGACAGCGTTTCTGCCGTGACCACGAAATAGCGCAGCTGACGAAGCGAGTAACGAAGGGGATGGTTTTCCATCGGCAATGCTCCAGATTCGGGCGTTCATTGCGCACCATTGTGAGGCGGTCAAAAAGCGCTGCATAGGTAAATCGGATGCAATGCATTTTTTAAATATATTTTTCGGATTCGAGGGGCACGCGTAGATTCTGCACCAGGACAGCTGATTCACGGTGCTGCGCGCCGTTCGACAAGTCGCTTCGCCCGCATCGAACACGACGTCACGACGGCTCGAATCAAACCGCCTTTGAGAAGGACTTAGCCATGGCAGTGAAAACAACGTCAATCGACACGCTCGTAGTCGGCGCCGGTCAGGCCGGCGTGGCGATGAGCGAACATTTGAGCAACATCGGCGTGCCGCATATCGTGCTGGAGCGCGCGCGCATCGCCGAGCGGTGGCGCACGGGACGCTGGGATTCGCTGGTTGCCAATGGACCCGCTTGGCACGATCGTTTCCCAAATCTGGAGTTCGCCGAAGTCGATCCGGATGGGTTCGCATCTAAAGAACAGGTCGCGGAGTACTTCGTCGCCTATGCGAAGAAGTTCGATGCGCCGATCCGCACCGGCGTCGAAGTGAAGAAAGTGGTGCGCAATGCGGGCCACCAGGGTTTCACTGTCGAGACCTCGGACGGTACGTTCGAAGCCAACCGTGTGGTCGTCGCGACGGGACCGTTTCAACGCCCGTTGATTCCCGCCGTCGCGCCGAAATCAGATCGGTTCACGCAGATTCATTCCGCCGACTATCGCAATCCGCAGCAGTTGCCCGAAGGCGGCGTGCTGGTGATTGGCGCAGGTTCATCGGGCGTGCAGATCGCGGATGAATTGCAGCGTTCGGGCAAGCAGGTGTATCTGTCGGTCGGGCCGCACGATCGCCCGCCGCGCGGCTATCGCGGCCGCGACTTCTGCTGGTGGCTCGGCGTGCTAGGTGAATGGGATGCGGAAGTCATGCGCCCGGGCAAGGAGCACGTGACCATCGCGGTGAGCGGTGCGCGCGGCGGCCATACGGTGGACTTTCGACGTCTTGCGCATCAGGGCGTCACGCTCGTCGGTCTGACGAAATCGTTCGACGATAGCGTCGTAACGTTCGACTCGGATCTCGCGGACAACATCGCGCGTGGTGACGAAAACTATCTGTCGCTGCTCGATGCAGCGGATGCGTACGCGGCCCGCAACGGTCTCGATCTTCCGGAAGAACCGGAGGCGCGCGTCATTCCCGCAGACCCTGATTGTGTAATCAATCCGATTCTCGAACTCGATCTGGTCAACGCAGGCGTGACGTCGATTGTCTGGGCGACCGGCTATGCCGTCGATTTCAACTGGCTGCAAGTCGATGCCTTCGACGACAAAGGCAAGCCGAAGCATCAGCGTGGTGTTTCGAAAGAGCCGGGCATCTATTTTCTTGGTCTTCCGTGGCTGTCGCGTCGCGGCTCCGCTTTCATCTGGGGCGTGTGGCATGACGCGAAGCATATTGCCGATCACATCGCCACGCAGCGCAAATACCTCGCGTACTACGACGCGCCTGATAGCCACGCAAAGGCGACGAACGAACCTGCCGTAGCCGATTCACGTATTCACAAGGTCAGCGAACTCGACTTGAGTTGAAGCGCCCACGAACCCGACCCGCATTCTCCCTTTATTTCGTATCAAGGTGCATTGATGAGCCAACCTACGCATACCCGTATCCGCATGTTCAACACAAAGGACACGTATCCGAACCAGACGCTCGACAACGACCTGTGTCAGGCCGTGCGCGCGGGCAATACGGTGTACGTGCGCGGCCAGGTGGGAACCGATTTCGACGGCAAGCTCGTGGGACTCGGTGATCCGCGCGCGCAGGCCGCGCAGGCGATGAAGAACCTCAAGCAGTTGCTGGAAGAAGCGGGCAGCGACCTGTCGCACGTCGTCAAGACGACCACGTATCTGACGGATGTGCGGTATCGCGAGCCCGTGTATCAGGAAGTCGGCAAGTGGCTCAAGGGTGTGTTCCCGATTTCGACGGGCCTGGTCGTCACGGCTTTGGGTCAGCCGCAGTGGCTGATGGAGATCGACGTGATCGCCGTCATTCCGGAAGGATGGACGCGGTCTCAGGGCTGAGGAACACGACATGACTTTTTCTATCGTCGGACGTTGTGAGCAAACCGGGCAACTCGGCATCGCGATCAGTTCTTCGAGCATCGCAGTGGGAGCGCGATGCCCGTGGCTGCGCGCAGGCGTGGGCGCGGTAGCGACGCAGAACGTGACGCTGCCCGCGCTCGGGCCGCAGATTCTCGATCTGCTGGAGCACACGCTACTGGAACCCGCCGCGGCGCTGGACCGTGCGCTCGGGGCGAACGACTGGAGCGAGTATCGACAGGTGACGGTGATCGATGCCAGCGGCCGCACCGCGTTTTTCAGCGGCAAGGAAGCGCTGGGTACATATCACGCGGTGGCGGGCGCGCAATGCGTGGCAGCGGGCAACATGCTTGCGGGCATCGACGTGATCGAGGCGATGGCGCCTGCATTCGCGAATGCGAAAGGCGCGCTTGCTGACCGTCTGCTCGCGGCGATGCATGCCGCGATGGCGGCGGGCGGCGAAGCGGGCCCTGTGCATTCGGCGGCGCTGAAGATCGTCGGCGATCAGAGCTGGCCGATCGTTGATTTGCGCATCGACTGGGCCGACGACGATCCCATCGGCAAGCTCGACGGCCTATGGCAAGCGTACAAGCCGCAAATGCAGGATTACGTGACCCGTGCGCTCAATCCAACGGCCGCGCCGAGTTATGGAGTGCCGGGCGATGAGTGACAACTCGAGCCGCGCGCTGCTCGAACGGCTAATCGGATTTCCCACCGTCAGCCGGGACTCCAATCTGGAGATGATCGATTTCATCCGGCACTACCTCGGCGATTTCGGTGTTCATAGCGAGCTGTTCTACAACGCGGAGCGCACGAAGGCGAATCTGTTCGCGACGATCGGCCCTGATGATAGCGGCGGCATCGTGTTGTCCGGCCACACCGACGTGGTGCCCGTCGACGGCCAGCCGTGGACGGTCGAGCCGTTCCGTCTGAGCGAACAAGACGGGCGCTTGTACGGACGCGGCACGGCCGATATGAAAGGCTTCATTGCATCGGTATTGGCAGCGGTGCCCGTGTTTCTCGCGCGCGATCTGAGAGTGCCCGTGCATCTCGCATTCTCCTATGACGAAGAAGTGGGATGTCTCGGCGTGCGGCCGATGCTCGCGGAACTCGCAAAGCGTGCGCACAAGCCTGCGTTATGCCTGATCGGCGAACCGACGGAATTGAAGCCGGTGCTGGGTCACAAAGGCAAGCTGGCGATGCGCTGCCAGGTCAAGGGCGCGCCTTGCCATTCGGCGTACGCGCCTTACGGTGTCAACGCGATTCAGTACGCGGCGCGTCTGATCAACCGTCTCGACGAGATCGGCGAGCAGTTGTCCTTGCCTGAACAGCATGACGAACGCTTCGATCCGCCGTACTCGACGGTGCAGACGGGCGTCATCAAAGGTGGCCGCGCGCTCAACATCGTGCCGGCCGAATGCGAGTTCGATTTCGAAGTGCGGGCGCTGCCCGGCTACGACGCAACGAACGTCGCCGACGAGTTGCAGACCTACGCGCAGACCCAGCTATTGCCGAAGATGCGCGCAGTGAATGCCGAAACCGATATTCGCCTCGAGTCGCTCTCGGCCTATCCCGGTCTCGCAACGCCGCCCGACAGCGACGCAGCGCAGCTGCTCGCATTGCTGTGTGGCTCCCGTGAGTTCGGCACGGTTGCATTCGGCACCGAGGGCGGACTCTTCAATCAGGCAGGCATACCCGCCGTGGTCTGCGGACCGGGCAGCATGGATCAAGGACACAAGCCGGACGAATTCGTCACAGTCGAACAACTCGAAGCATGCGATGCGATGTTGACGCGACTGGCGGATCACCTCTCGACCAGGTCCGGCGCGTGATTCAAACGGATGAATGCAAGCAACGAGCGCGCTCGGGCCACGCCTGAGCCGCTGAATATCGCAGCGCAGCTGCGCGAGACAGGAGACAGCATTTTGGCCACCACGGACAGCAAAGCTTCCCAATTGATCGAAAAACACACGATTGGCTATGTGCCACGCGAGGATCGTCACGGCAAGGTGCGTGATCTGTTCACGCTCTGGTTCGGCGGCAATATCGCGCCGTTGCCTATCGTAACGGGGGCGCTCGGCGTCCAGCTTTTCCATCTGAATCTGTTCTGGGGCATCGTCGCGATTGTCGTGGGACAGGCTGTAGGCGGCGTGCTGATGGCGCTGCACTCCGCGCAAGGTCCTCAAATGGGCATTCCGCAGATGATCCAGAGCCGCGCCCAGTTTGGATCATGGGGCGCGCTGCTCGTCACGGTCATCGCGGGCGTGATGTATGTGGGCTTCTTCGCTTCCAACATCGTGCTGGCCGGGAAATCGCTGCACGGAATCGAATCGAGTGTTCCCGTACCGGTGGGCATCATCGTCGGCGCGTTGGGCTCGGGGCTGATCGGCATCGTCGGTTATCGCTTCATACACATACTGAACCGGATCGGGACGTGGGTACTCGGCATCGGCATCTTCATCGGCTTCTGGTACATCCTGACGCACGTTTCGACGGCGGACTTTCTGACGCGCGGCGGTTTCAATATCGCCGGCTGGCTCGCGACGGTCTCGCTGTCCGCGCTCTGGCAAATCGCGTTTGCGCCGTACGTGTCCGACTATTCGCGCTACCTGCCTGAGAATGTCCGTGTCGCGTCGACGTTCTGGGCGACGTATCTGGGCTGTACGATCGGCTCGACGCTCGCGTTCGTGTTCGGCGCCGTTGCCGTGCTGGCCGTGCCGCCCGGCGTCGATGCGATGGATGCCGTCAAGCAGGCGACGGGACCGCTCGGCTTGCCGATGCTGGTGCTCTTCCTGCTCAGCGTCATCAGTCATAACGCGTTGAATCTCTACGGAGCGGTGCTCGCGGCGATCACATCGGTGCAGACCTTTGCGTACCGCTGGATTCCGACGGCCAGGACGCGGGCGGTGTTCTCATTCGTCATTCTTGCTGCGTGCTGCTATGCGGCGCTCGGGGCTTCGACGAACTTCGTGGGCAATCTGGTCGATCTCGTGCTCGCTCTGCTCGTCGTGCTCGTGCCGTGGACGGCAATCAATCTGATCGATTTCTACGTCATCCATAAAGGCAAGTACGACATCGACTCGATCTTTGAGGCGGACGGCGGCATTTACGGACGCTTCAATCCGCAAGCGCTGATTGCGTACGCAGTCGGTATTGCCGTGCAGATTCCGTTCATGAACACACCGATGTATGCGGGACCCGTACCGGGCTATCTGGATGGCGCGGATCTTTCGTGGGTGATCGGCCTCGTTCTGACTTCGCCGCTGTACTACTGGCTGGCAACGCGGAATACGACGTATCGGCGCCGCCTGAATGCAGGGATGCGGGCGACGGTTCGTTAAGCGAGTGTCGATCTGAAACGATAGTAAAAAAGGAGCCCCGCGCATCGCAGGGCTCCGAACAATCATTCTGAGCTAATTCAACAACTCTACGATGCGTGCAGGTGATAGCTGACAGTCACATTGCGATTGTCCTTCACCGACGCTGACCGTGCCGGCCTCGAACGTATGCCGGCGGTCCCTGTTTATTGAGGGGTAGAGCATGCAAGCGCAATTCAGCCAGTCAAAAGAACTCGACGATCTTATTTCCATACCCGCCATCGGGGTCGATATCGAGGTGTGTATCGCACCAACCGCGACGGAGAACCAGGCGACGCTCATCGCGTGCACGGACGAACCCGGATTCGGGCCGCCTCAGCATCGGCACGAGCGGGAAACAGGTTTTCCATGTGCTGCGTGGTCGATATCTGTTCGAAGTCGACGGCAGACGTGTTGTCGCGCACGCGGGAGAGACGGTCGTTGCGCCTGTGGGAAGCACGCACCGGTTCACGAACATCGACGACAAGCCGTCGCGAATGCTCGTTCTGATTACGCCGGGGTTCGACGCAGCTGCTTTTTTTAGTGAACTCCGCGAAATCATGGCGAACGGTCGACCCGAACCCGACGCGCTAAACGAATTCGGCGCGAAATGGGGTGTCGAGTTTCTAGGTCCGCCGTTAGCGACGTGACGAAATCGCGGGCGCATGCTTCGCGACCTGCGAAGGGTTCATCATGTCTGTTCCGTGGAAGGTTCCTTTCCCGCTGTGCGGGCATATAGCCGCTGCGCGTGTCTGTCGTCGAACGCACTGGCCGGCACGTCGATGACCGTGGCGCCCTGCGCCAGCCCGACTACCCGGTCCGCGAACTGCTGCGCCCAGCCAACCTGATGCAGACTGCACAACACGGCCACACCCTGCTCGCCGCAGCAGCGCCGCAGCAGCGCGAGGATTTCCCCGCCGCTGCCTGGATCAAGGCTCGCAACGGGTTCATCCGCGACGATCAGGTCAGGCTGCTGCGCGAGTGCGCGTGCGATCGCAACGCGCTGCTGCTGTCCACCGGAAAGCGTATCAACACGCCGCACCGCATAGTCGAGCAGGCCGACCCGTTCGAGCGATTCGAGCGCAAGCAGCCGGTCCGCACGCTCGAAGCGGCGCGCGATGCCGCGCCACGAGCGCACGTGACCGAGCCGGCCAGCCAGTACGTTGTCGAGCGCGCTCAGACGCTGCACGAGATTGAACCGCTGAAAGATCACCGCGACCTGCCGGCGTGCCCGACGGCGCAGGGCAGCCACCGGAACACCGGCCACTTCGATCGTGCCGCTGTCGATACTGTCGAGCCCCGCCACGCAGCGCAACAGCGTGGTCTTGCCCGCGCCGCTCGCGCCGAGCAAGGCGACGAACTCGCCCGATCCGACGCTCAGGCTGACGTCGCGCAATACGTGTACGCCATGCAAACGCTTGTCGACGCCCGATACGCGTAGGGGCGGAGCACGCTGCGCAGTGCGGCCAGGAGCAGGCTGTGTGAACAGGTTCATGCGCGCGATGCCCTCACACCAGTTTCCTGCGCAACCAGCCCGATATCTGATCGAGTGTCGTGACCACGACGAGGATCACCGCGATGATCGTAAACAGCCGGTTGAAATCGAGCAGGTCCATGCTGTTTTTCAACTCCTGACCGATTCCGCCCGCACCGACCACGCCGAGCACGGTCGACGCGCGAATGTTGAACTCCAGCCAGAACAGCGCGGTCGACGCGAACACGGGCAGCACGTCCGGCAGTACCGCATACGCGATGCTCGTGAAGCGGCCTGCGCCCGTCGTGCGTACGGCATCGTAGGCAGCCAGATCGGCGTTCTCGAGATGATCGGCGAATAGCTTGGCCGCGCTACCCCACGTATGGAACGCGATGCCGAGCACACCGGCGAACGGGCCGAGCCCGACGGCAGCGACGAACAGCAGCGCGAACACGAACGAATCGATGCCGCGCAGCATGTTCAGGAACCATCGCACGGGATAGTAGAGCGCGGGCAGTGGCGTCAGGTTGCGGCTGGCGAACAGCGCCGCCGGCAGCGCAAGCAACGCAGCGGCCGTGGTGCCAACGGCCGCCATCGCAACGGTCTCCGCCGTGCGCTGGATGATCAGCGGCAGTTCGTCGACGCGCGGCGGCCAAGCTTGCACGAGCCAGCCTGCAAGCTTGGGCAGCCCTGTGACGAGGCGGGCCGGGTCGACGTGGGCAAGACTGAAGCACACCGCGTAGAACGCGGCGATGGCCGCCAGCGTCGCACCGAGCCTGAGGCGGCGCACGAAACGCCCGTGCTTCGCCTCGAGTGCCGCGAGCGCCGCCGCGGCCGCCGATCCGACCGTTCCCATCGGGGCGGACGAGGGCGGCGGTTTCATCTCAGGCCTTCGCGCGAATCTTGCCGACAGCGATGCCGGCTTTCTCGATCATCGAGTACGACGCGTGCGTTGCCGACACGAAGCCCGTATAGCGCGGCGGCAGCAAGGTCGCAGCCTGTTCCGGCGTGATCGACAGCAGGATGCGCTGGATCTGGGCGACGCGTTCCGCTGGGACACCGTGCGGCACCACGATCGCATCGTTCGGAAACGGGTCCGACGTCCAGACGATCTTCGTGCCGTCGGGCTTGATCACGCCTTTCGCGACCATCGCGTTCCGGTTGCGATCGAAGTCCGTAGCGAGATCGACCTGACCCGACTGCACCGCGACCTCGTTTGCCGCGTGCGTCGCGCCTTCTGTGTACTTCCAGAACGTTTTCGGATCGATCTTCCAGACCTCCTTTGCGTACCAGGTCGGCATCAGCCAGCCCGACGTCGAGCCGACATCTGCAAACGAGATCGACATACCTTTCGTGTCGTCCGGAAAGCGGCTCACGTGGAGATCCGGACGGCTAATCACGATGCCGTGATAGAACGGCTTGTCGTCGTACTTGACGGTCGCGAGCGCCTGGCAGTCGGTCGAGTTGTTGGCGATCACATAGCCCCACGGCCCCATCCACGCGAGGTCGAGCTGGCCCGAGCCCATCGCGACGGCCATGCCCGCCCAGTCGGTGGTGGCCGACAGTTCGTAATCGACGCCGAGTTGCTTCGCGAGCCACGCGAAGAACGGACCGAAGCTCTTCTTCGTATCGTCTGTCGTGGGTAGCAGCGGGCCGACGCCGAAGCGCATCGGCTTGCTGCTTTGCGCATGGGCGACGGGAGCGAGCGCCCACGACGACGCGAGGCCGGCCGCGCCGGCAATGAACATTCTGCGAGTTGTCATGGGAACCTCAGTAGCTGAGACTGGGGCAGGCGTCACCCATGAATTTGTGCATCGCGTCGCCAATGATTTTGGCGCCGGGGATCAGCGTGTCTTCGTCGAGCGCGCGTTTCTTGAAGCACGGCGAGAAGCCGGCCTCATGGAGGTCGTCCGGGTAACCGGACTGGGACAGGCGAGTACCTTCGATATTCAGGAATACGACGACTTCTTTCTCGCTGGCGATGGCCGCATTGGCAACCACGAACGCGACCGTCGCGCGGTCGGTGTCGTCTTTCGCTCGAGTCAGACTGACCACGAATTCTCCAGACACGATATTCTCCTGATTCTCCAGCAGGTGGACGATAGGAGTGCGGACGCCGCTCCACCTCGGACGACGTCAGCCCTTGGCTCTGATGTAGATGGTGCGTTTCTCCGGATCGGCGAATGTCGGGGAGCGATGTCGCCATGATTCTCATAGTGCATCATTTGGGCCTATGCTGCTGACATTGGTCGCTGGGTTCGCACTTGCAACGGGCGCGCACGCGTTGCTTGCGGCAAAGATTACAAAAGACCGAGTTCACATCCTGATGCTGGAGGTGGCGGATGAAAGAGGAACAGATTCGTGAAGTCTTGAATACGCACTGGCGCGCGTCGGCCGAAGGGGATCTCGACCTGGAACATGATATCTATCACGACGATGCCGTTTGTGATTATCCGCAGTCAGGTGAACGTATTGTCGGACGAATCAATTTGCAGGCGTTGCGCGGGCATCATCCCGGCCGGCCTTCTGGTTTCGATGTCAGGCGAATTCAGGGAAACGGCGATCTCTGGATCACGGAATACACGATCAATTACACGGACCGCGCGACATACGTCGTGAGCATCATGAAGTTCCATGACAGTAAGGTCGTGCACGAGACCCAGTACTTTTCGGACCCTTTCGACGCACCAGACTGGCGCAGTCAATGGGTTCAGCGGATCGGGTGACGATGCCTCTCTGGAAAGCACCCGCTCGCCAACCCTTCCTCCGCGCACATACCACCCGGACTATACGGAGGTATGAGCCGTCCATCCTATTGCAGTGACGGTTTCAAACAATAGTAGGGTGGTTATCTGTAGGCTATACGACTAGCTTTGACAACAAGGTCGAACGTGATTGCGATCATGTCGACCTCGGTAGGTCACGCGTAAGAAAATGTCGTTCCAGTCGCACACGTGCGGATCCGGAAAATGAAAATCGCTATTGTCGTGCTTGACGGTGTGCAAGCGTTGGATATTGCCGGCGCACTCGATGTCTTTTCCGAAGCGAATAGATGCCTGCGAGCAACCTGTCAGTATCAGGTTTCGTTAGTAGGTGAGCGCGCGGGCCATATAGCTTGCTCGAATTCGATGCAGCTTTCCGTCCCGTTTGACTACACAGCGTTTCAAACATCTGTCGATGTTTTGCTGGTGACGGGTAGACCGCACTTGTCGAACTCTCGCCCGAAACGCGAATTCCTGGACTGGTTGCGCGATCGCGCTTTTCAGTCGAAGCGAATCGGCTCGATCTGCAATGGGGCGTTTCTATTAGGGCACGCAGGTGTGCTCAACGGTAGAGAAGTCACCGCCAGTTGGGCCGACGCGAGTTCTCTGGCCCGGGAATTCCCGCTGGCTCGAATTCGTCCCGACAAAGTCCTGATACGTGATGGCAACCTGGTGTCATCCGCCGGTGCGACGGCGGGCTGGCATCTTTGTCTATCTCAGGTCGCAGACGACTGGGGCCATGAATTCGCTGCACGGATCGCGACGCGTCTTGGCATGGACATGGATCATGAGGGCAGACCGTATATCGATCCCGCCGCGGGCAAGAACACGCTCATCGAGAAGGTACAGCGATACGTCACCGATCATATTGCCGATGAACTGTCGATCGAAGAGCTTGCCAGCGCCGTCTCGGTTAGCAGAAGAAATTTTTCGAGACTGTTTGCGAAACATGCGCAGATGACTCCATCCGCATTTGTCGAAGAACTTCGTGTGGACGCAGCGAGAAAGATACTGGGTGGGACTGACGACCCTCTGAAGACCATTGCATTCAAATGCGGTTTCCACAATGCCACGCATATGCGGATGGTCTTCCTTAGGCGTATCAACGTGACACCTATGCAATGTCGACAGCAAATGCGGGGTGTCGAGAGCGTGTATGGCATGCCGCGACGTATGGATCGGGTGGATCAATCCATCGACCTTGAGGCTACTGCGTAACGCGCACTTATATACGCCCCACCATTACACGATGGTACTGGTCGCCACGCGATCGTATCGTTGCCCCGTTCACCTTGATCGCATGATCGAAATCACGATTGGGCTGCGCTTCGCATGCGTCGGTTGCCACCAAGCCAGTGGTATGCGGAAGCGACGAGCCCCAATGCAATGCCGAAGATCACGACGCCCGTCCAGCCGAAGCGGGTCATCAGCCAGCCGCTGATCATGACGCCGATGGCACCGCCGGAGAAGGTGGCCGTCATGTAGAGACTGTTGATGCGGCCCTGCGCCTTGGGATCGACGGCAAAGGCGCGCGTCTGGTTGGACACGAGACCCGACTGCACACCGATATCGAGCACGATGACCCCGATGATCAGGAACGTCAGCGAGGACTCCGCGCCGGCGAGCAGCACATAGGCGAGCGTTACGATGCCGATGCTGGCCGCAATGACGGTGCGTGAGCCGAGTCGATCTGTCGCGCGACCGCCAAGTGAAGCGGCGAGTGCACCCGTCGCGCCGATGATCCCAAAGCCGCCAGCCCACGCACTGCCAAGGTGCTGCGGGCCGTTTGCCAGAAGCGCCGCCAGATTGACCCAGAACGCGTTGAAGCAGGCCCACAGCAGCGCCTGGACAATCATCGATTCACGAATCGGGCGATTGTCCCGAACCAGTGGCCAGAGTGAAGCGAGCAGACGTCCGTAGGAAAGATCGGTGGAAGGCACGCCGCGCGGGAGCAGCAACGCGGCAGCGATCCAGACGGGGATCATGAACAGCGCTTCCACGCCATACACGGCGCGCCAGCCGTAGGTCGCGCCGATCACGCCGCTGATCGTACGGCCCAGCAGAATGCCGACCATGATGCCGCTGACGACCGTGCCGACCGAACGCCCGCGTTCACTCGGCAATGACATGACGGCAGCGAATGGTACGAGCTGCTGAGGCACGCAACTGACGATGCCAAGACCGAACGACGCTCCGATCAGCGGCCAGATGCCGGGTGAAAGCGCGGAACTCAGCGCGAAGATGAAGGCGAGCGCAATCTGCGCGAGCACGAGCTTGCGCCGGTCGAAGCGATCGCCCAGCGGCAACAGCAAGGCGAGGCCCGTCGCAAAGCCGAGCAGCGCCGCGCCGGCGACCAGGTCGACGGTGGTCAGGTCGACCTGCAGGCCGGAAGCGATCAGCGGCAGGATTGGCTGCGTGCAGTAGATGTTGGTGATCACCGCGCCGGCGATGACCGCCATCATGACGATTTTGGCGCGTGACGCGACTGCGTGGGTCTGGGGATTATTGGATGTATTTGGCAGGCCGTTCACGGCACTCTCCTTTTATTTCGATCTTCAGGGCATGTCCAGCAAGATGCCGTGGCACACAGTCTGCAGGCTACCCGCTTGCATTTATAAAGAGAATCTCCCAACATCGGGAATCATCCTTCCATTTTTTGATAGGGCCATCCGATGAATCGGCTTGATTCCATGTCCATCCTTGTCGCTGTAGTTGACTCGGGCAGTTTGTCGGCCGCCGCGCGGCGCCTCGGCATGCCGTTGGCAACGGTGAGCCGCAAGGTCGGAGAACTGGAATCGCATCTGAAGACGCGTCTTATCCAACGCACGACGCGGCAGCTTTCATTGACGGAAGCGGGCGCCTCGTATGTGGCGGCGTGCCGGCGCATCCTCGATGAGATTGCAGAAGCCGAGCGCGCGGCGACGGGGGAATACGCGTCCCCCAAGGGCGAACTCGTGGTCACGGCGCCCGTCGTGTTCGGCCGCTTGCACGTCGTGCCCGTGGTTGCGGAATTTCTCGCGCACTATCCGGAAATCGACGTGAGCCTCGTGCTCACGGATCGTGTCGTGCATCTGATGGAGGAGCAAGCAGACGTCGCCATCCGCATTGGAGAACTGCCCGATAGCACGCTCATGGCGACGAGAGTGGGAACTGTGCGCCGGGTCGTCTGCGCGAGTCCCGCGTATCTGGCAACGCATGGTGAGCCCATCAAACCGCGCGATCTCGCGGCGCACGAGTGCATTACCTTCGAGGTGCTTGCATCCACGCGTGCCTGGGTGTTTGGGTCCGGCAAGTCAGAGGTGTCCGTGCCCGTTCGTTCACGGCTTGCAGTCAATACTGCGGAAGCGGCGATCGCGGCGGCGATGCTTGGCGTTGGACTGGTACGTGTGTTGTCTTATCAGGTCGCGGACGCGATTCGTGACAACGCACTGAATGTCGTGCTCGACACGTTCGAGTCGGCGCCGTTGCCCATCAGTCTCGTGCATAAAGGACAGACGCCTCTGCCGCTCAAGTTGCGTGCTTTTCTCGACTTCGTGGCGCCACGTCTACGGACCCGTACATCGCGCATACTCGAAGACGCCACGACAAAATGATTGCTGCCGCGATATGACAGTTGTGTCGCTTGCAGATTGAGCGTTCAAGTGTGCTTGGGAAACGGCTTGCTCCAGAACTTCGACGCGGCCAGGCCGAAACGCCAGGGCAACGCGATTGCCTTGGTAATGCCGATACGTGGCCCCGACACGACCGGTGCCGGTTCTTGCGGCGCTTCGACGTGAAAAGGCGCTTCCAGTAACGACATGCCGTTGTGCCGGTGTGTGATGCCAAGTGCCTGTCCAACGCGGCCCGGTCCGGAACAGAGCAGGCGGATCGGTTCGAGCCCGCGCCGCTGGCGCATCGTGTCCAGTCCGGTCAACGGTTCGATCGCGCGGATCAGTACCCCGGCGCCGTGACCTTCTTCTCGGCACACGAAATTGAGGCACCAATGAATGCCGTACGACCGGTACACGTAGACGTGTGCGGGCGGCCCGAAAAGTACGGTGTTGCGCGTCGTCGGCCCGCAGAAAGCATGCGACGCTGGTTCCTCGGGATCGTAAGCCTCCGTCTCGACGATACGGCCGCCTACGCCGTCCACCGTCAAGATCGCGCCAATCAGCCGCTGTGCTACCAGCGCCGCGGGCGCTGAAAAATCGATTGATTCGACATTGGAGGAAGGGCGCAAGGTCACGATGGGTAACGATTCTGCTGCAAACATATGCAGCCACTCAGATCAATTCGCGGTAAAGAAAGCTTGCTCATGTCATAGCTTGCCCGTTGAATGCGGCATCGTACGGACGGAGTATTCACTACCGGGACTGATGTTTAAAGACGTGAACGGAAAAGACAGGTTTCGCGTTGCTCAATAGTCTCGCCCGATATGATGCGCGGGCACACTTGAGAGTGCCGGCGGAAACGCCTTGAAGCGACGCGAGAAAGGCGCTCGTGCTACTCTCGTTTCATTCTACCTAACCGCATCGGGATAGCTGCGGTAGGTGCGCAAGCGCCCCGGGGCTCATCAAGGAAGTCGACAAATGTCTCATCCTGCTCTGACCAAGGGAGCCGTTGCCGTCATCACTGGCGGCGCGGCCGGTATCGGCCTGGCTGCGGCAAAGCGGTTTGCCGAGCTCGGACTTCGTATCTGCATTGCAGACCGCGATGCCGATCGAATTGCGTATGCCGTGGAAGAAATCGCCAGGTTGAGCGCGAGCGGCGCGCGGGACGTCTTTGGACTCGAAACCGATGTCAGTGCCATTGACGATGTCCGCCGTCTGCACTCAGCCGTGGTCGAAAGATTTGGCGGCACCGACGTCCTGATGAACAATGCCGGCGTTCAACCGGGCAGCGGTATGTTCGGTCCCGCCGAGAACTGGATGCGCGTGCTGGGCGTGAATTTGTGGGGCCCAATCCACGGCACGCAGGTTTTCGTACCAGACATGATCACGCGCGGTCGACCAGGGCTTGTCATCAATACGGGTTCAAAGCAAGGCATTACGACACCGCCTGGGGACCCGGCGTATAACGTGTCGAAAGCCGGATTGAAGGCGTTCACGGAGGCGCTCCAACACGAACTCCGTAACACCCCCGGGTGCAACATAAGCGCACATTTGCTCATTCCCGGCTTCGTGTTCACGGAGTTGACTCGCAAAAACCGGACGGAAAAACCCACCGGGGCATGGACACCTGAGCAGACCGTCGAGTTCATGCTCGAGCGCCTCAGCGCTGGCGACTTCTACATCCTGTGTCCGGATAACGACGTGCCGCGCTCGCTCGACGAGCGCCGCATGTTATGGGCCATAGGGGATATCGTAGAAAACAGGCCTGCCTTGTCTCGTTGGCATCCGGATTACGCGGCGGCGTTCGAAGCGTTTATCGAACAGCCTCGCTAGTTGGAGCGGACTGCACGCGCTGTACATATTTGCCCGTCGCTCTGTCGCTCGTGGCTGCCGGGTCGTCATGCGTGTGGTTAAACCGTCTGGAACCTGCAATTGACGAGTCAAACGCCTACTACGTAAAACGTTGGTTGAACCGGTGCAATCGGCCAGTTTCCGCAATTCGCGACCGTCCGCTATCGAGCCGACATTGATGCGGGAAAACGATTCTGGCCAGGCTGCGGTTCGTGCACTAGCCTTTTGCGTACAGAAGGCGCTTCACTTCCATAGTCCGCTCTTGTGCGGTGCTCGTCGAGCCTGGCGCCAACGGCTCTGATTTGCGGTCGTCATCCGCGACAGCTGAACAGCCATTGAAGCGGCCCACGCCCAGGAAATGGAACCGGCAATGCGGTCACGCGCAGAGGCCGCACAGACCCAATATCACCATTTCAGGCGCGGAAGAGCGACCGATGTACAGAACAGCCGCTGGAGATACTGCTATGAACGGTAAAGCTCTCGTTACCAGCATATTGCTACTGGTTGGATTATTCTGCGCCGCGTCGCCTGCATTTTCTCAGGCATCTCCCCCGACGTCCGAGACAGCAAAGCAAACCGAAGCATTGGTCGACAAAGCCGCGGCGTTGATCGGAAGTAAAGGCAAGGTCGCGTTTTCCGAGTTCAGAATCAAAGGCAGCGAGTGGTTCCACGGCGACACCTATCTGTTCGTTTACGATCTGAAGGAAAACGTCTTGTTAAATCCCGCCTTCCCAGCCCGTGAGGGGACCAACGTCAGCGGTCAGAAAGATACCAACGGCAAGCCGTTTCATGACGCCATGATCCAGACAGTCGAAACGAAGGGATCGGGCTGGGTTGACTACATGTTCCTGAGACCGGGGCAGAGTCAGCCATCGCATAAATGGACCTATGTGAAGGCAGTCAAGATCGACGGAGTGCCAGGCCTGGTGGGTTCGGGCTTCTATTCGGAGTAGGTTCTGGCTCGCCTTGGTTGACTTTCAACATGTCGCTGATGTACAGCGTCGGGCGGCTATGGCCAATTGCGGGGGGCAGCAGTCGGCCAGGGGACGGTCGATGCTGTCGCTTCGAACGCCCCCTCGTTGCCTCAAGGCTGACCTTCACGGTTAGCGCCATCCCGATGGAACAGGCCGGGACGCGCCCGGCCTGTTGTCGTTGTGGTGTTGGTGTGCAAAGCGTTGCTTGAAGACTGCGGAGGCGCTGCGCCTTAGATCACGCTGCTGCGTTGATGAGTCCAAGTTGTTGCAGCGCTGTCACGCCGTCGTCCAGCCCGATTTCTTCAACTATCTTGCCGTCTTTGAGCCGAAGCACGGTTGTGCCGGTAAAGTGCATTTTCCGACCGGTCGCAGCAGGCAACGATCCGATGAGGAAATCGCTGAATGCCGGACCGGTATGTGTGCCGCCACCCTCCCAGCGGCCAACTACATAGTCTCCCTCGGCGATGAGATCGGCGGCGCCCCAGAAGTTGAGGTCCGGGAAAGCTTCGCGGAATCCGGTCATGAATGCCTTGATGTCCTCGTGGCCACGCCGCGGTTCGTGCAGTGAGTATTGAAGAAGCATGTCGGGCGCGGCGAGTTCATCGACGATGTCGAGATTGCATGTCTTGCCCCAAAAATCGGTGAACCAGCGGCCCACGACGGCCTTGTTGTCATCTTCCTTCGACATGGTGATTCCTCATTGACTGAAGTTGGGAGAGAGAAACGCAATCGCTTCCCTCTGCCTGAACGATATTGGCGTAAGCAGTCGGCTGCCCCCCGTTTCTTGCTGCAACACTCGTCAAACCGACGCGCGGCTTATGGCGACGCGGTTCTTCACGCGTGTTGTTTCGGCTGATGTGGATTACGCCGGAGTATGCAAGGACGACAAGCGGCATAGCAGTTCGCGTTACGCGTTACTTTGTGTTCACAGCAATCAGGCAGCAAGAATCGGGGTTTCTGCGCCGAGCCACTGCCATATCGTGTCCATGCGATCGCACAGCAGACGAGGTCGTCGGACGAAGAATGGTGCGCTCGAATCGCGTGTATCTTGCGGGCGCCCGGTCGTCAATTCGGTCATCGGCGTAGGGCTCGCCTGTCCTTCATTGACTGGAGTCCGATCATGTTGCCGTTTCTCTCGCTTCACGCGCTCGCAGCCCAACGCGGCGATGGACTGCGCCCTGAACTTAAAGCCTTGTTCGAACACCATGCCAGAATGGCGACTGGTCTCGCCGCTACCATCGAGCCTGTCGAAACAGAGTCGCTTTCCCAGGTGGCAGACGCCGTCGCCGACGTTCCTGTGACGGAGTGCGGGGCCAATGGGTCGTCGGCGAGCATCTCACGTTGTCGCGGAGGCAGACAGTAAGGCGAGCATTGAGCGACTCAAAGGGAGTCGCCTGCTGCCGGTCGCGGCCGTGCGAGTATCGGGTAGTCCGTGCCGTTCGCATGAGGCAGTGATTGGCCATGGCCGGTCATCGGATCGATTGAAAGGGCGGTCACTCGAATAGCTGCTTTATGTCGGCTGCGGTAGTTCGAGGCTCGATGGCCCAGTAGTTTGTCTCAACGTCGTACGGAAAATGAAAAACAGGAAGTGTGGCGGCACGCCCAGTCACCATGCAGGAATGCCTACACTGCCATGAACTCTTCTACCCCGAGGATGAGGAGATTCAAGTCCGGCTCGGGCAAAAGGACAGACCGGTCGACGTGACCGCGTATTCCAGTGCGCCCATCGCGTTCGACGATGAACGCGATGGACAGAGTGGTTTCGCGACACCGGCCAAGCGGATTGAAACGCTCTGACCTGACGTAGCACCTCTCAAACAAGCAAGGTTTCCTTGCCTGTTTTTCTTTTGATTAGCCCACGTGTGCAACACCTCGTGTCGTGCGAACCTTGGGCGGGCGGTCGCGCAGCAGCAGGGGCATCAAACGCCGGTTGGCTGTCTGCGCCGCCCACTCGCAATACGCGGCGCTGCCGAGCACCCAGCCCTTGAGCGTCGACTCCATCAGGTTGTTGACCTCGAGTTCGTCAAGGGGCTGTGCGCTCAAATCGCGGTAGGCCTGGTGGCGCTCGAGCGGTGTATTGCCGAGCGACCGGTAGAGCGGATGGTCCTTGATGAAGCTATCGGCACGCAGCCCGATGTGATGCGTGTAGCTCGACCACCGGTAGTTTCCCGGCTCTGCCACAAGGCGGTTGCGCGCCGGCGCATGATCAATGACCTGGCTCGCGAACAGAAAATACCGGTCGGGCTCAATCACTGTTGCGCAGTAACCGCCTCGCCACACCGTACCGCGGCGTCCGTGGCGGCGGTTGAAGGTCTCGACATAGCGGCGGCCGACCGCCTGCATCGCCATGGCCACGCTCGATTCGTATGAAGGCGTGACGAGGAACTGTACCGCGTCAGGCATGAGCACCCACGCATGGATTGCCAGATCGGCGACGCGCGCTGCGTCTGCCAGGCAGGCGAGGAAGTACAGGTAGTCTCCTTCGTCCAGGAAAGCGGGCCCCGTGAGCCCCTGCAAGATAACGTGCTGCGGTTGTTCTGGGACGTAGTGCCGTGCAAGCCGTGTCATGCTGAATTAACCGGAAATCCGATGTGAGAAAGCGATCCGACAGGTATCGGACGCGTGACGATACGTAACAAATTCTATCGGGCATGTGCGCGCGGTTACATCGCGAACAGGCCTTTTTTCTGGCCTCTTTTCGTTGATTTACCGATCGCAACCGGCATCTCTTTTATGCCACCGCTGAATAGCGGCGCCGCGCTACACACCCCCACTGCATGCGCGCCATCTGGCACCAATACGTCTGCGGCACGACGGTACAGCGGTCGATGCGTCCCTAGTTCTCCATTCGCATCCCACCTGAACCGGCAAAGCCGAGCATAATGACGTTCGCGAATTTGATCGGTAGGTATCCGAACGATAACGATCACCTCCAATCCGAGACCCTTCCAATGATGTGAATTCCCGGATTGGCAATGATCAGTCGTTCGCAAGTCGTCACCGAGACCACCCATTCGACGGTATTGACCTGCGCAGCCAACAGACGGTAGGATTGTTGACATGTCTAGTCACGCCAAACTCCTCGCTTTGCTGATCCGTGCATGTTGTCAGAACGTGCCGGGGGGAGGCTGCGTCTAGCGATCTAGCTATACGTTGAAGCCAACGCCTTCTGGCCGCCCGTTGCAAAACCGGCGGCCTTTCTGTTTTCTGGCCGTATGCCTTCGGGATGGAGAGACTCGATGCCGCTTGCGCTGTATGACACCTGGTCGCGTACCGTGCGCCCGTTCACGCCAATCCACGCCGGTCGGGCCGGCATGTATTGCTGCGGACCCACCGTCTATGACTATGCGCACATCGGGAATCTCAGAACCTACGTGTTCGAGGACATCCTGCGCCGCGTACTGATGCGTAACGGCTTCGAGGTCCGGCACGTCGTCAATATCACTGACGTCGGCCATCTGACTTCTGATGCCGACGAAGGCGAAGACAAGATGGAGACAGGCAGCCAGCGAACCGGGCAATCAGCGTGGGCGATTGCTCGACGCTACACCGACGCCTTCGTCGCGGACTGGCACGCCCTCCACCTGCTGGAGCCCACGGTTTGGTGCCGTGCGACCGATCACATCACCGAACAGATCGCGTTCATTGGCGAGCTCGAACGAGCTGGCTACGTGTATCGGACGGGCGACGGTCTCTACTTCGACACCAGTAAGCAGGACAATTATGGCTATCTCGCGCGGCTAGACCGCGCAGGTTTGCACGCGGGGAAGCGGGTCGCGCTCGGCGCGAAGAAGAACGTCACCGACTTTGCCTTGTGGAAATTCAGTCCGCCCGAAGTCAGCCGGCAGATGGAATGGGAGAGCCCGTGGGGTCGCGGCTTTCCCGGTTGGCATATCGAGTGCTCGGCCATGTCTGCGAAATACCTCGGCACATGGTTTGATATCCATTGCGGCGGCGAAGACCATATCGCCGTGCATCACAACAACGAAATTGCGCAGACGGAAGCGGCATACGGCACGCGGCTTGCGAATTTCTGGATGCACGGACATTTTCTGACGCTCGATACGAACACGAAGATGTCAAAGTCGAGCGGGCATTTCATTCGTCTTCAGACCTTGCAGCGTCGAAGCATCGATCCGCTCGCCTACCGTTATCTGTGCCTGACAGCCCATTACCGGAGCAATCTGCGCTTCAACTGGGCGTCTCTCGATGGCGCACAGACGGCATTGAACCGGCTGCGCCATCTCTATTCGACCTGGCCGGACGCAGGTCGCGTCCATCCGGAATTCGCCGCCCGCTTCGACGCGGAGGTGAACGAGGACCTGAATCTGCCGAGGGCGCTTGCCGTACTTTGGGAGCTAACCAGGAGTAACCTGCCACCCGCGACTCTGAGAGCAACCGTGGACAGTTTTGATACTGTGCTTGGTCTCGGTTTGCGCGAATGGAAACCTGTTGTGTCTGATATTCCGGAAGACATTCGCGTGTTACTCAGCGAACGCGAGCGGGCCAGATCTGGACGGGATTGGGAAAGAGCCGATCACATACGGGCAGCGTTAAGCGCGCGAGGCTGGAGAGTCGAGGACAGCAAAGAAGGTCAACGCCTGGTCGAAATCACTAGTGATCAGACACATGTTGGGGGCGGTTAATCACTGCATTGGCGGTGAACTGAATGCGTTCGTCATCCGTTTCCGGCAAAGGCGCGTCATTGCGTCCTGAGGTGCAGATCGTTGCTCAGGGATTGCACCCCCGGCACGCCGCGCGTCACGGCAAGCGCTTTCTGAATCTGCACTTCTGAATCCACGTAGCCTGACAACTGCACGACGCCTCGATACGTCGCGACGCTGATCGGCAACGATCTCAACCCCGCGTCCGCGACGAGCGCCTGCTTCACCCGGGCGGCGAGTGCAGCGTCGTCAGTGGCGATCTGCCCCGGTGCGGTCACGGCCGGCGTGGCCGACGACTGACAGCCGTTGATGAACACGGACGCGGACAACGCGAACGCCGTGACGATCAGCAACCGGCCTTTGCCGTATCGCGCGTTTCGCATGTCGGCTATGACTGCCTGATTCGTGCACGACGAACGTCGTGCGGGTTGGCTTCGCAGGTACACATGTGCGCCCTCCTGAGTCCACCATGATAGTGCAGAGTGGCGGACTTTGACTGAGCCGACCCGGCCGGGTCTGTTCATGCCGGCGGCAACCCGATCCGCGATGAAGCACTAGCTATAATGCAACAGCGACTCGTTACTATGTCCCGAATAGCCCGCGCGAGGCGGTACTGGGAGGTAATGCTTCATGGTCATACCAACGCACGCCCCCCGCGTGCAGTCAACCGTGGCGCAGACATTCGGCCGTTTCCGCGCCGGCCTCGAATATGACGCGCTGCCACCCGTCGTGGCCGAGCGCGCCAAGCATTTTTCATTGACTACATTGCCATCGCGCTGCACGGTTCCACTCTGGATTCGAGCCGACCAGTTCGCATGCTGGCTACCGCACGGCCGATCCCCGGTGGCGCAACGCTGCACGGCCGGTCCGACCCGGTACACGCGGCCTGGGCCGCACTGGCCAACGGAATGGCCGCGCACAGCATGGAGCTGGACGACACATTTCTTCTCGGCTCAATCCATGGCGAGTCGTTGCGGGTATTGACGGGTCATCCACGTGCGTTCGTTTTCTAGCAAAAGGAGAAATGATGGAATGCATCGAGATATACACCAGCGGCGACGGACACTCGCTATTCAGGCACATCAAGGCTTTTGAGGTTAGCCCAGTGTCTTTCATGGGCATTACCGTGTCGCTGTCTTCGCCGCAAGCGTGCGAGAGCGTACTCTTGCACGAGTTCGACAGTGACTATTTCCTCGGTTGGCACAATCCACCGTCCAGGCAATATGTGGTTGTGCTCGCAGGGGAGCTCGAAATTGTTGTGGGGAGCAGTGACGGTGCGCAACGCTTCGCGGCGGGCGCCGTTTTCATTGCAGGTGATTTGCACGGTAAAGGCCATACGACGCGCGCGATCCAGGCAGGCCGCGCACTAGTCGTCAATTTGCGAGGATGAGGCAATGCTACTCAAGCGTGCTTTGGCTGTGGTGACAGGTGGCAGCAGTGGCATTGGCTTCGCAACCGCCGAACGATTCGTATCCGAGGGCGCGCGCGTGGTGATCAGCGGGCGTAATGCGGACAAACTAGCCCAGGCTGCGAAGAAGCTCGGTGAGAACGCTTTGGCTGTCGTCGCAGACGCCGCAAGCCCGAAAGACATGCAAAGGCTATACGAGAGCGCAGTTCGCCATTTTCAATGCGATGTAAACGTGGTGGTCGCGAATGCCGGCATTTCCCGGCAAACACCCGTGCGCGAGACGACGTGGGAGCAATTCTCCGACGTGCTCAACGTCAATGTTGGCGCAGTCTACGCGACTGTACGCGAGTCGCTGCCGTTTCTCGCTCGACCTGCATCGATCATCCTTGTTGCGTCGCTTGCGGCCAATCAGGGCACGAAGCATTTCTCTGCGTATTGTGCGTCGAAAGCAGCGGTGGTTTCGCTCGCCAAGAGCTTTGCCGCCGAGTTCGTCGAGCACGACATACGCGTCAACAGCATTTCACCCGGGGTTGCGGATACGCCGATCTTCGATACATTGGGAATATCCAACGCACAACTGCTGCAATGGTCGAATGTCATTCCGATGAAGCGGCCGGCCAAGCCCGATGAAATTGCTGCAGCCATCCTCTTTCTCGCGTCGGATGCATCGCGGTATATGACGGGCGCCGATCTGGCAGTAGACGGGGGTATGTCAGGGATCAGCCCATTTTGATGGTGCATTGAAGCGACAAACGCGGAGCAGCGCGCGACGGTAGGAACGAACACTCGCTCGAAACCTTACTGGGTAAGCCTTTCAGGCTTGCTCGGAAGAATCATATAGCGATACAGCATGCTTCAACGCGGTCAACGACTCGACGCGGACTGCGACATGAACTCGAGCCACGGAAATAGAAGTTGAGTCGTTGGGCACGCAAGGAAGTGGCCACGTACCCTCCAAATACGCGATACGAGAAGCGACATATACTTTCGCCACTTGCTCAAGCACCAGACGAGAGGCGACCATGTTGCAAATGTCCCGCCGTCAGTTTCTGAAGGTGACGGCGAGCACGCTGGCCGGATCGAGTTTGGCCCTGATGGGCTTCTCGCCGGAACCCGCGCTCGCCGAAGTCCGACAGTACAAACTGGCTCGTACTACCGAAACGCGCAACACGTGTCCTTATTGCTCCGTCGGCTGCGGCATCCTGATGTACGGCCTCGGCGACGGCGCGAAGAACGCGACTGCCAGCATCATTCACATTGAAGGCGACCCGGACCACCCGGTCAATCGCGGCACGTTGTGCCCGAAAGGGGCGAGCCTGATCGACTTCATCCATAGCCCGAGCCGTCTGAAGTATCCCGAGTATCGTGCGGCCGGTTCCGATCGGTGGCAACGCATCTCGTGGGACGACGCGCTCGACCGCATCGCGAAGCTGATGAAGGAAGACCGCGACGCGAACTTCATCGAGAAGACGGAAGACGGCAAAACGGTCAACCGTTGGCTGACCACGGGCATGTTGGCGGCGTCGGCGGCCAGCAACGAGGTCGGCTATCTGACGCACAAGGCCATCCGCAGCATGGGGATGCTTGCGTTCGACAACCAGGCGCGTGTCTGACACGGCCCGACGGTGGCAGGTCTTGCCCCGACGTTTGGCCGTGGAGCGATGACGAACCATTGGGTCGACATCAAGAACGCGGACGTGATTCTGGTGATGGGCGGCAATGCGGCCGAGGCGCACCCGTGCGGTTTCAAATGGGTGACCGAGGCGAAGGCGCACAACAAGGCGAAGCTGATGGTCGTCGATCCGCGCTTTACGCGTACGGCGTCGATCGCGGACTTCTATGCGCCGATCCGCACGGGCACCGACATCGCGTTCCTTGGTGGCGTGATCAACTATCTGCTGACCAATGACAAGATCCAGCACGAGTACGTGAAGAATTACACGGACTTTGCGTTCATTGTCCGTGAAGACTTTACGTTCAACGACGGCATCTTCTCCGGCTACGACGCGAACGCCCACAAGTACCCAGACAAGACGACGTGGGACTACGAGCGCGGCGACGACGGTTATGCAAAGGTCGACATGACGCTGCAGCATCCGCGTTGTGTGTACAACCTGCTCAAGCAGCACTATTCCCGCTATACGCCGAAGATGGTCGAAAAGACCTGCGGCACGCCGAAGGAGAAGTTCCTGCACGTCTGCGAGACGCTCGCGACTACCTCAACGCCGGGCCGTGCTGGCACTATTCTTTACGCGCTCGGCTGGACGCAACACTCTGTCGGCGCGCAGATGATCCGCACGGGCGCGATGGTGCAACTGCTGCTGGGTAATATCGGCATCGCGGGCGGCGGAATGAACGCATTGCGCGGCCACTCGAACATCCAGGGCTTGACCGATCTCGGGCTGCTGTCGAACTCGCTGCCCGGCTATATGACGTTGCCGACCGAGCCGGAGCAGGATTTCGACGGCTATATCAAGAAGCGCGCAGCGCAACCGCTACGGCCGAACCAGCTGAGCTATTACAGGAACTACCGCGCGTTTTTCGTCAGCATGATGAAGTCATGGTGGGGCGCTGCCGCGACGGCCGATAACAACTGGGGCTACGACTACCTGCCGAAGCTCGACAAGCCGTACGACCTGATGCAGATGATCGAGCTGATGAATCAGGGCAAGGTCAATGGCTATATCTGCCAGGGCTTCAATCCGCTCGCGGCCGCGCCGAACAAGGCGAAGACGTCGGCGGGCCTCGCGAGGCTGAAGTGGCTCGTCATCATGGACCCGCTCGCGACGGAAACCTCGGAGTTCTGGAAGAACTACGGCGAATACAACGACGTCGATGCATCGAAGATCCAGACGGAAGTGTTCCGGCTGCCGACCAACTGCTTCGCGGAGGAACGCGGTTCGCTCGTCAGTTCGAGCCGCGTGCTGCAATGGCACTGGCAAGGCGCACAACCGCCCGATGAGGCGCGCAGCGATCTGGAAATCATGTCGGGTCTATTTCTGCGCATGCGCAAGGCGTATGTGGAGCAGGGCGGCAAGTATCCCGATCCGATCGTGAAGCTCGACTGGCCGTACGCAGACCCCGACAGCCCGACGCCCGAAGAGATCGCAATGGAGTACAACGGCCGCGCACTCGCCGACATCACGGACCCGAAAGGTGCATCCAGAGTATTGGTCAAGAAGGGCGATCAGCTGGCCGGCTTTGCGCAGCTGAAGGACGACGGCACGACGACGAGCGGCTGCTGGATCTTCTGCGGCGCATGGACCCAGAACGGGAACCAGATGGGCCGGCGCGACAATAGCGACCCGACGGGCATCGGCCAGACGCTGAACTGGGCATGGGCATGGCCTGCGAACCGGCGCGTGCTGTACAACCGCGCGTCGTGCGACCTGAGCGGCAAGCCGTTCGACCCGAAGCGCAAGCTGATTGCATGGAACGGCACGAGCTGGAGCGGGCCCGACATCCCCGACTTCAAGATCGACGAGCCGCCCGAGAACGGCATGAATCCGTTCATCATGAACGCGGAGGGCGTCGCGCGGTTCTTCGCACGCGATGCGATGAACGAAGGGCCGTTCCCCGAGCACTACGAGCCGTTCGAGACACCGCTCGGCTACAACACCTTCCATCCGAACAATCCACTGGCGACGAGTAACCCGGCTGCGCGCGTATTTCCCGACGATCGTGCGGCGCTTGGCAAGTCACCGGAATTCCCGCATACGGGCACTACCTATCGTCTGACCGAACACTTCCACTTCTGGACCAAGCACGCACGTTTGAATTCGATCGTGCAGCCGCAGCAGTTCGTGGAGATCGGCGAGGACCTGGCGAAAGAAATTGGTGTTGTCGCCGGGGATCGCGTAAAGGTGTCGAGCAAGCGCGGATACATCGTGGCAGTCGCGGTCGTGACGAAACGGATCAAGCCATTGATGATCGATGGCAAGAAGGTGCAGACGGTCGGCATTCCGCTGCATTGGGGCTTCAAGGGGCTCACGAAGCCTGGCTATATCACCAACACATTGACGCCTGCCGTGGGCGACGGAAATTCGCAGACGCCGGAATCGAAGTCGTTCCTCGTGAAAATCGAGAAGGCATAGGGAGGCGTCATGGCATTTCAATCGCTCGATATCAAACGCCTCTCCGCCACGACCGTGCAGCCGACGTCGGTGCGCGAGCCGGTGACGGGCACGGTCGCGAAACTCATCGACGTGACCAAGTGCATCGGCTGCAAGGCGTGCCAGACAGCGTGCATGGAGTGGAACGACCTGCGCGACGAGGTCGGCATCACGACGGGCGTCTACGACAACCCGCGCGATCTCACCGAGCATTCGTGGACGGTGATGCGCTTCACCGAGTACGAGAACCCGAAAGGCGATCTCGAATGGCTGATCCGCAAGGACGGCTGCAT